>JAFSZO010000065.1 GCA_017455605.1 Clostridia bacterium
CGAGTTCGTGACAACGTGGCGGCGGATTATCGCCTGTACGTTGAGTATAATATCTCGGGTTCCTTCACCCTCGACGCGGCGACTGCGACCGCGGCGATCGGCGACGAGGATCATCCTTTCCGCGGGGCGATCAACGGCAACGGATACATCGTGACGATGAATTCCGCCTCGGCGATGCACTCTTTCGTCGGCGTGCTCGGCGAAGAGGGGGATGAGCATCGTTACTCCCGCATCAGTAACCTGCGCTTGGTCGTTCAGTCGGGCACCAAGATCGTCGAGAGCGGAACGGACAAGGCGCGCGGCTACCTGACCGACTGCAACTACGGCACGATCTCCGGCGTCGATCTGACCGTGCGCGGATATATGAAGAATGCGGGCGGCTCGCTCGGCGCGGTCGCGGGCGTGAACTACGGCGTGGTCGCTTCGGCGGCGGTGACGTACGAATTCGCCAATTACCTCGGTACGGACGGCTACGGCGCCCTGATCGGCAAGGTGGTCGGCGGCGCGGTCGGCGTGAACTATGGGACGATCGGCAACGGCAAGGCGAATGCGATCGACGTCACGATCAAAAAGAACGCGACGCACGACGCCGTGCTGTACGGCAGCGAGATCGTCGGCGGTGTGGTCGGCACGAATATGACGGGCGGCGTCGTCGGCTCCGCCAACGTCCTCCTGAGCGGTACGTTGGTCGGCGGCAAGGCTTCGGCGCTCGTCGGCGTGAATCAGGGCGGTCTCATCAAGGACGGTTCGGTCGTCGTGGACTCCGACGCGACCTATTTCGGCACGGTCTCTTACGGCATGATCGCCGCGGAGAACGATGGTGAGATCGGCGTAGAAGCGAGCGATCACACCTCCGTACTCAAGGCATATTCTTACGCGGCGCCGACCTTCGGCTCCGCGCTTACTCTGAAGCTCGGCACCGAGACCCTCGCCACGACGGCGGCGGCGTCCACCGTGATCGCGGGCGGCGCGGTCGGCGTCAACAAGGCGGAGAGGATCGTCACCTCGGTCTCTGTCGAACTGCACGCACCTCTCTACGCCACGCAGAAGGCGGGCGGCTTGGTGGGTGACAACGCGGGCGCTCTGTCCGCCTCCACCCTCCTGACCACCGCGAATGCCGCCATCCTGTCCGAAACGGCGGGCGGCGTGGTCGGCACGAACGACGAAGTCGCGACGATCATTTTGACCTTCGCGACCATCCGCGGTGCGGTCGGTTCTCTCTCCGCTGTCGGCTCGGTCCCCGCGGCATCGCTCGCAGGTGGTTTTGCGGCGCGCAACGACGGCGGCGTTTCCACTTCCGTCGTGACGATGTACTCGGACGTCTACGGTGAGACGGTCGGTCTGGCGGCGGGAGCCGTCTCCGCTTCAGCGCAGGCGGCTAACTCTTGGGTGCAGATCTGCAACCGTTCGTTGACTCCCGTCTGCCCCGACGAAGGCTCCGGGTTCAACGCGATCCGCGTCGTGAACGAGACGTTGCTTGCGGTGAACGTGGACTACGACAGGGAATACATCTCCTTCGAGTCGTTGATCGGCGTGAAGAACTGGTATACCGACATCTCCGCTTGGACGGAGGATTACGGCATCTTGACCGAAGGGGTAAATAAGAGCAAGATCCTCTATACGCCTTCCGTCGATCTCAGGGGGGTAGAATACTACGTTTGCTACGACAACCTGACCATTCGCGATCTGACGAGTTTCCGCAATCTCGCGACGATCATCAACAGTCGTGACTATTACAACGGCGTGCTCTTCCGCCTCGGAGCAAACATCACCGTTCCCTCGGGGACGCTCCTGCGCCCGATCGGTACGGAGGAGAACCCCTTCAACGGTATTTTGGACGGCGCGTTCCATCGCATCACGCTAAGGAAAGGCAGCGGCATCAGCGGTTCGGAGTATGCGGGTATCTTCGGCTACACCGAGTCGTTGAGCTGCATCGAGAACCTGATCCTCGTCCTTGAGCAGGGCGCCACGATCGGCAGTGTGAACAGCAAAGAGATCGGCGCGCTCGTCGGCAGGAACGGAGGCAGGATCGAGAACGTCTTCGTCAACCTCTCCGCACGCCTCACCTACAACTCCGCAAAGCGTTACGCGGGCGCCATGATCGGTCACCAAGCCGAGGGCGCTCCCGACGTCTATAACTCTTGGATCAGCATCCTGAACGGTGCGGAACCCGCCGTCGGCAACGGCACGGATTTGAACCTCTTCGGCGTGAACTACATCGGCGTGCTCGGCAACGGTGCGACCGAGGTCGACTTCGCGCGTGAGTACGAGGTCGGCACAGAGGAGACCATCCTCTTCCGCTGTTACGTTCCGACCGGTCTCGGCGGCAGCGCGGTACAACAAGCCAACGGCGTCGGTTACTTCAGCCGTTTCGGCGGTTGGTTCTCCGACATCAAGCTCGGAACGCAGGTGACGGGCGAGAATGGGCGTGCGGACTTAGATGGTCTCGGCTCCTTCGTTTTCATCATTCCCCAAAATCCCGAGGATCCCGAGGATCGCCCCGATCGCGAGATCTCCTTCACGCCGTACGGCGGCGTCTCGGGGAAGCATATCTCCCTCTCCTTCATTCGCTTCACGATCGAGAACGAAGGGCAGTTCCGTGACTTTGCGGACAACGTGAATACTTACGGCGATCAAGGCGCGATTTTTACCCTCTTGAACGACATCACGGTCGACTTGACCTACTGCGCTTCGATCGGTACGGCGGAGAGCCCCTTCACCGGCACCTTCCGCGGCGATGGGAACAAGATCACCGTCACGGGCAAGGCGGTCGAACGGGAGTACGCGGGCGTCTTCGGATACGTGGGCGTGGGCGGTCTCGTCGAAGATCTCTTGATCGACGCTTCGGGCGCGACCTTCGGCGACGGCAAAGCGCTGTATTCCGGCATCGCGGTCGCGTTGCTCTTCGGCGAGATCAAGAACGTGGTCGCCGAGGCGGACGCCTCTACCGTGGTCTACACCACCCAGGGTCTCGCCTCTTCGGGCGGTATCGTGGGCAGAGCGGGCAAGGTCAGCGAGACGCTCGGGGTGGAAGATATCTCTTATAAGATCGACAACTGCTGGCTCGTGCTCGCGGAGGGGGCGACGGTCACCAATCCCGTCGGCGAAGACCCCGATCTCACCCATCCGGACTACTATCGCACGAACAAAGCGGTCTGCGGCGAAGGCAGAAAGATGCAGATCGTCGGCGAAGGCGAGCTGCGCATTTACAAGGAGATAGACGGCAACGGCATCGTCTTTGACTCGGTCGCCAACGGCTCCAAGTTCTACGGCTTCATCGACAATGCGCAGAGCAGCGAAGATAAGATGATCCCCATCCACGACGCCGGTAACGACAACGAATGGACGGTCCGCGAGGGCGATAAAGACAAAGCGGGTAACGCTACGAGTCCCGATATGCTCTGCGTCATCGTCAACAAGTACGTTTCCTCTCTCGCCGACCTCGTCGAAGTGTCCGAGAACGTCAGCAAGGGCAGGAACTATCGAGGCATCATCTACCTCCTCACGGCAGACATCGAGATCGGTGCGGAGTGGGACGATCCGACGGATGACACGGACGAGCTCGTACCCTTCACTTACGCTCCGATCGGCGGAGAGGTGGTGATCGGCTCCGCGGGCGGCGGCGAATATACCAACTATATCGAGCGTGATTTCATCGGCGGCTTCGACGGACAGGGTCACACGATCCGCTTTAAGCAAGGCGCGTCTGTTACGGCGCGTTACGCGGGCTTGTTCGGCAGACTGGGCGAAAGCGCGAGGGTCCGCAATCTGGTCGTGGAGTCTGACTGCGCCATCGGTTACGATACGGGCGTGAATACGACTCGTACGCTCTATGCGGGCGTGCTCGCGGGCTATGCCCTCGGCGGCAAGTATGAGAACGTCGTCGTGATGATGAACAAACACACGTCGCTCTACGGCTCGGTCGGCACGGGGCGCGCCTTCGGCTACCTCCCGAGGACGGTCGGCAACGTCTGCTCGAATTGCTGGACGGTATCTTACAACAGCAGAGAGAATTACGAACTCAACGCAGCCGAGCTCCTCTATAACGCGGCGTTCGATCCCGTCGCCTTCGAGGCGAGCGGCGCGACGCCGACCGTCGGCAGCAACCAAGGCGGCTTCAATAACCTGATGGTCGTCGCGGCAGGGGAGATCAGACTGAACGTGCCGACGCCGTCTGCCTATTACTTCAGCTACGACAAGTCCTACTGGTACGCGCTCAACGACTTTGACGGCGCCTACACGGAGAAGGCGACGGGCTCCTACCATCCCGCTGCGGACGCGAAGAGGCTCGGCTACAACGTCAGCTTCCTCAAGAGCACGATCGACACCTTGTCCGAACTGCGTGACTATGCGCAGAATATCAACGAGGGCTACAACTTCTACAACCTGACCTTCAAGTTGACCACCGACCTCACGATCGACACCGAATGGGACGATCCCACCGACGGGATCGACGACCTCGTTCCCTTCCGCTACGATCCGATCGGCGCGCGTGATTCCGGCGTCAACGGCACCTTCGACGGGCAGGGTCATACGATCACGCTGAAAGAGGGCGTCCGCCTGACGGGCGAATACGCGGGTATCTTCGGTCACGTCTCCGCGGACGGCACGATCTGCAATCTCCGCATCGTCGTCAAGGGCACGCTCGGCAGGAACAATTACACCGTTGAAGACGCCGCGCTCGGCTATCAAAACACGCTGTATGCCGGTGCGATCGCCTACAACGAGGGCAAGATCGAGAACGTGATCGTGATCGCGGACGGCGCTTCGCTCGTGACGCGCAACGGCGTGTCGGGTATCGCGATCGCCTACGACAAGACCAACCTCGTAAAGAACGTGTGGGCGCTCGTGGACGCCTCCTCTTTCCTCGATACGGTGGGCAGATCCGCCGCGGGCGATACCGGCGTCAATACGATGAAGATCATCGGTATCGGCACCGTGAACGCCACCTTTGAGAATGCCGCGTCGAACGATTATCGCGTGCGCTTCCTCTCCACCTCCTCCGTCCCCGTGATGGGCTGGTACAAGTCTTTTGAAAAGAATCAGCAGATCTCTTCCGCGATGATCACGGGCGGCAGCCTCGCGAACGGCGTCGGCGGACATCTGCTCTCCCCGACCGATCAGTTCGGCGTGACATACGAGGTCGCGGTCATCAAGACGAGCGTCACCTCGCCGCACGATCTTATCGCGATCGCCGGCGACGTCAACGTCGGTGGTTATACTTTCGAGAGTATCACCTTCTCCCTCGATGCGGACGTTGCGATCCCGACGGCGGAGAGCGCGCTCGGCTACCTGTCCATCGGTACGACGGATCATCCCTTTAAGGGCACATTCCTCGGGTCTCCGTCCTACAAGATCACGGTCAAGTCGGGATATGCGATCTACGGCGTGTTCGGCTGTAACGCGGGCACCGTTCGCGGGCTGAACGTCGTCGTGAACGGCGTCGTGGGCGAGGATTCCGGCACGTCCGACAGAATGTACGGCGCTCTCGCCGCCGTGAATAAAGGCACGATCGAGAGCTGCTTCGCGGAGATCGCGGAGGGCGGTCGCGTGATCGGCTATACGGTCGGCGGTCTCGTGGGCAGGAACCTCGGCACCATCCGCGACTGCGTGGTGGTCGTGCGAGGCGGTATCTATGCGGAGACCGCTTCGGGCAACGTCGTCAGCGCGGGCGGTATCGTCGGCGTGAACGAGGGCACCGTGGAAGGCACGACCGACTTCACCGCTTGGCGCGCGAGCGGGCTGCTCCCGACCGCGGCGACCCCCTACGTCTTCGAGGCGAATCTGTATCTCTTCGGGTTGGTCTCCGCTTCTGCCGATTCTGCCGCGGACGCGAATGCGGGCGGCGCGATCGGCAATCATTACACGGGAACGGCGTCTTCCCTGATCGTCTATCAGACGGCGACGGGTGAGATCACCGCCTCCTCCTTGCGGACGAATGCGGCGCGTGCCGGCGGCTTCGTCGGGTACGGACGCGCTTCCGTCAACCACAGCGCCGTCTTCTCCTTCGGTACGATCACCTCTACCTCCTACGCAGGCGGTACGGCGGGGTACCTCGAAGGGGTGACCGCGTACAACACCTGGCAGGTCACGATGGGGGTGACCATGGCGACGGTCGGCGGCGGCTCCCGCTCGGTGAACCGTTTGACCATCAAAGGCAACGGCAGGCTCAAAGCGTCTGTGGACGCCAATCACAATTTGATGTTTGTCAATATCACCGAGGCGGACGGCTCCGAG
This sequence comes from Clostridia bacterium, assembly GCA_017455605.1. GTDB lineage: Bacteria > Bacillota > Clostridia > Christensenellales > CAG-1252 > CAG-1252. Next base: position 6,238 of record JAFSZO010000065.1, read on the forward strand.
ATCGACGGATGGTACGTCGCGCCCACCATTGCGGTGGATGCCGATACGGGCAACGTCGGCGAGAACCTCGGCACCTTCCTGCCGCTCACGCGCGTTCAAAATAAGTCGGTCACCGTGATCTTCGTCAACACCGAGATCTACACGGCGTACGACCTCGTCGATATGGCGTCTTCGGTCAGCGGCGGCTTGTCGGGTGAACACATCGAATTCACGCTGATGAACGATATCACGGTGGATGCGGGCGTGCTCGTCTCTACCATCGGTACGGCGGAATATCCCTTCCACAACGTCTTCAACGGGCAGGGACACAAGATCATCTTGAAGGACGGCGCCCTCTCGATGGGCGAATACGTCGGACTCTTCGGTTACGTCGCCGCCGACGGCGCGATCCGTGATCTGACCATCGTTGCGGAAGGTCCGACGGCAGGGGCTGCCCTCGGCTTCGGCGGCGCTACGAGCGAACGTACGGCGCTTCTCGCGGCGTACAGCGAAGGCTCGATACGGGACGTCACCGTCACCGTGAACGAGGGCGCGCGCGTCGTCGGACAGACAGCGGCTGCTCTCGTCGCGACTTCGTTCGGACCGATTTCGGGCGTGAGTGCAACAGTCGCGGGCGAGATCCTGTCCTCGAGTGACAATACCGCGATCACGGGCGGCGTCATCGGCGCGAACGACGGCATGCTGTCGGGTGTGACCGTGACGATAGCGGATACCGCCGTGATCGCCGCAGAGAATGCGACGACGGTCTACGCCGGCGCGGTGGCGGGCGAAAACTACAAGGCGATCTCCTCCGTGACCGTCACCTTCGGCGGCAAGCTGACCGCAGACGGCAAGATGACCGCCTATTCCGGCGTCGTCACCGGTCTGAACCTCGGCTACGTCGACAGGGCGTACGTCGAGATCGCGGAGAGCGCGCTCTTCGACAAGGGCGTCTCGGGCGGATTGGTCGGCAACAACGTGAACAGTTTGACGACGGCGCTGGTCAAGGCGGTCGGCGTCTCCTTCGGCAACGGAGAGGGCGCGAACGGCGGCTCGGACGGCGCGATCGGCGTGACGAGATCGACCGATCCCGCCAAGATCAACAACGTGTGGGTCTATTCCGACCGCATCGTGAACGTTTCCGCCGTGACCTACGTGAACGGAATGTTCTACGAAGCGGGCAGGGTGCTTTCCTGTCCCACTGCGGAACAGGTGCTCGCGGGCAAGATCTCCTTCTCCTCCGCACTCACGACGGACGGCGAACATTTCGACCTCTTTGCGAGGGTAGCGGACGGCGTGATCGCGGCGGGCACGGGCGCGGCGATCGACAACGTGGAGTATGCGGGCGGCAAGATCACCTATGTGGCTTACGATACGGTCGCTGCGGAGGCTGTCGTCAGGGCGGTCGCGGGCGTGCGCGTCTGCCTCGTGTCGCGGGCGCTGATCTCGAGCGGCGAAGAGCTGTATGCCTTCTCGCTCGCCGTGAACAGCGGCGAATACACCTTTGACGCGGCGAACGTGACCTTGGGCGCGGACTTTGTCCTCCCCGAGCGTGCTTTCCCCGCGATCGATCTCCCCTCGTCCGTCACGGTGAACGGCGCGCATCACGTCGTTACGGTCGGAGAGGCGACCATTGCAGGCGGCGTCTTCGGTGAGAACAACGGCAGGATCGAGGATCTCGGTCTGCGTCTGACCAAGGCGGAGACCTCCGCCCCGATCGCTGTGAATCGCGGCGTGATCCGCAACGTCGTCGTCTATCTCGAGAGCGGCGCTTCGGTGGCGGGCGGCAAGTATTTCGCGGCGACGAACGAAGGCACGGCGGAGAACTCCTGGCTGATCGTCAGGGCGGCGACCGAGCTCGGACAGGGCGCAGTGCCGTATGCGATCCTCCGTATCAACGGCGTCGGCTCCCTCACGCAGGGCGGCGCGGACGGCAAACTGACCTTTACCGCTTCGACCGACGCGGAAGAGGGTATGATCTTCGTCGGCTATACGGCGGCGGGCGCGCTCGCCTCGGCGGATGAGCTCTTTGACACCGCAGGCAAGGCGCAGGCGATCTATACCGCGGAGTTCCTCTCCACGCGCCTCGACAGCGATTACAAACTGCAAGTTTTGAGCGACGTCACGCTCCTCGGCTATACGGGCGAGGGAACGACCTTCACCTTGTACGAGGACCTCACGACGACCGCCTCTCTCTTCGGCAACGCCACCGATCCCTTCCTCGGGACGATCGACGGCAACGGACACAAACTCACCGCGAGCGCGGGCGTACCCGTCAGCGTGCTCGGCACCTTTGCGGGCGAGATCAAGGGCCTCGTGATCGACCTCACCGCTCTGTCCGCGACGGAGGTCAACCTCTTTGCGGGTACGACGGGAGTCAAGTTGACGCGCGTCGTGATCGAGGAGGAGAGGGCTCTCCTGCATATCGGCGCTGCGTCCGTCACGGCGACCTCGGTGTGGATCGAGAGCGAGAACGACAAGCTCAAGGAAGCCTTTATGACCTCTTCGGGGTATGCCTCGTACTCTCTCCTCTATAAGAACGGCGCGGCAAGCTATACCTTCGGCGAGAAGATCACGGTGACCGCCGCGGACGGCGCGGAGCAGGTCTTCGCCGGATACTTCGGCGAGAAGGGTGCGGTCGCTGACACCGTCGGCAGGGAGAAGGCGTACGTCTTGACCCCGGCGGCGGGATGCGTCGTCACCTTGAATTACATCAATCGCACCCTCGCCTCGGCGAACGATCTCGCTCGTTTGGCGAGCGGCGTCGCGGGCGGATTCGATTTCCGAGACGTGACCTTTGACGTAAAGGACGGCGGCTTCGTGGTCGACGAGTCTCTCGCGACGATCGGTGACGCGGATCACGCCTTTAGGGGCAGCGTCCGCGGCGGCGTCGGTTCTCAGATCACCTTTGCTGCTTACGGCGCCGGTGACACCTTCGTCGTCCGTCCTCTCTTCGACAAGCTGTACGGCACCCTTTCCGACGTGCTCTTCCTCTATCAGGCGGGCGCAGTCTTTGAGGGGGACGCAACTCTCGTGCGCGAGAACGTCGGCAAGATGTCGGCGGTGGTCGTCCGCACCGAGAACGCCGCGCTCTTTGCGGGCGGCGCGGGCTTGAGTCTCCGCAACGACGGCGAGACGGTCAACTGCTGGCTCGTGACCCGCGGCGAGGACGTCGCGGTCAAGGAGGGTAGTCTCGTCGGCGTGAACGAACTGCGCGTTCCCTACGAGCAGGTGGAGGAGACTCGCCTGTCCGTCGACCTCGTCGTCGGCTTCAACAAGACCTCGCAGGGCACCAAGGTGAACTTTAAGACGACGGCGACGACGGGACGTTTCGTCTGCTATTACGACTTTGACGGCAAGGTCGTATTCCCGGGCAATTACAATTACGAGACCTTCCTCTACACCGCGCCCGCGACCTCGTCCGGCGTCAGGATCACGGTGCGTGATGTCAATACGATCACGATGGAGGACGAGCTGGTCTACCTCGGGTATCAATGTCTGACGGGGACGAACCTTGCCTCCGGCAGCGTCATCACCCTCGCGAAGGATCTCACCGTCGAGCGCCATCTGAACACCTTGAACTTCGACGGTTGCGTCTTTGACCTCGCGGGTCACTCGCTGACTCTGGCGGCGACCGCCGGGGAGAAAGAGGTGGTCTTCGGCAAAAAGGCGACCCCCGGCAGGATCGTGAACGGCTCGGTCTACCTGCGCAACGGCTATTACGGCATCGCCGCGGCAGGCACCGCTGTCAAGAACGTTACCTTCTTCTTCGAGGACGATGGGATCACGCTCCCCGACTATGCGGTCGAGGACTCCGTCGTCGTCACGACGGGTGCGGTCGCGCTTTCCGCCGCGAGCGGGGAGTACCGCTTCCTGTATTCGCCCAAGGGAGCTCTCCTCCGCGCCGAGTATCGGTACGTGCTCGACGAAGAGACGAAGCAGCCCCTCAAGGACGGGGACGGCGATTATCGGATGGATCGTACTTTCGTCGGCGAAGACAACGAGCTCTACTATTTCGGCGGCATCGAGGACGGTGCGAATCCCTTGATCGAGGAGATCGCTCGCTTCGCGCCCGCCGTCATTCGCACCGCGGAGGATTACGACGCCTTCCTGCGTGCGGCGAACCGCGACGACGAATCGCTCGCGCGTGCCGAGATCACCCTCGCGGCGGACATCGCCGTCGACGGGACCAAGGCGCCGAAGCAGGTGACCTACGCAGGCACGCTCGCGGCGGGCGGACACACCGTGACCGTCACGGGAGGCACCTATGAAGGGGTATATCTGACCGTGGCGGAGGGCGGCAAGGTCACGGACCTCGCGCTCGCCTTCAAGTCCGCGACGATCTCTGCGGAGCGTCTGATCTCGGCGGCGGAGACGGGCAACCGTATCGCCATCGTCGTCTATCAGTCCGGTACGGAGAAACAGGAGGAGACCGACGCGCTCGTCGTCAACGTGTACGGCGAGGGTGAGATCGAGGTCGACTTCGGCGAGACCGTCCGCTTCACCGCGCGTGAAAGCGGCAATTACGCTCTGCGCGAATGGAAGGATGCGGCGGGCGAGAGCCTCGGTAACGACCACGTCTACGCGGGAGCGGGCGCCGCTTCGGCGCATTTCGAACTGCGCTACCTCGTGACCGTGGAGTTCACGGGCGTCGAGGAGGAGATCCTGCAAAAGAACGCAGGCAATTTGCCGAGGTTCAAGGGCACGGGCATCTATTTTGCGAGCGATATCGAAGGGGCGCACGCGCCGATCTCGATCAAGATCGAGAACATCGGCGAAGGGTTCCTCTTCCGCTCTCTGACCGCGGCGAGCGCGGGCGCCACCGTACTTGCTAACGCGAGCGACGCGTGGGACTTCACGGTGAACTGGACCATCCATTCCTACGAGATCGTTCTCCGCGCGGAGATCAAGTACGTCGAAATGATCTGGGCAAAGGCGCAATACGACGCCACGGCGCACGGCGGGGACGATCTGGACGACATCCTCGCTTCGGTGGGCTTGACCGTTGCGGAGACGCTTAGTTCGACTCACGTCCGCACCACGGACGGTCTGGACGTTTACTACACCTACACGCCGCTCGGAGCGACCCCCTTCCTCGTGAATAACGCTCCCTATCACGCGGGCACCTATCTCGTCGCCTTCGACGTCTTCTCCTCGGCGGCGAGCGGATCGAAAAAACTGTGCAGCGCGTACTGCGGTCTCGAGATCGCGCCCGCCGTGCTGACCTTCCGTACCTTGCTCGTCAAGGATAAGGTCTACGACGGCACCACTGCGGCGGAGCTCGTGGACGGCAGTCTCGCCCTCGACGGCTTCTTCGGGACGGATGGCGATTACGTTTCGCTGGAGGGCTTGACCTTCGCCTTTGCGGACGCGAATGCGGAGCAGGGCAAGCCGATCTACGTCGGCGGCGACGCCTACCTGTCCTACGATCCCACGCAGGATGAGAACGGCGAACATCGCTACGCTTATCTGGATTACACCTTCGATCCCGCGTCCATTGTGGCGAAGGAAGGCGGCGCGATCCGCGCGAACATCGAACGCAGATCGCTGAAACTTACCGTGGATTCCATCAAGGTGGAGTACCTCGATCAGTTCGACGCCAAGGGCGATCCGTTGCCTCTCGTCTTCCGTCCCAATCAGGCGGAGGACAGCGGACTGGTCGCCGCGGACGAAGAGGCGTTCAACGCCCTCGCTTCCGCCCTCATTACGCGCGAGAACGCGAATTGCTACGACGTCGGCTATTACCGCATCATCGTGGGTGACAGCCTCGCTCTCGCGAACTACAACGTCGTCCTCTCGGGCAAGGAAGCCTACTACGTCGTTGAGCCTTCTCTCGTGAAGGTGGTCTTCGACCAAGACGATACGACCTACGGCACCAAGAATCACACGCCCGCCTACCACTTGTTCGTCGGCACCGAGGGCGGCAGGACCTATCGCGATCTACGTAAGGGGGACGAGATCTTCTTCTCCGAGGTCGTGTACAACGAGGGCAAGGAGATGTTGCCGAGCGAGGATCGCTATTCCTTCACCTGCTACTTCTCCGCCGAGAACGTGAACTACAAGACCGAGTCCGACGCCTACGGTGCGATCGGCGGCAATCGTTTGCCCGTCCTCACGGGAGAGAAGACCCTCAAGGTCCTGCCGAAGAGATTGACCGTCGTTGCGGACGACGAGCGCAACGTCAAGCGTATGGGCAAGAGGACCGAGACCCTCTACGCCTCGCTCAAATCGGGCGAATCCTTCGTGGAGAGAGATCACGTGCTCGTCGTTTCGAGGGTGAGGGGCGAAAAGGTCGGCAGCTATCCGCTCTCCTTCTCCGTGCGAAACGGAGCGGGCGAGGACGTCACGAGTCGCTACGAGCTCGTTCCCGAGAGGGAGGAAGGTTACTCTTTCCGCATCACGCGCGTCGTGATCCGCATCAAGCCGAATAAGACGTCGGTGGTCTACGGGACTCCCGTCGGCGTCATCAAGTACGGCGCTTCCGTCGAGGGCGGCGGCATCACGCTCGCCGACCTGTACTACGCGATGACCGGCACCGAGAAAGCGGACGCGGGTCTCGCGGATATCGGTGTCTCGATCGCGCTCGGTTACGACGCGACGACCGTGCTCCCCGTCGGCGAGTACGACGCGGCGTTCTCCTACTCCTTCACGACCGATGACGCCGGGCTTTCGATCTCGGACGTGACGGTCTCCAATACGCACAATATGATCGTGGTGCAGAAGCGCTACCTCACCGTCACCATCTCGGATTCCACCAAGACCTACGACGGTGTAAGCGACTTCAACGAATCCAAAGTGAAGTTCACGGTGTCGGGTCTGCTGCCTGAGGACGAGAAGGTCGTGACCGTGAAGAGGAAGAACTATCGACTGATCGGTGACGGCGTCTCGGTCGGTGTGTACAAGATCGACGGCGAGTTCGAGATCCAGTCCTCCGATCCGACGATGGAGAACAACTACTACGTGACGATCGTGCAGGGCAATCTGACCGTTAATCCGTCCTCCATCAAGATCCGCGCGCAGGTCGGCTACTTCGACGAGAACGGCGACTTCAAGCCCGCAACCATCACGCAGGGCGGTGAAGCGGTCGAGAACACCATCTATTACGGCGACGCCAAGGCGACGCTCCGCTTTATGGTCGAGTCGGGCGGCAAGTTCCTCAAGATCCCCGAGAACGGGACGGATAAGGAGAAGTCCGACTACGTCGAGAAGACGCTCCGCATCTCGTACAACCGTCTGAACAAGCTCTTGCCCTTCTATTACGACGGCAAGACGACGCCGGCGGTGCTGGGCTTGATCGCCGCGAACAACAACGTGGACGCGACCTTCCTGCCGCCGTATATCTCCATCGAAGCGGTCGCCTTGACCATCCGCGTCCTCTCCTCCGTGAAGACCATCGGCGATCCCGATCCCGAGATCAAGTACGAGATCATCGCGAAGGATCCGAGCGACGGCTACCGTGTGATCGAGGGCTATCAGGAGATGTGCGAAGGCACCTTCAGCGTGACGATCACCGCGGACAGGGCAAAGGGCGAGACGCTCGGCGCTTACACCTACGAGAACGTCAAGATCGACATCGTGAACGTCTACGCGGGCGAGTCTCTCCTCGACGAATCCACCGAGACGGGATCGCTCTTCAGCGACTCGGTCACCTCGGACGTGCCGGAGGATGCGGGTCTCTCCATCGAGCAGAAAGCCTTCCTGAAGACTACGCTCGGCAAGATCCTCGTCTACGGAGGCTCTCTGCTGCTCCTGCTCGTCGCCGTGATCCTGCTCCTGATCTTCGGCCCCCGCATTCATCGCAAGAGACGCGCGAAGAAGGCGGCGAAAGTCAGCGCGCACGACCTGTGGAACGAGGGAGAAGAAGCTCCCGCCGAGACGCCCGATGACTCCGCCGAAGCCTCGGACGCGCCCTCGGAGCAAGAGGAAGCACCCGCAGAGGGAGAACCTTCCGCCGAAGCCTCAGACGCCCCCGCGTCACCGGCAGAGGGAACGGCAACTCCCGAGGCGAAGCCTTCGACGGAAAGCCCCGTGAGTGAGAGCCCCGTCGAGACCTCCGAAACTCCCGCTGAGCAGCCGACGACCGAACCGTCTGCGGATCCCGCGCCCGAAACGCCTGTCGAGAGTCCCGTGAGTGAGGCTCCCGCGCAAACTGCCGATCCTGCGGTCGAAGCGACGGCGTCCGAGCCTTCCGCGTCGGATCTCTTGTCCGACGAACCGTCGACCGTGAACGTGTCGGAGGCGGCGCCTGCAGCCCCTGCCGAGGCAGAGACGGCGGAACCCCTTTCGACCGACCACCTCTTCTCGGACGAGAATCCGAACGGCGGAAATCAGTAACAAAGTATAGCGGGGGAGGGTGATCCCACCCCCGCGCATGAATAGGAGTGACACACAACGAAATGACTATGAGACCTGTAAAAATCAAAACGCATGACATCGCGATCGCAGCGATATTCCTTTCCCTGATCCTGATCTTCGTGTTGGTGCCGATGCCGACGCCGCTCGGAGTCAGTATGGCGTTCATTCCCTTGATCGCCGTGATCCTTGCGGCGGACGTCGTGGGACTCGGAATGGGGATCTTTGCGGGAGCGTCCTTCGGTATCGCCTCCCTCATCAACGCCTTTCTGCATCCGACGCTGCTCGCGCCGATGTTTTACAACCCGCTCGTCTCCATCGTGCCGCGCGTCCTCATCCCCGTCACGACCTATTACACCTTCCGCTTGATGAAGAAGTTGCTTCGCCGTCGCAGCGACGACGCGAGCACCTATATCGCCTGCACGGTCTCCTCGATCGTCGGCGTCGTGACCAATACCGCGCTCGTCCTGTCTATGATGGCGGCGTTCAATTTCGGCAAGACCTTCGGAGAGACGATGATCAACGGGGCGTTCTTCGGCGGGCTCCTCGGCGTGAATTTCCTCTTCGAGGTCGCGATCTGCGCCTTTGTCGCCCCCATCGTCACGACGGGACTTCGCATCGCCATCGGCGTCGACAAGCGGGGCAGGAAAGCGGACGAGTCCCAAACGGCAACGGCACTCCCCGAGGACCTTTCTGCGAAAGAGGAGATCGGAGAAGAGCCCGAGTCACCCATCGGGGAGAACGCGGACGACCTACCTCCTTCGGATGGCGCGAACGGCGACGATTGACCCCTCTGAAAAACTCTCAAAAAAAGAAAAGAATATTTCTCAAAAAAACGCTTGCAATTTATTCGGCACGGTGATATGCTATAAAAGCCTAATTATAATCGGGTGTTATTTTTTCCGTGCGGGATGGCTCTTTCCGAATCGGAGAAAATGCCGAAATATCGGGACAAAACAGGGTGCGCTGCATCCTCGGAGCAGGAATTGAAAGAGAGATATCTGGCGCTGGAAAAACAGTTTTTATCCAAGTACGCGACCTTGTCGGATTCGACCCGCGGGCGGGAGACCCCCACGGAGCCTTGTCCTCTGCGTACCGAGTTTCAGCGTGACAGGGATCGCATCATCCACAGCAAGGCGTTTCGTCGCCTGAAGCACAAGACGCAGGTCTTCATCTCTCCCGAGGGCGACCATTACCGCACCCGTTTGACCCATACGCTCGAGGTCACGCAGATCGCGCGCACCGTATCGACGGGGCTCTGTCTGAATCCCGATCTGACCGAGGCGATCGCGCTCGGACACGACGTCGGGCATACTCCCTTCGGACACGCGGGCGAGGAGGTCTTCAGCCGTTTGCTCGGCGTGCCGTTCCGCCACAACGAGCAGAGTCGTCGCGTCGTGGAACGGCTCGAGAACGACGGCAAAGGGCTCAATCTGACCTGGGAGGTGCGCGACGGCATCGAGAATCACAAGCTGTCTCTGAAACCCGCGACCCTCGAGGCGCGCGTGGTCAGTTACTGCGACCGCATCGCCTACATCAATCACGACATCGACGACGCCGTGATGGCGGGCGTCATCACCGAGGAGATGATCCCCTCGGACTTGGTCGCGGTGCTTGGCAACAGCAAGAGCGCGCGTGTCAATACCCTCGTGCTGGATATGGTGAATTTCAGCTACGACAAACCCGTCGTGGGGCTTTCGCGCGAGGTGCAGTACGCGATGGACAAGCTCTACGACTTCATGAACGAGAAGGTCTATGCCTACCACGCGCAGAAGGGCGAGGAGGCGAAGGCGAAAAAGTTGCTCGAGACGCTCTTCGACTACTATATGGGCCACTTCGAGGAGGTCCCCGATCCTTACCAAGCGATGTCCGCCGAATGCGGCAGGGCGAGGTCGGTCTGCGACTACCTCGCGAGTATGACGGATCGCTACGCCGTGTCGACCTACGAGCGGCTCTTTATCCCCAACGACTGGAGGTCGTGATGCAGGTCAGAGGAATGGACGGCAATTTCATCGAAGAGCTCAAGGGTCGTTCCGACATCGTGGACGTGATCTCTTCCTACGTGCCTTCGCTGAACAAAAAGGGGAGCAAGTATTGGGGCTGCTGTCCCTTTCATCACGAGAAAACGCCCTCCTTCACGGTGGACCGCGAGCAGGGTTTTTACAAGTGTTTCGGTTGCGGCAAGGGCGGCGACGTGATCACTTTCGTGATGGAGGCAGAAGGGCTCGGCTTTTACGACGCGGTCAAACTGCTCGCCGAGCGCGCCCATCTCGAGATGCCCAAGACCCTCTCGACGGATAACGGCGAATTTCGCAAGGTGAAGGAACGCCTCGTCGCCTTGATGAAGGACGCGGCGCGTATCTACCACGCGAATCTCGAGGATTCCGCGGCGGCGCCCGCACGCGAATACATCGCCAAGAGGGGGATCACCCCCGCGATGGTGCGTCGGTTCGGACTCGGCTATTCCATCGGCTATACGGGCATCGCGGATGCCTTGAAGTCCCTTGGATACAGGCGGGACGAGATGCTGAAAGCGGGCGTCTTGCAGGAACGCGACGGCAAGATCTTCGACGCGATGGCGAACCGCTTGATCTTCCCGATCATCGACGCCTTCGGCAACGTGATCGCCTTTGGCGGCAGGGTGCTCGGCAAGACCGACTTCGCGAAATATAAAAACACCGACAACACCGTTCTGTTCGTAAAGAACAAGAATCTGTACGGTTTGAACCTCATCAAAAAGCTCCGCCTCAAGACGCGGGTCAACGACCTCATCATGGTGGAAGGCTATATGGATACGCTCGCGCTCGTGCAGGCGGGCGTGGAGAACGTCGTGGCGAGCATGGGCACCTCTCTCACCGAGGAGCAGGCGAAGCTGGCGCGTCGCTACGTCGAGGACATCTACATCTGCTATGACGGCGACTCCGCGGGGCAAAACGCGACCTTGCGCGGGCTGGATATCCTGAAACGTCACGGGCTCAAGGTCCGCGTCATCTCCCTCCCGAACGGGGAGGATCCCGACGAGATCATCAAGCGTGCGGGCGTCGAGGAGTTTTTGAAGTACAAAAACGCCGCTGTCGAACTGACGGAATACAAGCTCCTTCGTCTGAAGGGGGATCACGATCTGTCCGATCCCTTCGGCAGGGCGAGCTACGCCAAAGAGTCCGCCAAGATCATCGCGGAACTGCCGAGCGAGATGGAGCGGGAGATCTACGAGAACTACGTCGCGAAACTGACGGGGATCAATCCGTCGGTCGTAAAGGCGGAGATCGCGGCGTTGTCCGCGGGCAAGGTCTCGGAAGAAGTGCTGACCTCGGGCGTCGAGGCGACGACCGCCAACGAACAGGCGGCGCGCTACGTCCTGCATCGCACGATCATGGGACTGGAAAAATGGGAGAATTTCGCCGACTTGATGCCTACCGAGGCATTGCGCAAGGCGGCGGATTATATGAATGAATGCCAACTCGCCGGCAAGGCGCCGGACGTCGGCACGTTATATCACGTTACGAGCGAGGAGGAAGCGGGAGCGATCATCGATTTCGACGAGGAGAGGTACAAAGGATCCGAAGAGACCGCCTATAGGGACTGCTTGAACCTTCTGAGGAAGGAATTCGCGAAGAGCAGATTGGCGGAGTTGAATGAGAAATATAAGATGTGTACCACCGACGAAGAGAGAAATGACGTGATGCGACTGATCGCGGAAACGGAGGCCACCTATAGGAGGTATTATGGAAATCAGTGAAGAAAAGCGTGCATTGGTAAAAGGCGTGGTGGACAAGCTCGTTGACGCTTTCAAGCGGAAAGGAGTGATCCCCGAGGAGGAACTGATGGTGCGTTTGCAAAAGCTCGACATCGGATCCGAAGAAATGGAGTACGCTTATGATGAGATCGAGAGGGCGGGACTGAAGGTCACCGCATCCGCAGCCGAAGAGGCGCAAAAGCCCGACGCGATCAGCAAGATGCTGACCGACGTCAGCGTGGACGACTCCGTCAAACTCTACCTCCGTGATATCGGTAGGCAACCTTTGCTTACCGCGGAAGAAGAGGTCGAGCTCGCCAAGAGAACGGCGGAGGGCGACAAGGCGGCGAAGAACAAGCTCGCGGAGGCGAACCTGCGTCTTGTGGTCAACATCGCGAAGAAGTACATCTCTCGCGGGATGACTTTCCTCGACCTCATTCAGGAAGGCAACACCGGCTTAATGAAAGCCGTCGAGAAATTCGATTACACCAAGGGCTTCAAGTTCAGCACCTATGCGACCTGGTGGATCCGTCAGGCGATCACCCGTGCGATCGCGGATCAAGCGCGCACGATCCGTCTGCCCGTCCACATGGTCGAGACCATCAACAAGACGTCGCGCGTAACGCGCACGTTGACCCAGCAACTCGGACGCGACCCGACCGAGGAGGAGATCGCCGAGGCGCTCGGTTTCACCGTCGAGCGTGTCAGAGAGATCCAGCGTACCGCACAGGATCCTGTCTCTCTCGAGACGCCGATCGGCGAGGAGGGCGACAGCAACCTCGGTGACTTCATTGAGGATACCGCCATCGCGCCCCCCGCGGAAAAGGCGGAGCAGAGCATGGTGCGTGAGCAGATCATGCAGGTCCTCGCCACCTTGACTCCTCGCGAGCAGATGGTCATCAGACTGCGCTACGGCTTGGACGACAACCGTCAGCGTACCCTCGAAGAGGTCGGACAGGCGTTCGGCGTCACCCGTGAGCGTATCCGTCAGATCGAGGCGAAGGCGCTCCGCAAATTGCGTCAGCCCAAGCGCAAGGAAAAGCTGCGCGGTTACGTAGACAGGTGAAACCCTTAAAAGACGCGAGACTTCGCACGCTCCTCTCTCTCATAGAGGGGGGCGTTACCCTCGCGGACGTCGGTACGGATCACGGCAAATTGCCCGTTGCTGCTCTGCTCTCGGGGAGAGCGTCTGCGGCGATCGCCATCGACGTCAGCGAGGCGAGTCTCGCCAAAGCGCGCGCACTCGCCGCCGAGGAAGGCGTGCGGATGCGCTCGATCCACGGTGACGGTCTGACCCCTCTCAAGGCAGGGGAGGCGGACGTCGTCGTGATCGCAGGTATCGGCGCGGCGGAGACGATCAAGATCCTCGAGGAGGCGCCTTGCACCTTCCCGCGGTACCTGTTCGTTCCGCACAAAAATGCCCCTCTGCTGAGGAGGTATCTGAAAGAGAAAAACGCCCGTATCATCCGCGATATTGCGGTGAAAGAGGGCAAGCATTTTTACTTCGTGATCGAGGCGGACTTCTCCCTCCCATGGCAGGAGCACAGCGTCTACTTCGGCACGGAGGGCGAGGCGCTTGCGGAGTATCGCACCCATCGGTTGCAGAGGCTCTCCGAGCTGATCGCGCTCGGCGGCGATCCGTCGCTTGCGGAGGAAAAGGAGGAACTCATCCATGCCGAAACTCACTGAGATCGTGAGCGCGCTCGCCGCGGAATATCCCTTCGAGACCGCCTGTTCGTATGACAACGTCGGACTGTTGGTCGGCCGTTCGGATCGGGAGATACGCAAGGTGCTCGTCGTCCTCGACGTGACCTCGGCGGTCGTGCGCGAGGCGAAAGAGATCGGCGCGGACCTCATCCTCTCCCATCACCCCGTGATCTTTCGCGAGGTAAAGCGCGTTACCGACGAGAGCTATACGGGCGGGTTGCTGCTCGAGCTGATCGAAGCGGGGCTCGCCGCCGTCGCCGTGCATACGAATTTCGACCGTGCGGAGCGGGGCAATAACGACGCGCTCGCCCATGCCCTCGGCGCAGGCGCGTACGAGCGCCTCGAGGACGGCTTCGCGACGGAGTTTACCCTCGCGAACGAAATGACTTTGGCAGACTTCGCGGAAGAGGTGAAGACCCGCCTCGGCGACGCCGTCGTGCGTTTGATCGGAGAGGGCAGGGTCTCCCGCGTGATCGCCGCTTGCGGCGCAGGCATCTCGGAAGAGCTGATCTTTCGCGCGAAAGAGACGGGTGCGGTCATCGTGACCGCGGATGTCAAGCATAATTACGCCTCGATGGCGAGAGATCTCGGCGTCAGGCTGGTGGAGACCACCCATTACGGCAGTGAATGGAGCACCTTCACCGATCGCATCGTTACCTATCTGACGGGCGCGTTCGACGACCTCGAACTCGTCGTCGGGAAATCTAATATCAATCCTTACGACGAGTAGTCGCGAGGGAAGGAGCGAAACTATGGAATTATCCTCTATGCTGGCTTATCAGGAGATCGACAAAGAACGGTCCAAGCTCGAAAGCGAATTCATGCAGACGGAATGTGTGCGTGAATACAATGCGGCGAAAAAGACGTTGCAGAGCGCCACGGAGCAGGTCGTTTCGCAGAACGCCGCCGCAGGAGAGCTCGTCAAACAGATGCAGACCTTGATCGCCGAATACGACGCGCTCGAGAAGGAGCTCAAAGAGGCGGAAAGCGCCCTCCCCGAGGTGGAAGACCTCGACGGCGCGGAGTTTTTCTCCCGCAACGTGCAGAAACTGTTGCAACAGCTCAAAACGCTCGCGGGCGAGATCAACAAGGTCAGCACCAAGATCGTCGAGCTCAATCAGGCGCACGCGGCGACGATGGCAGCCGGCAAGAACGCGAAGCAAAAGGTCGCCTCGACCAAAGAGGCGTATATGGCGGAGAGAGAAAAGGTGATGCCTGCCGTAGAGGCGCTGAAAAAGAAGCTCGAGGAGGCGGCGAAATCCTGCTCGGAGAAGTTCATCGCCGAGTACCAGCGACTCAAACAGGCGAAGAAGACGCCCGTCCTCGTGCCGTTGTCCGGCTACAATTGCGGGGGATGCTTTATGGAGCTTTCCGGCGATGCTCTCACGGTCTTGGACAACAGTCCGTACGTCATTTGTCCGAACTGCGGCAGGATCGTTTACAGGGGATAACTTAGGAGGAAAAGAGTAATGAATGGATTGATAGCATCGGTTGAAGCCGGGAACGTCGTTGCGTTCGTATTGTACTTTTTGTTGGTCCTCGGCGTCGGCGTTTTCTTCTTTATCAAAAACAGATCCGACACCGGCGAAAAGGGCTTCTTTCTCGGCGGCAGAAAGATGAACGGATTTGTCTCCGCTCTCAGCGCGGGCGCGTCGGATATGAGCGCGTGGGTGCTGATGGGACTCCCCGGCGCGATCTACGTATCGGGTCTCGGGCAGGTGTGGATCTCGATCGGTCTCGCGATCGGCACGGTGCTGGCATGGATCTTCCTCGCGCCGCGTCTCAGGAGATATTCCATTCTCGCGAACGACAGCATCACCATCCCGCAGTATCTGACCAACCGCTTCAAGAGTAAGAGGAAGGAATTGCAGGTCATCTGTGCGGTGATCTTCGTGCTCGTTTACTGCGTGTACGGCGCTTCCAGCATCAAGGCGGCGGGCACCCTATTCAATCAGATTTTCGGGTTGGACGAGCGCATCGCGATGCTGATCAGTATGGTCATTATCATCGCCTATCTCTTCCTCGGCGGTTTCAATGCGGTGTGCTGGACCGACTTCTTCCAGGGAATGATCATGCTCCTTGCGTTGATGCTCCTGCCCATCGTTTCGGTCGCGGTGCTCAAGGTGCCCGAGACGGCGTCGGCATTGCCCGCCAACTTCTATAATATGTTCAAGATCGCAGACACCCCGTGGTCCTGCGTCGCCACCATCCTGACCGGTCTCGGCTGGGGCCTCGGCTACTTCGGTATGCCGCATATCGTGGTTCGTTATATGTCCATCAAATCCGAGAAGGAGATGAAAAAGTCACAGATCGTAGGCAGCACCTGGACCATCTTGATCTTGGCGTTCGCTACCGTTGTGGCGCTCGTGGGCAGGAAGTACCTCGGTGATTCGCTCGAGGGGGCATCCTCCACTATCTTCATCACCCTCGCGCAGAAGGCGTTCCCCGTCTTTATCGGCGGGTTGGTCATCACCGCGATCTTGGCGGCTTCGATGAGCACGGCAGATTCGCAGCTTCTCGCTTCTTCTTCCGCCTTCGCTTCGGATATCTACAAGACGACCATCCGTGAGAAAGCTTCGGACAAGGAGATCGTGTGGGTGGGTAGGATCGTGGTCATCGTGGCGTCGATCGTCGCCTTCTTTATCGCGTTCCTCGGCTTCGGTGACGAACCGATCGTTCCCGCATTCTCCACCATCATGTCGTTGGTCTCGGCGGCGTGGGCTGCTTTCGGCGCGGCGTTCGGTCCCGTGCTGTTGCTCTCGCTGTACAATCGCAGGATGAACTACAAGGGCGCCACCGCGGCGATCGTGGTCGGTTTCGTCGTGGATATCCTGTGGATGATCTTCTTCAATATGGAGTACTACGGTATGAAGAGCGTGATCTACAACACCGAACTCTACGAGATCATCCCGGGCTTTATCGCGGGTCTCGTTACGATGATCGTCGTCAGTATGCTGACCGAGAAGCCTTCCGCGGAGGAGCTCGCGCTTTTCGACAAAGCCACCCGCGTGAAGAGCGTCGAGGTCGACTCGGACGGCACGCCGATCCTCGACGGCGTCAGAGACGAGGCGGCGGAGGTCTCCGAGGAAGAGGGCATCACCCTCTCCGAAGAATCCGAAACGATCACGAAGGCTTGAGCTTTTTCAGATCATCATCGAGGCGGTCGGGGCAATCCCCGATCGCCTCTTTTTTTCGTTTCGATCGGGGGATCGGCTGCCGCGGCGTGAGCCGGGGAAGGGTCGCGTCTCCCGCGACGCCGAGCGATCGCAGTCGTGGGAAAGTGTGGTTGCGAAGTTGACGATCTTCCCCTGTCGCGGGAACCTTTCGTGCTCGGGTTTTTATATAATAAAAAAGCACTTGAAATCAGTAAGAAGCTATTGACAGATAGTGTCGAAAATGGTAAAATCAAATAAACAAAACAGCTTTTATGTGGCGTTCGTCGCATTCTTCGTTGGCGGACGGGTCGCAAGACCGCTTTATCACATTCATCGGGAGTCTCTGCATGAAAAACAAAAAAACGGATTTTATCAGCGTATCGATCGACCTCGGTGCGGATACGACCAAGGTCGCGTGCGCGTATCGCGACGTGGACGGTAGCTACGCTTACGAGTTGCTTTTCAACGGCGGAGAGGGCGCCCCTTCGATGGCGTATTACGATCCCGACGCGCAGAAATGGGTCTTCGCCAAGGAGGAGATCCTACGTTACGCCAAAAAGTCCTTTAAGTACCTCGTCCGTATCAAGGACCTCCTGGATCTTTTCTATACGCGCGCGGAGGACGGTCTGTACAACGGGCGCATTTACAAGAACTATCACTATCCGCCCAGAGCGAACGAGTCCTACCGGGGAGCGATCGAGAGCGGCGACTGTTTTGAGGCGATGACGACGCCGAGGAACGTGGTGGCGCTCTTCGTCAAATACGTTTTGAACAAGGCGAAGGCGGAGGTCCGCCGTAAGTTCGGCGAGGTCAGGATCCGTTACGTTGTGGTCTATCCCGCGAATGCTTCGATGGACTACATCAACGAGCTCGTCTCCTTCGTCAGGGAAAGCAAAGAGGAAGACGACGATATTTACGTCATCTCTTCCGCGAGAGCGGTCGGTGTGTCGGCTCGGGAGTTCGGCATCATCAACAAGGAGAAGAACGTGCTGATCTTCAACATCGGCGAGGACGAGACGTCCGTCGTCAAGGTGCGCTTTGACGACTCCAACATTTCCGCCTACGCCGCGGACGGGCACAACGATTCCGTGCGCCTGGGCGGCAGGAATATCGACGTCGCTTTGGCGTGCCGCCTCTTCGAGCTCGCGGGGACGGTCCCCTCCTTCGGCGGCATCGGCGGACAGGCGGAGCGGGGCAGCTACTACGACCAGTATCGGATGCAGGAAGGGATCAAGATCGGCAAAAAGATGTTCCCTCAATGGATCGCTTCCTATCCGACGGAGGGATACCCTTTCCCGATGTATCGCGAGATGGTCATGACTTTCAAGCTGGACAAAGACGAGTTCCTCAAGTGTTGCGAACCCACGTTCGGTCGCATTTGGGACTACGTGGCGGAAGAGCTCGGCAGATCCGAGAACAAAGGATCGGTGGATGCGATCCTCTTCTCGGGCGGTGCTGCGGATACTTTCGGTCTGGACAAACACGTGGAGAAGCGTTTGAAAGAGAAGTATAAGAAGGTCAAGTTCCTCGACTTCAGCCCCGCGAACGAACAAAGCGGCTTCGACGACGTCCTGTGCGCCGCGAAGGATACCGTGCCCATCGGTGCAGCACTCTTCGGTGCGGAGAAGTACGACTTCAAGATCCTGACCTCCTTTTCCTACGGCACTTGGACGGGCAGAATGGGCGATTTCGTCGGGAGCAGGGCGCCGGGAAAATACCGCTATATGGAACTACTGAAGAAGGAAGTGAATATCCCCCTTGAAGGCACTCCGGACTTTCGCCGGATCGTGATGGGGGCCAAGTCATACTCCGGCGGTCCTCACGTCGAGAACGGCGGGTGGGTCGTAAACAACGAGTATTACAGCTGCGATACGGACGTCTTTCTTGAGGAGACGAGATTCGATCCGAATAAGAGCGAATTCATGATCGTTCTTCCCCCGGAATACTCGCTCAACTCCCCGACCAAAAAGTCCGCCATCCGCGGGGAAGGCTACTATCGAGTCAACGAGAAATCGAAGGATGCGATCCCGGTCGGCAAGATAGATCTGAAGCGGATCGGTTCGGGGTTCAAGATCGTCTACGAATTGCCTTTGGGCTGTGACAAGGATTTCCTCTATTCCTTGGCGGTGAGGATCCAGCGAAGGAAGCCTCCCGAGGAGAAAGTCGATCTCAAAGACGGCGCGGGGTCCATCGACTTCTATTGGTCCATCGTGCTAGGCGAGATCAGGATGAAAGAAGGGTTTGAATTCGATTTCGAGGGGAGACCGACTCCCGTCGTGAAGAACGTCAGTAAAGAATGGTTCGGTGACCCCAAGAATTACGGCAAAGTGTACGATCCCGTTTACGACAAGGTCATACTCCGTATCGAGACGAACGGCAATCGGGTCAGGTTTTAAGGAGAGGGAGAATATATGGCAAAGTACAAGATCAAATCCGCGGACAATCTGGAGTATTCGAGAAATACCCAAACGGCAACGACCGACGACGGTACCAACGGCGGCGGACAAGGCGACCTGAACAGCAGAAAGCCCAATCCTCTGACCGGAGAAAAAATGAATGAGGTCAAACAGGTCGAGACGTTGGCGCGTTACGACGATTTTGCGGATCTGAGGATCAAGATGCCTTTTTACGCACAGCGCGGCAAATACGGCATCCCCTTCAAACCGTCGGTCCATAGGAACGAGTCGAATCCGAGGATCCGAGACTATCAGGAGCAGGCGGCGAGACTGTTTCTTTCAGACTTGCGCGGGTTCGGTCTCCTGGCTGACTGCGTGGGCAGCGGCAAGACCTACGAGGCGTGTGTCGTCATCAGCGAGCTCGCCGTACGCGGCATCGTCGAGAATATGCTGCTCATCGTCCCCGATCCTTTGTGTGAGAAATGGAAAAGGGTCTTCGAGTTGGAATTCGGTTTCGGCGCAGGGAAACTGCAGCTGATCAAGGATATAGGAGATATCAAAAAGATCGAGACGACCGAGGGTGGATTCAGGAGGCCGGTAGGCGCCTTTATAATGACTTATTCCGCCTTTAAGGACATTCGCAATACCGAGATCGAAAGCTACCTCTTCGATCTCATCGTAGTAGACGAAGCGCACAACCTCTGCGAACAACGGGACGGCACCCCCGACTCGATGTATCGTTTGTCCAAGATGATGCAGATCAAGAAGCGTGCGGAGAAAGCGTATTGCTTGCTCTTGACCGCGACGCCGCATTCCGGTAATTTGGCGAACATGTTCAACCTGTGGTATTTCATCCGCCGCAAGGGCGGCATCCCCGAGTGTTTCAAGAAGGACGGCAGACCGACGGAGCGGGAAAAGGCGGAATACAACAAGGAGAAGAAGTATTACTTCGAGACCGTCTGCAAAGGAGCGACGACCGTCGCCGAGTACGTGGCAAAGGCGGAATGCGAGTTCCTCGAAGGGATGGAGGGCACGCACAGCGACGTCCGCGACAAGTACCTTTCCCCGTTCGAGGTGACCATCGACGCGGGGGATCGCGGCAGGCGTATCCGCAAGCCCGGTTTGACTTGGGAAGAGTACAAGAAACTGAAGGACTGCGAGAAGCGATCGCGCGCACAGGCTTTCCTGCGTTGGTGCGAACGACATGGTCCTGGGTCGCCGGAGTATCAGATAAAACAGAATGCGATCGACGCCGTCAACCGCTTCTATACCAATACCGTGATGCGGTCCATCATGGTTCGCAGAAGAAATTCGTTCGTATTGGTTCGCAATGCGTTCAGCTATTTCTTCCTGCCTGTCAAAGAGCGCGTTTCTTTCCCCGTGCAACCTCCGGTCGGCGGATCGACACCGTTCCTCAAGGTGGACGGCTCGTGTTACTACACGTTGGAAGGGGTGGATTCCTTTTTCTCTCAGACTCGGGCGGTTCGTGCGCTTTTTGATGATAATCCTTATTTCCGAGACAGGAACAGCCTGGGAGAGGAAGGGTTCTCCGATTACTACGACGTCACGATCAAAAGCATCTTAGCCAACGCCGCTTCGCTCAGGGATTTCATCCGCGTCGAGCAGGTCCCGTGTGGGAGCGATGCGGAGATGGAGGAGGCTGTCTTCCGTGCGAAATGCGAACGTTTCGTCTCCTTGCTTCGGGAGATCCGCGGCAGAAAAAAAAGCTCGCAGGACGAACAGGAGCCGCAAAAGAGAGTGATCGTTTTCTTCGATTACGAAAAGGCGGAAAATGAAGAGGCGGGCAATGAGAATTCCACGGGGAAGAGGCTGCTTCGGTATTTGAACGAAAACGCGACGGATCTTGCCGCGGACGTCATCGAAGGTCGTTCCGATATGGGTGTACTGCCGCAGGTCTTCATCGAAAAGTATTCGCAAAACCCAAATGGTATCCTCTTTGCGGAGGATCAGACCTTCACGGAAGGTCTCGATCTGCAGAACGGCAACGTCGTGATCAATTTCGAGGTGCCCATCGATCCCTTGGCGGTGGATCAGAGGATCGGGCGCGTGTACAGAATGGGGCAGGCGGCGAAACAGGTGGAGATCTATTCCTTCGCCAACATGACGAGGCTGGACGGATACTGCTTGGGCTATTTCGCCCGTATCGGCATATTGAGCGACGTGCAAGGAGATGCGACGATCCTGTCCGGATGCAACAGCGACAGCATGGTGGTCGTGCGGTGTCCCTCCTGCAACGAGGTGTCGATGATGCTCGAGAGCGACTATGAGGAGAGTCTGCGTACCTGCGAGCAATGCGGTGGCAGAATGGTCCCGACTCGCGTCTCCGATTCCGATTCTTCTTGGGAAGAATGCTACGTCTGTACGAAAAATCCCACGCACCGCGTCAAGGTCGAAAAGAACAATCCGCTCCGTTGCGAACTATGTGAAGACGCCCCCGTTCGTGAATTGATCACGTTCAGCGAATTCGTTTGTCCGCAAAACAAGTTGCATCGGATCCGTAGGTCCAAAGAGAACGATTACGCCTATCTCTGCATGTCGAGAGAAAAGAAGATCATGTGGCGCGATTCCGATTGCAAGACGACGAATCTGGTCGGCTGTTCCAAACTCTGCGCGGTGAAGAACTGTCGGCAAAAGCCCTCCGATTGCCTGATCACCGAGGAGACCGACGAGGGGAATGCGAGAGTCATCTGCCTCTCTTGCAGGCACAGGGACAATTGCATGTGCAACACCAAGATCTCCGTCGCGAACAGTTGCATGGATTGTAATTGCAGTTCGAGTTTCAGATGCGGCACGAAACCCTACGTGATCGATTTCGGTGCGGACTACAAGTCCGGAAAGTGCCCGTACTGCGGGGTGAACCTCTTGCAGATCAAACCGAATTCCTTCGAGACTTTCATACGTGAGAGATACGAGCGCGACCGCTGCTTTGCGAAGAACTTCCTCGGAGAAGCGCAAAACACGCTCACCATCAAGGAAATCATCAAATTCAATAACGACTGATAAGGGGATAGACTATGGCAAGAATCACTTATTCCATTAAGGACGAGGACGGAAAGCTGTTTCCGACCATCAAAAACTTGATCATCTCTTTTACGCAGTCGCACGAGCACGAGAGCTTTCCTTTCCGCGTGGAGGGGGACTCCGTCATCTACGCGGATGGCTCTAACGAGTATTGGTATTCCCTCGGAGGACGATCCGCGACCGGTCAAGGTGAACAGGTGTACATGGACGCGAACGGCGCGTCTTGGTTCAAGACGATGCGTGGCGACGGTGATCCGGATGATTCGGTCAAGGCATCCAATCATTGGCAGATCCTGATCAGGAAACTCAGTGAGACCTTTTACGCGAACAATTTCTTCTTCTATTGCGACCTCACGAGCGAGCGCATCAACGAGATAAACGACATCGAGGCGGAGAATAACATCGGGCGCTTCGTGGAAACCTGTTTCGGAGAGAAGCTCGAGGATATCGAACTGAGAAAGGTCGACACGACCGACCAATACGTTTACGCAGCGAGTTTTCGCTTTGAGGTGAGCAAATCCATCGGCGCTCCGCAACCCGTCTTGGGCAGGGTGTATTACCTCAACAAATCCGACGGTACGACGGAACTGCTCAGCGTGCAGGATGCAACGGAACTCGATAGGAGCCTCGAGTCCTTTGAGAGAGACAGCAACGACGCCGTGACCGAGGAAAAAAACATCAATACGACGATCGACCATCTGATCGAGAACATCAAAAGCCGAGATCATTTGGAGAAGAACATTGTCTTTAACGAGGACAACCAAGCCGTGATCAAGAGGATCGTCGATCCTTCCTTTGCGGGGAGCGGTGACCCGAACGCGATGAAATCCGAGGAGATACAGATCGACATCAAGAAGGCGACCGTCAATACGATCTTTAAGATCAAGGTGAACGCCAAAACCTACGAGGTCTACTATAAGCGCTTTACCGAGCGTAGGACGCCCGTACTGCGCGTCGACATCCTGTTTAACAAGATCTCGATGCGCTGCCTCTCCTGCAACGAGGACATCGTCGTCGGCAACGTCATCGAATACTGCTCGGCAGGTGAGACGCAAAGGAAGCGCGCAGAACTCTCGTTTGAAAGCGACGCGATCACCTTCCGCGATCCGACCGACTCTCAGAAGACCTCGGAGGATATCCTGTACGAACTCAAGGAGAGCGTATTCTCCGAGCATCTCTATCCCGTGAGCGGTTGTCCCACTCGCATCGGCCGTGGCAATTGCTTCGGTTACGTTTGCAGGAACGATCAGATCGCGGTCAAGGATATCGAAACGGGGGAGAAGATTATCCGTTGCAAAAAGTGTCCTTTCCCCGAGAGTTTCGTCATCGTGGACGGCGGGGCTTACACGACGAGCAGCGTCTTCTTCGACGTGAACGAGCGCCGTCTCCGACTCAAAAAAGACGAGCACGGCGAGTGCGCTTTCTGTTCCACCTGCGGGAGACGATTCTATCAAAACGCAGACGAATGGGGTGAGCAGTGCGCGTTGTGTGCTTCCCTCTCCGATGGGGACGTAGCGGTGACTAACAGACAAAAAGAGACCTATCGGGCGTATCGCGGTTTCCTGCCGATCCGTTTGCGCTTGGCGGGTCGCAAACGTTGCGCGGAGGATGAATCCGCCATCACGTTTAAGATCGGCGACAAATACTACTCCTTCAACAAGATCGACGCGATCCTGTCAGGGGAGCGTTCTCTCGAAGAAAAGCGCGAGAAAGAGAAGCGCTTGAGGAAAGAACGCAGACGCGGAAAGTAAGAGAGGTGCAGAATGAGTAAAACCATCGATTTTTATAACGGAACGGATCTCGCCAAGAAAGATCATTCCGACAATACGAAAAAACTCTTTTTCGATCGCAAGATCGGACTGGTGACCGCCTTGCTCGCCGCCTTCGTCGCCGACGTGTTCGTTTTGGTTGCGATGATCTTGACGACGGGGCAGGCGAGGTACTACGTTTCCCCGATCTTGCTGGTCGCAGTCGACCTCCTGTTCTTGGTGTTCGTATTTCTCGGCAACTTGAATCAGAAGTATATGAAGCGTCATTTGACCCTCTACTTCTTATCGTCGATCGCTCTCGTGCTCGCGACGGTCCTCGTCCCGACTTTGGATGCGACCTGCCGCAGTATGACCTATCTCGCCCTCGGGGCATTCGTCCTGACGCAGCTCCTGAAGGGGATCTTCGTCGGCTTGCTCTTCCGCATCGACAAGGATCGCGACGTCACGATCCGCCATTTCGTGCGGAACGTCGTGCTTTGTGCGCTGTTGATCCTCGTCTTGTTGGTCTACTGCTCTTGGGGGTTCGCGGGAGGCGTTATGGGTCAACGTGTGCCTCTCACCGGCAAGAATAGCACCCTCGTCTATCGCCTAAACGAAAAGAATCAATACGAGGTCGTAGGGGCGTTTGCGGACGGCAACGTGATCGACGTGCCCGAGACCTTCAACGGGAAGCCTGTCGTCGCTTTGGACTGCGGCATTCTGGATGCCTCGATCGACAAAGTCAAGCTGTCTCGAAAGGACGTCCGATTGGAAAACACCACGCATCTCTCCCCCTTGAGCGAGGATTTCGTCATTGAGGTACGGAAAGAACTCCTCGACGACGTTCGTTTGGGCCTTTTTTATAAGCAGTGGGACTCTGCGGGCAATCCTACGGGGGCAAATCGGCTCTTCGCTAAGGTGACCCCCTCCGACCTCGAAGACGGGGAGATCTACTATAACGTCTCGTACGAGAACGCGGAAACGGGTAGTTCGATCGGTTACGTTCCCACGATCTATAAAAAGGGAGTCGCCGCGATTACGATGGACGACCTGAAGGAAAGGATCGATCCCGAGAAGAAGAAACTCATCGAGCATTCCGATTTCAACAGTCAGACCGATCTGGCGTATTGTTTCGAGCATAACGACGGGATGATCCTGACTAAGGGCGATTCCGCCGCGAACGACCTGCATTTGAGCCTCGAGAAGATCTATCGCTTCACGATCGGAACGCAAGGAGCGGATCACCACGGCAACGACCTGAAATGGGCGCCCGAGGAATCAGAGCGCGTCAGATATGCGGTGCGTTCCAATTTGACCGATTGTTTCGACTCTCTTCCCGCGAGGAACGGGTTTACCGTCACCTGGGCTATGAATGCCGAGAACGGTCCGAACCACGCGATCGGTACCGATGCAGAGTTCCGTCTCGCCGTCGATACGGAGGTCAGCTCCACTACCTTCGATCTCGAACCGCAATGGACGTTGATCCCGCCCTCGATCGAGTCGGTCGCCGCTTCGAGCGTCACGATCACTTACGGTGAGAACGCCGAGTTTGCGATCTCGACGAGTTGTGCCTTCCCGGTGCAGTACACTTTGAAAAAGGGCACCGAGACCCTTTCCGTAGGGGACGCGCAGCCCGGTAGTTGGCATTACGCGATGGATGGCAAGGTACCTGCGGACAGCGGGGAGTACCTCCTCTCGATGGCGGCGCATCCCGATGCCGCGATCACCTCGCTCGCATTTTCCGAGCCCGTCGACCAGAGCTATTCCTTTACGGTTAATAAAAAGGAGCTCCACCTCAATTGGACCCTCCCCGGCGGAGTGTTCACCAATGCGGCGCAGCCCGTCCTCTTGTCCTACGAGGAGAGCGATCGTGTCGGCTCCGACGAGATCGAGATCACCAAGGATATGGATTCCGCGACCAACGCCGGCAAGTACGTCGTGAACGCTACGATGGACGACGCCTCCGCCGCGAAGTACTTCTTCCCCACGGAGGGAGAGTACGCCGCCACGCGCACTTTCTCGATCGACAAAAAGCCGCTCGTCATCGTTTGGGACGATCTGACCTACGTCTATAACGGGCAAGCGCAGTCCCCGATCGCGACGACACAGGCATTCGGCGTGTCCGAGCGACTGGTCGTCACCGGCGCGGGAACCCACGCGGGTCATTACGAAGTGACTGCGACCGCGTGTGAGGTCGAGGAGAACGACAATGGCGTGACCATCAACGCGGATAACTACGTGATCGCGGAGAACGTCACCAAAGGATACGACATTTCGAAGAAGGTTTTGGCGGTCGCCCATTGGTCTACCGACTCGTTTGTCTACGACGGTACCGCTCATACGGTCACGGTCGCGGAGCTGTTCGGCTACGTCAGCGGAGAAGGGGAGACGGCGCTCGCCGATCTGCTCTACGAGAACAACGTGGAAATCAATGCCGCCGATTACGCTTTGACCGCCACCTTCTGCGAGGAGAGCGACTACACCTTCGGCGATGGCGAAGCCGCTTCGGTCGAAAAGGCGTTCGTCATCGAACCCAAGCCGGTCGGATACACTTGGGGCGTGACGACCTTTGATTACAACAAGACGCCGCAACGTCCGACGGCTGTCGTGCGCGTCGCCGATCTGTGCGGTACGGACGATTGCTATTTCCTGTACGAAGGCGAGCAGACCGACGCCGGCGAGTACGAGGTGACCGTCACGGACGTGACCAACCCGAATTATCGGCTGGAGGACGGGACGCACACCCAAGCCTTCACGATCAACAAGATCCGGCGCCCCGAGTTGACGATCACTTATGCCGATCGCGTGTACGGGGCGGCGGCTCCGACGCCCGTCTTGGGCGGCAACGAGGAAGAGGGGACAGCGACCTACCTTTATCGCATCAACGATCCGGAATCTCCCTACGTCGCGACGGCCCCGACGACTCGAGGCTCCTATGTGGTGCAGGTCACGACCGCCGAAACCAAGAACTATCTGGAGACGGCGGCGGAGACCGCCTACAAGATCGATCCGAGACCTGTCGAGGTGGCGTGGGGGACGATCGATCCCGTCTACTCCAAGAGCGCGAAGCTACCCATCGCGACCGTGAAGAACAAGGTCGGCGAGGATGTAGTGACCCTTACCGTCAAGGTCAAAGAGGGAATGGATAACGTGAACGTAGGCAACGTCGAGTACGTAGTCGGTCAAATCGTCGATAACGCGAACTATACCCTCGTCGGTGGCAAGAACGTTGCCAGCGCTCCCTACGAGATCACGCCTTACGAGATCACGTTGCTTTGGGACGATCTCGATGCCTCCGCGCTCGTCTATTCCCGCACCGCGAAGGTGGTTAGCGCGACGGCGCAAGCCCTGTTCCCCGGTGATACGTGCGAGGTCACGACCGCGCTCACCACGGGGAAGGACAACGTGAACGTCGGCAAATTCACCTTTACGGAGACGGCTCTTTCCAACCCGAATTACAAGGTCGCCAAAGCCGAGAGTGAAGAATATACGATCACGCAAAAACCCCTCACGGTAACGGCGGAGGACGTCATCGGTCTCGTGTACGGCGCTCCGATCCCCTCCTTTGCCAACGACGTCGTCGGGTTGATCGAGGGAGACTCTCTTGCGGGTACCGCGATCTATCATACTACTTACGATCCCACCGATGCGGAGAAGCGCGGAGTAGGGGAGTACGAAGTGACGGTCGAGGGACTCTTGAACGCGAACTACGCCATCTCCTTCGAAAAGGGCACGTTGACCGTGACGCAGAGGATCGTGACCGTCTCGTGGGATTTCCACACCTGTGTCTATGACGGTGATTCCCATTTGCCGAGCGCGACGGTCACCGATCTCGCCTATAGCGGTGACGAGCTCCTCCTGTCCTACGACACCGACGATGAAAAGGTGAACGTCGGGGAGTATTCGCGCAAGATCGAATCCTTGAGCGGCGCCCAAAAAGGCAACTACACCTTGGAGAGCGGCGCGGGTTACCTGCAGGCATGGAGCATCACGGACGCCACCCTGGAGGGCGACCTCGCACAATTGAACGCTCTGACCTACGACGGCACGGCACAAACGCCCGAGGCGACGACGTTGACATCGGTGAATTGGCAGACGATCACCTACACCTACAGCGAGACTGTGAACGGCGTCTACGGCGCGATGCCCGCCTATACGAACGCGGGCGAGCATACCCTCTATTACAAGGCGAACGCCGCCAACCATAGCGAAAAAACGGGTCAATTCACCGTAGCCGTCTTGAAGAGGGCGCTTACGATCACGGCGGACAGCGCCGAGAAGGTCTACGACGGCACTGCGCTCACGAAAAATACCTATACGATCAGCAGCGGCACTCTTGCCACCGGAGACGCGATCGAGAGCGTTACCCTCACCGGCACGCAGGCGGAGGTAGGCTTTGGCGACAACGTTCCTTCCTCGGCGGTGATCAAGCGCTCGGGCGTCAACGTGACGACAAACTATGCGATCACCTATGTGAAAGGTGTTTTGGAGGTCACTCCCGCGACCCTCGAAGGTACGCTTGGGCAGGAAGGGGCGCTCATCTATACGGGCGAGCCGCAGGCGGCGTCCGTGAACACCCTGAGCTCGGTGTACGGACAGCAGATCACCTACACCTACAGCAAGACGCAGAACGGCTCGTACGGCACGATGCCTACCTTTACGGAAGCGGGCGAGCATACTGTCTATTACGAGGCGACCGCTCCGAATCATAACAAAAAGACGGATAGCTTCGTCGTGACGATCGGAAAGGCGAGTATTACGGGTGCGCTCGGGCAGGAAGGGGCGCTCACCTATACGGGTGCGGCGCAGGCGGCGTCCGTGAGCGGACTTGCCGCAGTGGACGGAGCAAATATCGATTATACGTTCAGTTCGGAAGCGGAGGGGGCGTACGGCGCGATGCCCGCCTATACGAACGCGGGCGAATATACCCTCTATTACAAGGCGAACGTCGCCAACCATAGCGAAAAAACAGGTCAATTCACTGTGACCGTCGCGAGGAAGGCGCTCACGATCACGGCGGACAGCGCCGAGAAGGTCTACGACGGCACTGCGCTCACGAAAAATACCTATACGATCAGCAGCGGTACTCTTGCCACCGGAGACGCGATCGAGAGCGTTACCCTCACCGGCACACAGACGGAGGCAGGTTCTGCCTACAACGTACCCTCCGCAGTCGTGATCAAACGCGCGGACGTCAACGTTACGACAAACTATGCGATCACCTATGTGAAAGGTGTTTTGGCGGTCATTCCCGCGACCCTCGACGGCACACTCGCACAGTCGAGCTCGCTCATCTATACGGGCGAGCCGCAGGCGGCGTCCGTGAGCGGACTCGCCGCAGTGGACGGAGCAAATATCGATTATACGTTCAGTACGGAAGCGGAGGGCGTCTACGGCGCAATGCCCGCCTTTACGGATGCGGGTGAGTATCTCGTCTATTACAAGGCGAACGCCGCCAACCATAGCGAAAAAACGGGTCAATTCACCGTGACGATCGGCAAGGCTTCTCGCGCCGCAGTGACGGTCTCGATCGAAGGGTGGGCGGTCGGCGATGCTCCGAACGATCCCGAAACGAGTGAGATCAAGGAGAGCGGAGAGACTACGGTGACGTATCTCTATTACGCCGAGAGCGAGACCGCCGACGATGCGACCGAGGACGTTCCGACCGAAGCGGGGACCTACTACGTATTCGCTGAGGTGTCGGCGTCGTCAAATTATCTCGAAACGCGATCCGACTATTGTCAATTCGTGATATATGATGTATAATAATGAGGAAACAGTATGAAAAAGAACGATAACCTCGAGTTTAAATGTTTGCTGTGCGAGGGTACGATCCGTCCGCTTACTTTTTTCGACGGTTCCGTTTGGTGTCCGCAATGCGGTAAAGAATTGTTCGCCGAACTGAAAGCTCGTTCCGAGAGGTGGACTCGCGCCTCCGATGCCGACGACTCTTTCTCCCTGTCGCAGGAATTGTTCGCACGTTATTTGGACGAGAGTTATTCGCCGAAAATTCGGGCGGCGGCGCTCAGAAATGCGATCTACTATTGCCGCAAGGCGGCGTACGGGTGCGATCCATACGCACTCTTGAACCTCGGCTATTATTACGGCCTCGGTTACGACGATTCCGTTCATATGGAGACGGGTCGTTCCTTCGCGAAACTGTGTTTTGATTTGGCGAGGGATCATGCGCCGTCGGACGATCAGGATTTTATCGATCTGGTGAACAACAACGAATGCGCTCTGAATGCGCCGATCGAGAAGAGTACCCTCAACGATGAGGAGTATTTGACCCATTTGCTGAGCAGGATGGATTCGGCGGATCCCTTCACCGCCCCGCGCCTCGGCGTCTTTTGCATCGACAAGAGCTCATTGACCTGCTTTCAAGGGAGACCCGATGGGGAGGATACCGTATTGTCCTCGCTCAAGAGGCTGTTCGTCAAGGCGGATCTGTGGATGCTCAGTTTTACCGATCCGTGGTTTGCCGCGATCAATAACGAGAACATGATCAAGAATTGTTTTAACATGGGTGATCGCGTTTGGTTCTTCTATTGCCGAAAGGGGGTCCCGCTCGGCAAGTTTAAAAGCAGGATCGTCGTGTCGTTGCGAAACGAAGCGGAATGGAAGCAGAACATCCCTCAGATCCGCGATCTCGCGGAGAGTAGGGGAAATCGAAACGCGGATTTCTCCGATCAGGACCTCGTGATCTGCTCCTTCATCAAAAAGCACGAAGAGGAGTCGCAGAGTTACGATCGGAGGAGCGACGACAAGGTCGATTCCGCATTGGATTGTTTGAAAAACGCATACGAGAAAAGGGCTTGATGCGGATAGAAAAGGAGAAAAGAACGGATGAGCTTGGATTGGGAACTGATCAACAGGGTCGCGGCATATTACGAGTTTTCCGGAGGCAGCCTCGGAAGAGATTTTTGCGAATTCAGAAGAGGCGGGATCGCCGATTACTACGACGAAGGGAATCGGCAGATCGGCGAACAGAGGCTGATGCCGCTGGTTCGTAACTATCTCAGGTACGGCATCAGTCGCTCGGACAGAAAAGAGGTCGGGGCGCTTCTCGACTTTTTGGTCGATCTGACGAAGAAACCGAATACCAAGCTGAGACGTTACGACGGTTCGCGCGAAATGAAGAAATATCTATTGAAAGGAGAAGGAGGAAGCAACATCATGGAAAGGAATTACGATAACTGTTGGTTTATAAGGAGTCTCGACAACGTGATCGAGGGGTTGCGTGTCAGCGTCAATTATTTGACCTCTCTTAAAGAGGGCTTGACGATGGATAGTGCCCGCTCGGATGCGGATGTCTTGATCGGCAGATACGAGGCGCTGATCGGCAGGGTCGAAGCGCTGAAAGACGCTCCGCCCGAGACGCAGACCGCCGTCACCGAGGAACTCAAGCCTGTGATCGCTGAACTCACCCGGGAGCATAATGAGAATCTTCGCCTCAGGCATTTGTCTCCCTCTCTGTCCGGTCCCGGGGAGCAGAACGTCTTCAACAGGATCGAGCCGAAACTGAAGAGTGCGGAGTCGGCGGCGGTCACCTTGAGGAGGGGCAGCAAAAGACCGAACGCCGATGGCGTTGCCGCCGCGACGATCAGTCGCGGCAACTGGGAGGAGCTGCAGGCCCTTGCCGACGTCAGGCAGTATCGCGCGCTTTGCAACGCTTTGAAGGCGGAGATCGAGGAGACCTTGAGGAGAAAAGAGGAATACTTGAACAGAGAGCGCACCTCTTCCGATCTGACGGACAGAATGATCGAAGAGAAACAAGCCGCCAAGAAGAAGCTGGAAGAAAAAGCCGCGAAGCTCGCGCTCGACTATGAGAACGGGTTGATCGACGACAAAGCTATCTCTGCGGAAGCGGATAGCATCGAGTCCGAGATGATGGATCTGGAGGATGCTCTCGAAGACCTTTACGAAGTAAAGAGGAACAGACCTACCGATAACCTTGCCACCGAAAAAGCCTTTTTCGAGCAGACTCGTCTGTATTGGGATCGCATCTGCGTTTGCTTCGGCGGATTGCTGGAGGATACGACGTCGGATCGCAGGATGGTCGAGCATTTCGAAGGGATCAGTGCCGGATTGCGTACCTTTGCGGCATACTTGAACGATTTCGACGACAACGGACACAGCCTCGATCTGAACGGCTTGAACGCCACGATGGAGAGCATCACGGAGC
>JAFSZO010000066.1 GCA_017455605.1 Clostridia bacterium
CGCGGTGTACATCAGGTCCGCCATCTCGTCGATGATGAAAACGATGTAGTAGAGTTTCTTCCCGCCCGTGCGCTCCATCTTGGCGTTATAGGTCTCGATGCCCTTCACCCCCGCGTTCTTCAGCAGATCGTAGCGGCGCTCCATCTCGTCCACAAGCCAGGATAGCGCGTTGATCGCCTTATCCGGCTCGGTGATGGTCGAGGGGATCAGCATATGCGGCATATTGCTGTAACAGGACAATTCCACTTTTTTCGGGTCGATCATAATGAAGCGAACGAACTCGGGGGAATAGTGATACATGATGCTGGTGATGAGGACGTTCAAGCAAACGCTCTTACCGCTGCCGGTCGAACCTGCGACGAGCAAGTGCGGCATCCCCAAGAGGTCTCCGTAGACGGGTGAGCCGCTGACGTCCACGCCAATCGCGAACATCAGCTTGTTTTTCTCCTCAAAGACGGGACTGTTGATGATGGAACGCAGTCCGACGGGAGAGACCTTTTTATTCGGGACCTCGATGCCGATGGCGTCGAAATTCGGGACGGAAGGGATGATGCGGATATCCTTCTTGTCCACCATCAGTTTCCTCTTGATATCCTTCTCGAGCGGGGTCAGCTTGTTGACAGACATATTGTCGGGAAGGGTGACGGCAAAGCGCGTGAAAGTCGGACCCGTCTTGTGATCCACGATAGTGGACTCGATATTGAAGGAGCGCAAGGCGGCGATCAACGCATCGCCCATCTCCTCGATGTTCTCGGCGTCCGCAATGGGCGGCAGCTCCTTGAGCAACGTAACGGGAGGCGGCGAATAGGGACGCACGGGGGCCTCCTCCGCCTCGCGCATCACCTGCTCGATGTCGGGTTGTTCGACGCGATTGGGCGGGATGTAAGCGGGAACGACGGGCTTGACCGTCTCGGGAGAACGATGCGTGCCGCCGATGTCGGAGCGAGGCTTGCGCGTGCGGATCGGCAACTCCGTCTCGGGATCGCTCGGCTCAGAGACCGGAGCGATAGGCGTACGGCGTGGGATCGGCGCAGGCTCGGGCTGCTCGACGGGGCGGATAGCGGACGCTTCACGCGGCGTAATGGTCGAAACGGGAGGTTCGGTCACGGAGCGTGCGGGCGCAGGTTCATGACGGATCGGTTCGACCGCGGGTGCAACGGGAGCGGGCTCCTGCCGCACAGTCACAGGCTCCTCGGTGGTTTGGCGCACCTCGGCGACCTGCTCCGCCATGGGTTTGGCAGGAGAAGGCGCGGTGCGAGGGGGCACGGGATCGGGAAGCTCTCCGAGGAAAGGCGCTCTTGCGGGCGCTTTCGGCTCGGAAGCACGCAAGCGTTCAAGATCGGAAACGTCGGAAATGATGTCCGAAACGGACGCTTTCGGCTTGCGGATCGTGGTCTTGGGCAAGACGTCGAAAGTGGGAGGCGCGACCCGGTCCGAAGTCGAGGACGATGAAGCGCCGTCGCGCGAAACGGAACGATCGGACTCCGTCTCCGTGCGAGAGGCGGAAAGATGGTCGACAGCTTCTGCGCTCTCTTCACGATAGCGACGAATAAAGGGCGGAAGGTCACCGCTCACGGCAGGGATCTCGTCGCGGCGGCTTTCGGCGCGCGCGGGCTCACGCGAGGGGATCGGATCAACGGGAGCGTAATCGTCGTAGAAGTCCTCCGCATATTTGTTCTCCGCAGGTTGTCGCAGATCGTAACGCTCGGGACGCGCCTTGGGGATCATCCCGTCGGGAGCGCTCAGCGGACGAGCATCCGTCAGATCAAAGAACTGCGGCTCGGGACTCTTTTTCGAGAAGATCCCCCGGAATTTCAGCTTGCGAGCGTCGCGCTGACCGGGGCGTACCTTGTCGACGAAAAGGACGAGACGCCCCTCCCCTGCGGAAGCGACGCGTTTCTCCGCCCTACTCCGAGACCTGCGCGAAGCGACGGGCTCCCCTTCCTTTCGGGCAGGCTCGGCGGAACGCATCAAAGGCATAAGCGCGAAGAAAAGCAAAACGAAAAACAGCACGGCGAGAGGGATCGCCGAGTATTTCCCCATCAGAGAGAGGAGCGGAAAGACCATCCACCCGATCACGACGCCGCCGCTCGTACCGAGGCATGCGTCGTAACAAACGTTCCAGTAAGCGGAGAAAGAAACGGGCTCGGAGATCGCGGCGTACTCCGCGTGAGAAGTGAGCACCTGCAACCAAGCGAGGAACACGAGCAGCAGCAGCACGCCGAAGATCACCACGCGACGGGAGAGCCGCCGACGAAGGGCTTTCTTGAAGAGCGTCGCAAGTAAAGCGAGCGCAAAGAAGGGGTAACCCATAAACCCAAAGGCACCCTGCAAAAAATCGCGCACGACGCCGCCGAACAACCCGATCATGCCGAGCAATCCGAAAGCAAAGATCGCGAGTGCCGCGATGGTCACCAATGCGCCGGAGCGCCGTTTCTTCGGAGGAGCCGAAGGTCTTTCTCTGCGATACTGCTCTTGCTTGCCTCTCATTCGTATATCTCCGATAAATCAAATCCCG
Source organism: Clostridia bacterium (assembly GCA_017455605.1). Taxonomy (GTDB): domain Bacteria; phylum Bacillota; class Clostridia; order Christensenellales; family CAG-1252; genus CAG-1252. The sequence goes on from JAFSZO010000066.1 coordinate 2,519, forward strand.
TGTCGATGCCGACGTATCCTACGCCGATCTGCCGCGAGGAGAAGATCGTGCGGATCATCGCGTTCACGTCATCGATCGTCATCCGATCGATCTCGGCGACCCGTTCGTCCAGATCGAAAGCCCGATCCATGATGATCGCCATCCTGCCCTGCAGACGCATGATCGCCATCGAGCTCTCACTGCCGAGGATCAAGGAAGTCTTCACCTGCATCTTCGCGCGGTGCATCGTCTCTTCGTCAAGCCCTTTCTCGCGGAAATCGGCGAGACACTTCTTCATGGCGCGGACCGCCTTCGAGAGATTCTTCGGATTGGTGCCGAGATAGATAGAGTGCGCGCCGGCGCGTTCGTAAAGAGAGGGATAATCGTAGACGGAATAGACGAGTCCGAGGCGCTCGCGGATCTCCTGAAAGAGCAGACTGCTCATCCCGCCGCCGAGAGCGACGGACAGCACCGAGGTCGCCGAAGCACGGTCGTCGACGGAAGAAACGGAGGGAAAAGCAAAGGTCAAATTCGCCTGTTCGATGTCCTTGTACTCCACGGAGACCCTGCCGCCGAAGCGGGTGGGCAACGTGAAAGTGCGATCCTCGACGGGACGGTCGGGAAAACGGAAATACTTCTCGGTGAGGGCGATCGCCTCCTCTCGCGAGATATGTCCCGCGATGGAGACCACGACCTTGCCGGCGACGTAGTGCTTCGCCACGAAGGAGTGGATGTCCGACGAAGTGAATCGACGTACGTTGTCAGCCGAGCCGAGGATGGTCCTGCCGTAGGGATACTCGCCCCAAAAGGCAGCTGCCGAGAGATCCTGCGACAGATCGTCGGGAGTGTCGGCGACCATACCGATCTCCTCGAGGATGACGCCGCGCTCCTTGTCGAGCTCCGAGGCGGGAAAGGTCGAATGCAACAGGAGATCGGACAGGATCTCCGCGCAAGGCTCCGTCACGTCGTCGGTGCATTGAAAATAAAAGGCTGTCACCTCCTTGGAGGTGTAGGCGTTCATATTCGCGCCGAGAGCATCCATATCGCGAACGATATCGAAGGCGGTGCGTTTCTCCGTACCCTTAAAAAGGACGTGCTCGGTAAAATGAGCGACGCCGTTGTCCTCGGCGAGCTCGTTGCCGCTGCCGATCTTCACGAAGACGCCCAGCGAAACCGAACGGATATGGGGAATGTATTGGTAAGCCAGGCGAAGACCGCCCGACAGGGTTATAATTTCACTCATACTTCTATTATACATACCAACCTTTACTATGTAAAGGACAAAAGGCGACTTTTTCGGAATAAGTTTTTCCTACGTGCCATATATTGCACTATGAAAAAAGTATTGCCTCGTCGCAACGCATCAAAACCGATAGGGAAAAAGCGGGCGGAGATCCTCTCCTCCCTCGCGATCCTCCTCACGATCCTCACCCTGACCTTCGTAACGGGAATGACATACAGATATAACGGTAAAACCGAGCGCGTAAGCAGCTTCGCGATCTACAAAGGTGAGACGGAAAAGAAAGAGGCGGCTCTGATGTTCAACGTGTACGAAGGAGCGGAAAACGTAGAGAAGATACTCGAAATTCTGCGGAATTATTCGGCAAAGGCGACATTCTTCATCGGCGGGATATGGGCGGAGAAAAACAGTCAGACCTTGCTCTCGATCACCCGCGCGGGACAGGAACTCGGCTGTCACGGCTACCTGCACAAAGATCACGCAAAACTGTCAATCGAAGGAAACAAAGAGGAGATCGCGATCTGCTCGCGCTACGTCGAAAAAGTCACAGGGCAACCCATCACCCTCTTCGCCCCGCCGTCCGGTTCTTTCGGCGAAAATACCGAGGCAGCGTGTAAAGCGCTCGGGATGAAGATGATCCTTTGGACCAAAGACACGATAGACTGGAGGGACTCCGACGTCGACCTCCTCGTCAAGCGCGCGACGAAAAACATGGCAAGCGGCGACCTCATCCTGATGCACCCCAAGGATCAGACCGTCCTCGCCCTACCCCGTATCATCGAGGCGTATCAAAAGGAAGGCTACGAACTCGTGACGGTGGGAGACTTGGTTTAATGCGGAATTCGGAATGCGGAATGCGGAATTATCGGGTATAAATACCCTTTTCAATTAGGAATTAGGAATGAGGAATTAGGAATTATGGGTCACTTCGTTCCGTTTTTTATCTCGTAAAAAAATAGGGTGCAAATAGCCATTTGAACGGGAACGAGAAAGAAGGGGCGTTTATCCCATGTACAGCGTAATCCTTTAAGGTAACAATCCCAATCAACTCTATAGCAACAACATAATTGAGCGGAAATTGTATTCCTTCGCTTTGCTACGGCAAAGAAAGATATACACAAACCACCAAATATTGATGGCAAATCCCCACACCAAAAGGAAGATCATATACAGCGTCGGGGAGCCCGTAAAGAATAAAACCACGATAGGCGCAAAGAGAACGAAGAGCAATTTCACGATCCCGAGAGCAACGTCACCGAGGTAGAAACGATCCACCCCGAGCGCACCGACAAAGATAGATAGCAACGTGACTGTCGTGGGATTTTTTACCTTAGTATAAATCACCTCATCATATCGACTGTCATCAGCGTTTTTTAAGGCATTTTTCAATTGAAGCTTCTTCGAGTCGGCGATCATTGAGCCGAAATTCAAGAGTACATCTTGTACTTTATCATCGGTCATAATAGAGACCTCCACAGTTATCTAATGTAATCATTATATAATGCGCAAGTCTATATGTCAAGAGTAATGAAAAAGTATTATGTGTACATTATATAATGCGGAGGTAAAAATATGAAACTCAGGATACTCGAGATCCTCGCGGAGAAAGGAAAGACGAAGTATTGGCTCTATAATCAACTCGGTCTCAGCTATCAAAACTTCAGCAATATCGTAAACAACAAAACCTCCGGCATCAAATTTGAGAATTTAAAGGCGATCTGCGATATCCTCGAATGCACCCCGAACGACCTATTCGAGGAATACTACAACAAATAAGACACCTCATCCGTCACGCACAGCGTGCCACCTTCCCCTCGAGGGGAAGGCTTTTTTATGATAATCACTGCGTGATATGATAACTCCCTTCGGTCGAATGATAATCGCTTTGCGATATGATAATTCGCTCCGCTCAAATGATAACTCGCGTTGCTCGAATTTTGCTATCGTAAAGAGCGCGAAGCTGCCATCAGGGTCCCCGAATAATTGCAAATTATTTGGGGCTTTGGCAGCGCGAAGAGTGGTGCAGATGCAAGGCGCAAAACTACTGCGAGCGCGGAGAGTGGTGCAGATGCGAGGCATAAACAAAGGGCGGCGAATGAGCGTACTTCCCGTACGTGATTTCGCCGCCCTGCCGTTTTAACAAAGCAGATGTGCCGCTATACGCGCTCGCTTATGCTTTTTCGAGGATTTCCATCAGCCGCAAATCAATGCGCTTCTTCTCGTCTATCTTGATGACCTTCACGCGAACGAGATCGCCGATGTTCACGACGTCCTCGACCTTCTCCACGCGCTCGTTGGAGAGCTTGGAGATGTGGATCATACCGTCCTTGCCGGGA
>JAFSZO010000067.1 GCA_017455605.1 Clostridia bacterium
CACGACCGGAAGAGATATCCCGACATCATCACCGCGACCGAGGGCGACGCGACCCCGTACTACACCAACAGCTCGCACCTGCCCGTGTCCTTCACGTCCGATATCTTCGACGCGCTGGACATTCAGGACGACCTGCAGACCCTCTACACCTCCGGCACCGTTTTCCACGCCTTCCTCGGGCAGAAGCTCGACAACTGGCAGGCGGCGGCGAACCTCGTGAGGAAGATCGCGGAGAACTACAAGCTCCCGTATTACACGATGAGCCCGACCTATTCGATCTGCGCCGACCACGGCTACCTCGCGGGCGATCAGAGGAAGTGCCCGATCTGCGGCAGGACCACCGAGGTCTACAGCCGTATCACCGGTTACTATCGTCCGATCGCGAACTGGAACGACGGCAAGTCCGAGGAGTTCAAGATGCGTAAGACCTACGACATCGCGAATTCCGTGTTCAAGGGCACCGAAGTCCGTGCGCAGGCAGAGAGCCGTCTGCAAGAGACCGCGACCGAGAATGCGGCGGCGGGTATGTTGCTCTTCACCACCAAGACCTGCCCGAACTGCAAAATGAGCAAGATGATGCTCGAGAAGGCGGGCATCGGCTACACCCCGATCGACGCGGAGGACAACAAGGATCAGACCGTCAAGATGGGCGTTCGCAAGGCGCCGACCCTCCTCGTGCCGAACGCTGCGGGCGGCTACGACCGCTACGAGAACGCCAGCGAGATCAAGGGCTTCATCGAGAGCGTGAGAAAGTAAAATGAAGGACGTCATCATCGTAGGAGCGGGTCCCGCGGGAATGAGCGCGGCGGTGTACGCCTTGCGCGCGGGCAAGAGCGTCCTCGTGCTGGAAGGCGAGACCATCGGCGGACAGATGTCCAATTCGCCCCGCATCGAGAACTTTCCGACCGTAAAGGCGTCTTCCGGCAGCGATCTCGCGGACAAGATGTTTGAGCAGATGAGCGACCTCGGCGCGGAGCTGGAGCTCGATCGGGTCCTCGAAGTCGTGAAGCGCGGGGAAGGGGACTTCCTCGTCAAATGCGAGTACGGCGAGTATGAGGGCAAAGCCGTGATCTGGGCGACGGGCGCGAAACACCGCCACATCGGCGTCGAAGGCGAAGAGGAGCTCATCGGCAAGGGCGTGAGTTATTGCGCGCTTTGCGACGGCGCCTTCTTTACGGGCGAGGACGTCGTGATGATCGGTGACGCGAATACGGCGCTCAGCTATACGATGTTCCTGTCCAATTGCTGCCGCCACGTGTATATCTGCACCCTTTTCGACCGCTTTTTCGGCGAGAAAGCGATGGTGGACGCGGTGCTCGCGAGGGAGAATGTCAGCTACGAACACAACCTGTCTTTGCAGCGCTTTTTGACCGACGACCAAGGGAGTCTCAAGGGACTCGTCTTTCAAAATACGCAGGATGGCACCGAGCGCGTCTACGAGGTGAAGGGTTGCTTCATCGCCGTGGGGCAGGTGCCGAACAACGACGCGATCAAGTCGCTCGTCGACCTCGACAAGGGCGGCTACGTCCTCGCGGGGGAGGATACCGCCACCAAGACGGCGGGGGTCTTCGTCGCGGGCGATTGCAGAGCAAAGAGGATCCGTCAGGTCACGACGGCGTGCGCAGACGGTTCGGTCGCGGCGATCGCGGCGACTGCCTACATCGACGCACTGAAATAAGAGTTCAAACGGGAGAAGGGCGCGTGCGCCCTTTTTCTTTATGGCGGCGATTCGCCGCGGAGGTGGATATGATCATTTGCGGAATGGAAAAGTTTTCGATGGTGGACTACGACGGCTACATTGCCTGTACCGTCTTCACGAAAGGGTGCAACTTTTTGTGCCCCTTCTGCCACAATTCCTCCCTCGTCACGGGCGACGCGGCGGAGATCCCCGAATCCGAAGTCTTCGACTATCTGACCAAGCGCAAAGGACTCGTGGACGCCGTGTGCATCACGGGCGGCGAGCCGACGTTGCAACGCGGGCTGAAGGAATTCATCCTCAAGGTTCGCGCCCTCGGCTACCGCGTAAAGATGGATACCAACGGCACCAATCCCGCCTTGCTCCGCGAGCTCCTCACGGAGGGGCTACTCGACTACGTCGCGATGGATATCAAGACAGATTTCGATCACTACGAGGACGTGACCGGCACCTCCAACCCCGTCTTGCTCGACCGCGTGCGCGAGAGCGTGCACATCCTCAAAGAGCTCGCTCCCGACTACGAGTTCCGCACCACCGCCATCGCGGAGTATCACAGCGCAGATCGCTTCCCCGCGATCGCCGAGATCGTCAGGGGCGCGAAGCGCTTCTTCGTCCAAAAGTTTAAGGACGGCGAGAACAACCTGACCCAAGGCATTCTGCACGAACTGCCGAAAGAAGAGGCGGAGAAGTTCCTCGCCGCGGTTCGCGCCGTAGGCGTAGCGCAGGTCGGACTCAGGGGATATTGAGAATAATGGGCGCGTGGCGCCCATTTTAATTAGGAATTAGGAATGAGGAATTAGGAATTGCGGACAGCGTTCCGCAATGTCGAGCGAAGCGAGATACATCATGTCCCACGGAGCAAATACATCATGTCGCCGAAGGCGATACGAAATGGTGAAGCCTAACGTAGTGAAGTTTGTGCTTTATGGTACAAGTCGAGGGTCGCACATCGCGCATAATGCGGCGCTGATGCTCCGAATAAAGGACGCTCGACGAGGACTTCTTGTTTTTTCTTAAAGAACGCACCGCACGATTTCCCTCTCATAGCTAATGACCCGCGGAGCTGCGCTCCCCGTTATCCTTTACTATGCGGTTATCGTTTTGTTGTAATAGCCTTTGTAAATCATTCGCTCGTTTACGAGCGATCTATCCTTTTAAAAAGCGTTTGTGGGGGTACGGGGGGAATCGCAACCCCCCGCCTTCTTTTGCAACTTTTCTTCAAAGAAAAGTTGAGAAGGATCACCTCAAGAACTTCGGAATAAACTTCGGATCCGCGGCGCCATCCTCTTGGCAATAGGCGTTGGTGAAATCGAGGGCGAGGGCGTGCGCCACGACCGCCTTGTACTCAAGGGGCTTCAAGGGACTCCGTATCTCGGGAAAGGCGCCGAGATCGCCGCAGGGAACGTACTGCCCCATCACGGACAGGTAGACCTCTTTGCCGAAGAGCGCCTTGATGCGGTCGAGCACGCGGAAGCTGTCTCGTGCGTGGGTGGGCAGGACGAGGTGACGGATCGCAAGCCCCTCCTTCATCACGCCGTCCTCGATGCGGTCGGTGACCTGACTGCGCATCTCGAGGAGAGCCGCCTCGCATATTTCGCGGTAGTTCGGCGCGGCGCTGTACCGCGCGGCGACGGCGTCGTCGTAGTACTTGTAATCGGGCAGATAGACGTCCACGTAGCCCGCGAGCGAGCGAATGGTCTCGGTCCGCTCGTACCCGCCGCAATTGTAGACGATGGGCAGGGCGGGACGGTATAGTTCGAGGGCGTCCTTGATCACGTGCACGTAAGGGGTCGGGGTGATCAGGTCGACGTTCTCGGCGCCTTCGTCCTCGAGATAGCGAAAAACGTCCGCGAGAGCGCGGGCGTCCTTTTTTTCTCCCTGCAAGGAGAGGGAGATCTTGTGATTTTGGCAGAAAACGCATCTCAAATTGCACCCCGAGAAAAAGACGGCGCCCGATGCGCCCGCTCCCGCGAGATAGGGTTCCTCCCAAAAGTGCAGTTCGGCGCGAGCGACGACCGCACTCTCGGGCGCGCCGCAGTAGCCGACCGTTTCCGCGCGGTCTACGCCGCACAGGCGGGGGCAGAGGGTGCAGATCATAGGTAGCGGAGCACGTCCGCAAAGGTGTCCAGCACGAGGTCGGGCTCGGCGTCCGACGCCGCGAGGTCCTCGCGCGTGGTCTCGCCCGTCAGCACGAGGATGGATTTCATCCCGTTATTGGTCGCGAATTTGATGTCGGTGTAAAGTCGGTCACCGCACATCGCGATCTCCTCGGGGCGGAGGCCGTAGTCCTCGGCGACGTACTGCGCCATGAGTTCGTACGGCTTGCCGACGATGAGGTCGGGGTCACGCCCCGTCACCGCCTTGATCAGCGCCATAAAGGAGCCGACGTCGGGCACGGGATGGGGGTTCGCGGGACAGACGAAGTCGGGATGGGAGACGATGTATTCCTTCCCCTCAAAGAGGTGATCGCAGGCAGTCGTCAGCTTGCGGTAGTCGAGCTCGGTGTCGAAGCAGACGAGCACGATGTCCGCGCCCTCGGTCACGAGGGTCACGCCCGCCTCCTCGAACGCGCGGGTGACGGCGGCGTTCGCGAGGAGCAGCACCTTCTTTCCTGCGCGCTCGCGCAGAAGGAATCGGATGGTCGCCTCGCCGCTCGAGAAGATATCCTTTTCGGTGGCGGGGTAGCCCATGCGCGACAGTTTCTCGACGTAGTTCACGGCGGTCTTGCTGCTGTTGTTTGTCAGGAAGAGCACCTGCCTGCCGCGGCGTTTGATCTCCTCGAGCGCCTCGAACGCGCCCGCGATCTTGTCCTCGCCCACGTACACCGTGCCGTCCATATCCATCAAAAACAGTTTTACATCGGATAGAGATTTCATCTTTCGTTTCTTCCTTTTCAGCTCGCGACGAGCAGCGGCTCCAGTAGCCCCGTCGTCTTGATGTGTCTCAGTAAAGGATACCCCGAAACCGCCTCTCCCGTCAAGGATAATAAGGCAAGTAGCGCGGTGGGCGAGGGCGGCGGGCTCTCGTCCTCCCCCTTGCGCGTGCGGCGATAGACGCGGGACAGCGCGGCGAGAGGGAGCGATCGATCGGACAGCACCTCAGCGAAGTCTTCGCGGTATTCCGCCGTCAGACGTGCCCGCCGTTCGTAGCCCTCCGCATAGCCTTTCGCGCGGGTGAGCAAAGGGGACGCCCCTACGCCGCACCTCTTTTCGAGTAGTTCGGCGTTGCGTGCTCGGTCGGGCGGCGCCGCGTGTTCCAGAGGCAGGTCGCCGAGATATCGCGCATAGAGTTTTGCGAGGACGTACGCCGCAGGATAGAGGAAATCGGTCACCCTCCCGCCCGAGGTCTTCGCGGCGAGCAGGGCGAGAGTGTGCGCCGTGCCCGTGAGGGGCAGAGCGCGAAACGCCCCTTCCCGCACCCAAGCGAGGAGGACTGCCGCGACGTCCTGCGCCGCGGTCGCTTCGCGGATCGAGGAGAGTCGTGCTCCCGCTTTGACGAGGGCGTCGAGCGCGCCCGAGGGGCAGACATCCCCTTCGATCAACGCTTCGTAGGCAGCGTCGAAGAGTTCGATCCACAGGGCGACGAGCTGTCCGACTCCTTCGCGTACCCGCCCGCCTTTCGCCACGAGCGCGGGATCGTAGAGCACGCGCGCATCCTCGCATCGGAGGGACAAGAGGTCCCCTTTCGTGCCGAAAAAGGCGCGGTCGTCCACCGCGGAGAGGGCGGAGAGATCGAGCGGGATCAAGAGTCGCGGCAGGTTCCTCGCGAGTCGGATCCCCTTGGTGGCAGCTATCGCCGCCGCGCCTCCCGCACCGACCGCCGCCATGATTCCCTCCGGCAGGTCCGAGCGGGACAGCGTGGCGTAGTCCGTGATCGTCCCTTCCGTCACGTTTCGCCTCGTAACGGGGAGCCCCGCGCCCGCGAACGCCGCGGCAACGTCGTCTCCCGCTCGACCCTCCTCGGTGAGGAGCAGTATCCTGCCTCCGTGCGCCTCCGCGCGGACGATCTCCGCGAAGTCAACAACCCCTTTTTCCGTGACGGTGAACTCCATTTCTTTCCCTCTTTTTTCTCTATTGTACCGCGCGTTCATCCGCACGAAAGGGAGAATCAAGGCGTATCGGGGCGCCTTTTGACGAAGAGAGAGGTAAAGAAAAACGCCTCGGCATTGCCGAAGCGTTGTTCTTCGTTAGTAAGCGATCGCGAGATCAATCCTCTTCGCCGCTATCCTCTTTGCCGTTATCGTTGTTGCCGTTCTGCGGCTGATGCGCCGCCTTGTATTGCGCCTTGTAATCGGAGTTGATGACGGACGGGAAGGTGATTTTGGTCGAGCCGACGTCGTAGATCGAGTATGAGAAGGGGAACTCAAAACCCAAGTCTGCCAAAGAGTATCCGGCTTGCGCCATTTCGGCTTTTTGCTCCGCGCTCATTTCCGGTTCAACTTGGCCCTTGATCTCGATGCCGTTCTCGATCGTGAAAAGACCTTCGACGTTCATCACGAGTTTGTAGTCGTCCTCTTGCGAAAATACGAGAGTCGGACCGTCGTATGCGTAATGATCGCCGCTGATTTTATAGTTTTCCGCGCTGAAGATGTTTTTTCTTGTTTCCGCAAGGAAGGTGTCTCTGGGCGCAATGGAGGTGGCAATGCGGCTGACGTCGATCGCTGCGACCTTCCATTCGTTGTGATTGCTCGGATTTTGTGCGTAAGCAAACCAGAACTCGCCATCCTTTTCGATGTAATACTCGTATTTGTCGGCAACGGAGACGTTATCCGTCGAGTAAGAGGCAATATACAGACCGTTCTCGGCGCACTTGAACTCGAAGACAGCAGATCCGCTGTATCCGCCGACGGAGCCTCTCGCCTTGTTGATTTGAGAGAAGTTGGAGAGGGTGATCCGGAGATCGCCGTTCGCGTCTTCCGAGGTGAGTTCGGTATTGAAAGCATCCAGCGCGTCGGCGGATTCGCCGCTCATCTTGCCGCTGATGATCGAGAGGTTCTCAAAGAAGCAGCCTCCGAGGGACATGGCGATCACCACTACGAGGGCGATCAAGGTTATCGTAACAATTCTCTTTTTCATATCATTATACCTCCAAAAAAGGTTGTCAATCGTTCGGCGCGTCGGGATCGGTGTCCTCGGACTTGATCTCTTCGAGCCCGTCGTCGGCGTCGTCCGCCGCGGGGGTATCTTCCACGGGTTGCTCGGCGGGGAGCTCTTCGATCTCGGGGTTTTCCGCCGGAGCCTCCTCCGAGGTTTTCGCCGGAGCCGCCTCTTCGACGGCGGGCGCTACCGCCTCACCGTCGGGTCCCAGAGAGACGCCGGACAGCACGTCCGCCTTTGCGGCGGGAGTCAGACTCTTGCCGAAGACCTTGCGGAGGATCAGGAGGGCGATCTCGGAGAGCACCATTATGCCGGTCGCGATGAAACCGTACAGGAGCGCGTACTCTTGCGCGGGGGTCGCGGTGAGGAAGGAGGCGCCGTCATTCGCCGTCGAGCCGAGCACCTGCATCGGCGCGATCGTGACGACGAAGAGGAAGAGGGCGTAGACGAGGTGGGTGCAACGCGCGCCGCCCTTCTTCTTGGGCGTGCAGGCGAGGGAGACCCTGCGTCCGACCTTGGCGAGATATCTCGTGGAGCAGAGGGCGAAAATCGCGGCGAGCACGATCAGCGCGACGTCGGTATAGGCGTCGTTCGAGGGGGTAGCTCCGCTCGCCACTGCGGAGACAAACTTGCCGAAGAAGCTCGAGAAGACGCCCATCTTCAACACGTTAAGGAAGAAGAAAAGGAAGGCGCCGATCGAGACCAGCGAAGTGAATTGTACGACGTTTGCGTAGGCGAGGTCTTGCTTGTCCCAAGAGTGGAGCCTCGTAAAGATCACGTTGATCAACGTGCCGACGCCCGCGAGGACGGCGAGGATCAGGGTCGAGGCAGTGTACTCGAGGGTGGCGGACAGGCAGCAGACCAGCATTACGGACAGAGGATGCACGATGCTCTTCGGCATACGCTTCGCGAGTTTCGCCGCGCCGATATCCGGTTCTTTGAGGTTGGTGAGCCCGACGATGAGGGTCACGATCGCGAGGATCACGTAGATCACGGGGATCAGGAAGGCGAGGATCATCGCGATGACGAGCGAGATCAGATGGGGCGCCGCGTTGGCGACCATTCCGCCGATGTTTTCCTCGCTCATTCCGCTCTCGATGTCGCTACCGGAAGGGAGCATCGGTCCCGCGATCGCCGCGATGACGACCACGAGGTCCTTGACTTCGGGACGGATCTCGTCGTCTTCGGTCAGGAAGACGGTTTTCAGGGTCTCTAACGCCGCCATTCCTTTTTCTTCTGCTTCTTCGCTGCTACCGCCGCTCTTGTTTGCTTCCATCGCGGCGCTGATGAAGTCCGCCAGCGCTTCCCCGGCGTCGGTGAGGGGCTGGGTCGAAGCGGCAAAGCCGGTGATGGACAGCGTGACGGATGCGTCTTCGAGGTCCAACGAGTCGACGATCTTTTTCGCTTTCGCTTTGATCTCTGCGTTTTCTTCGGAGTCGTCGACCTTCTCGAGGATATATTCCATCAAGTTTTCGATTTGGTCTGCGGTCTCTTCCGTGACGCGGATCTTGATGAGGGGGGTGAATGCCAAGACGGCGCAGACGATGACCAAGACAAGGCTGATCAGCAGATGGATCCTTGCCATAGGTTTACGAGGGGCATTGACACAAAGCATAGTCTGTTCTCCTTTTTAACCTTATCAGGTTTATAATATAGCTATTATATCGCGATAGGCGCGTGTGTGTCAATAGGTTGATACAGAAAAAACAGGGCCCGTCTTTTATTCCGCCGATATTCTTCGCCTGAGGCGTTACGTACTCCCCGTTTATCGCAGGGCGTGTGCGTCAATACTTGCGGATATGGAGAGAGAAACGGTGGTGATCTGTATCGGCAGCGACAGGGTCTCGGGGGATATGCTCGGACCTCTGGTCGGCAGTGCCCTTCGCGACGAATATCGCCTGCCTTGTCCCGTATACGGCTGGGTGGGCGGCAGCGTGAACGGGCTCAATCTCGACGAATACCTCTCGATGCTCGGCGAGCGGCACGGGGGCAGCACGGTGATCGCGGTGGACGCCGCCGTCGGCAAAGCGGAGGACGTCGGCAAAGTCAGGATCAAACGAGGCGGCGTCAAAGCGGGCGGCGCGCTCGAGCGAAAAGGGGGCAGAGTCGGGGATCTCGGCGTGATCGGCGTGGTGGCGGAGGAGCAACCGCCGCAGGCGGTCTACGGGGCGCTCCTTGCGGTCCCTTTCTCCCTGGTGGAGTCCCTAGCGGCGCGTATCGCGGCGCTGATCTTTGCCGCTCTGTCCGAGGGGGAAAAGGCGGCGGCGCACATTATTTAAGAAATCTTTTGTTGATTATATATTTTCGCTATGCTATAATATACTAACGAAAAATGAGTAGCGGGCGCAATGCCGCCCGACGGAGGAGACCCAATGTTCAAGACCAAAACGTCAAGGACCATCGGCGTTATCGTGGCGATCATCGTTTGTATCGTCGTCGCGGTCGTGCTCGTGGAGACCTTCATGCACAATCCGACGGAGCTGTCTTACGACGATTTCTTTAAGAAGCTCGCGAACGGCGAAGTGAAGAGCGTGTATCTCGAAGGGAACTATCGGATGAACGTGCTGTACGTCGGCACGTCCTCCAAGAATATCGTCAATAACCCGGACGCTTACGTCTACGTCCCGAACCGCGTCGACCCGATCGACAAGATCTACGAGGCGGCGGAAGAGACGGGTGTCGCCGTCCCCGCGATCATTCTGAACGATCCCTCCAAGAACAGCATTTGGTCCTCCATCCTGCCCATCGTGATCGGCATCGTGCTGATCGGCGTGTTCCTCTTTATCCTGAACAGGCAGAATATGGGCGCGAACAACAAGGCGATGAGTTTCGGCTCCACCAAGGCGCGAGTGACGGGCAACGTGAAGGAGCGCTTTACCGACGTCGCAGGCGCGGAGGAGGAGAAGGAAGAGCTCAGGGAGATCGTGGATTTCCTGCGTGATCCGCAGAAGTTCACCGCCGTCGGCGCGCGCATCCCCAAGGGCGTGCTTTTGGTCGGCCCTCCCGGCACGGGTAAGACCCTTTTTGCAAAGGCGGTCGCGGGCGAGGCGAAGGTGCCCTTCTTCAGCATCAGCGGCAGCGACTTCGTGGAAATGTTCGTCGGCGTGGGTGCGTCCCGCGTGCGCGATCTCTTTATACAAGCCAAGAAAAATATGCCGTGTATCGTCTTTATAGACGAGATCGACGCGGTCGGCAGGCAGCGCGGCGCGGGTCTCGGCGGCGGTCACGACGAGAGGGAACAGACCTTGAACCAACTCCTCGTCCAAATGGATGGCTTCGAGCCGAACGACGGCGTTATCGTTATGGCGGCGACCAACCGCGCGGATATTTTGGATCCCGCGCTTCTCCGTCCGGGCAGATTCGACAGGCAGATCTACGTCAACGCGCCCGACGTCAAAGGCAGGGAAGAGATTATGCGCGTTCATTCGCGCAACAAACCCCTTTCGGGCGACATTGATTTCAAGACCGTTGCGAGGCTGACGATCGGCTTTACGGGCGCGGACATCGCGAACCTTTTGAACGAAGCCGCGATCCTCGCCGCGAGAGCGAACCGCCGCGTGATCTTGATGCAGGACATCCTCGAAGGGATCAATAAGGTCATTATGGGACCGCAAAAGAAGAGCCGCGTCGTTACCGAGACCGACAAGCGCATTACCGCGTATCACGAAAGCGGTCACGCGATCGTCGCGAAAGTCCTCGAAAATTGCGACGAGGTGCAGGAAGTTTCGATCATTCCGCGCGGTATGGCGGCGGGTTATACCCTGACGCGCCCCGAAACGGACGACAATCACGTTACCAAAAACAAACTGCTGGACGAGATCTGTATGATGCTTGGGGGCAGGGCGGCGGAAGAGATCGTCATCAAAGATATTTCGACGGGCGCGAGCAACGATATCCAGCGCGCTTCCTCGATCGCTCGCTCGATGGTGTCCGAATGGGGCATGAGCGACGTGATCGGCAATATGTACCTCGGAAGCGACCGCGAAGTCTTTATCGGAAAGACGTACGGGCAACATAGCGACGTCAGCGAAAATATGTCCGGCGTGATCGACGAGGAGATCAAAAAGATCATAGACGAAGCCTACAAGCGCGCGCTCGGCATTTTGAGCCGCCACCGCGATATAATGGAAAAGATGGTCACGCTGCTTTACGAAAAGGAAACGATCTTCAAGGACGAAGTCGATGCGCTGTTTGCGGGCGCGTCCGTCGAGGATATTTTGCGTAAAGACAAAAAGCCGGAAAGCAAAACGAGCGAGCCGAAAGCGCCTGTGACATCCGATCCCGTGATCCCCGCGGAAGATAACATTTTCCCCGACGTGCTTGACATCGAGGAAGGCGCGGACAAAACTTCGGAAGGCGCGGACAAAGCGGGAGCGGAAGAGGATTCCGAACCCACTCGGGACGATAAAGAAAAAGAAGAATAAAAGATTCGGCGGCTTTAGGCGGCGAGCCCCTTGCCGCGATCAAAAAAACTCCTTTCGGCGAGCGAAACTCGGTTCGGAAGGAGTTTTTTTCGTGCGTTTTAAGGGCGTTCGGTTTTTAGAACGCGAGTTTTTCGAGCGCTTTTTTATAGATTTCCGCGGAGCGGACGAGGGAAGAAAGGCGAACGCATTCGTCCGTTTGATGAATTTTACTTTCTTCATCGGGGAAGATCGGACCGAAAGCGACGGCGTTCGGAAACGCGCGGGCGTACGTTGCGCCGCCGATCGAAATGGGGACCGCGTTTTCGCCCGTCACCTCGTTATACGCGCTCATCAAAGCGGTGACGAGTTCGGAATCCGCGGGGACGAAAAGGGGCAAGTGCCGCCCCTCGACGGTAAGAACGGCACTCGGCAGCGCCTTCTTGATCTCGGCGAGCAGGGTTTCCTCTTTGACCGATACGGGATAACGGATATCAAGTCCGAAGGAGATCTCGCTCCCTTGCGTTCGGGCGTAACCGAGGTTCATCGTCAGCGCGCCGCTTTTCTCGTCCGCGCAGGCGACGCCGAGCCCGCTGCCGTCCGTTTTGAAAAACGCGTCGTACAGGTCGGCGATGCATTCGTTTGAACTCTTTGCTGCGAAAAGCAGTTTTAAAATCGCGTTTTCTCCCTTGTCAGGCGTCGAACCGTGCGCCGAAACGCCCTTTGCGGTCAGCGAAAAACCGTCCTCTTCAAAGGTGATCTTCGCAAGTCCTTTCATACATTTGGAGAGCGTTCCGTCCGACATCGTCTTCATCTTGAGTTTCGCGCCGTCCGCAACCATATTCACGCGCTCGCCGCCCTCGATATAGTCGATCGAATCGGGCTTTTTCAAGGTTACGCGCAAGTGACAAACGCCCTTTTCGCAGTTGATGACGGGGAAATCCGCGTCGGGCGAAAAAG
>JAFSZO010000068.1 GCA_017455605.1 Clostridia bacterium
CGATACAAAAAAAGTGAAGTTGCTGTGCAGTGAAGTTCGGCTTACGCCGAGTGAAGCCTATCGCAGTGAAGTTTGTGCCAAAGCACAAGTTGCGGATGCAGGAGCGATATGCAATATTCGGCGATGTTTCGGCACGCTCGTTTCACTCACGGCTCAACATGACAATATTATTTGTTATCCCGACCGTAGCGGAGGGATCACCGCGTATTTAATGCGGAATTCGGAATTGCGGAATGCGGAATAAAGGGTCGCTACGCTCCGCGAGAGTGGAGTGTGGAGAGTGGAGAGTGGAGCAAAGGGTCACTTCGTTCCGAATGATACTATCATTGTCATCCCGACCGTAGCGGAGGGATCCTATCCGCTTGCGAGCGGAGCGAGGAATGGGGGATTTATCCTTGTGCGAGCGGAGCGAGCATTGACGCCCTTCCGAACGAAGAGAGGGGGAAAGGGAGATCGTCTGCGCGGAGCACATCGTGCGAGGCGGAGAGAGGGTTTTTGAACATTCATCAGTAAAAGATTAAAGCCGGGGCGAGCAGGGAAGATAAAATCCCCCCTCTCTCTCGGCGAAAAATGCGGTTAATCGTTTGCCAAGTGTGATTTTTGCGTGATATAATACACGAAGTGAATTATTTAGGAGGTCATTATGCCTTTAGTTACTTCTACCGAAATGTTCAAGAAGGCCTACGACGGCGGCTATGCAATCGGCGCGTTCAACGTCAATAACATGGAGATCGTCCAAGGCATCACCGAAGCGTGCAAAGAGGAGAAGGCTCCCGTCATCCTGCAGGTCAGTAAGGGCGCGCGTGCATACGCGAATCATACTTACCTTGTGAAGCTGGTGGAAGCGGCGGTCATCGAGTGCCCCGAGATCCCCATCGTGCTCCACCTCGACCACGGTCCCGATTTCGAGACCTGCAAGTCCTGCATCGACGGCGGCTTCACTTCCGTCATGATCGACGGTTCCGCTCATTCTTTTGCCGATAATATCGAAGTTACCAAGAAGGTGGTCGAATACGCTCACGCCCACGGCGTCGTGGTCGAGGGCGAGCTCGGCACCCTCGCGGGCATCGAGGACGAGGTCAGCCACGCAGTCGGCTCCTACACCCGTCCCGAAGAGGTCGAAGAGTTCGTCGAGAAGACGGGCGTCGACAGCCTCGCGATCGCGATCGGCACGTCGCACGGCGCTTATAAGTTCAAGCCCGAGCAATGCACCGTGAACGAGAAGGGCGTGCTGGTGCCCCCGCCGCTCCGCTTCGACATCCTCGAAGAGGTCAGCCGCAGGCTTCCCGGGTTCCCGATCGTTCTGCACGGTTCCAGCTCGGTCCCGCAGGAGTACGTCCAAATGGTCAACGCCCACGGCGGCAAGATGCCCAACGCGATCGGCGTGCCCGAGGAGCAGCTCCGTCACGCGGCGAAGCTCTCGGTCTGCAAGATCAACATCGACTCCGACCTGCGTCTCGCGATGACCGGCACGATCCGTCAGTTCTTCGACGAGCATCCCGACAAGTTCGATCCGCGCGAGTATTTGAAGCCCGCCCGTGCGAATATCAAGGAGATCGTCCGCCACAAGCTCAGAGACGTGCTGGGTTGCGCGGGCAAGGCGTAAGCCACACTATTAAACGAAAAATTATAATCAAAAAACTTAAATGGAGGTAGTTTTATGATTAAAGTAGGTATTAACGGTTTCGGAAGAATTGGACGTTTGGTGTTCCGCGCCGCTTGCGGCAGAAAGGACATCCAGGTGGTCGGTATCAACGATCCTTTCATTGATCTCGACTACATGGTCTATATGCTCCGCTATGACAGCATTCACGGCAAGTTCGAGGGTGAGATCTCCACGGATAAGGAGAACAACCTGCTCATCGTGAATGGCAACAAGATCAAGGTGTTCGCCCAGATGGCGGCTTCCGACATCGATTGGAAGAGCTGCGGCGCCGAGTACATCGCCGAAGCGACCGGCATCAACACCACGACCGAGAAGGCGTCCGCGCACTTCGTCGGCGGTGCGAAGAAGGTCGTCATCACCGCTCCGTCCAGCGACGCTCCGATGTTCGTCTGCGGCGTGAACCTCGACAAGTACAACAAGGACATGAAGGTCGTTTCCAATGCGTCCTGCACCACGAACTGCCTCGCGCCCATCGCGAAGGTCATCAACGACAACTTCGGTCTCGTGGAAGGTCTCATGACCACCGTCCACTCCACCACCGCTACCCAGAAGACCGTCGACGGTCCCTCCAAGAAGGACTGGAGAGGCGGCCGTGCCGCGGCGGGCAACATCATCCCCTCTTCGACCGGCGCTGCGAAGGCAGTCGGCAAGGTCATCCCCGAGCTGAACGGCAAGCTGACCGGTATGAGCTTCCGCGTGCCCACGCTGGACGTCTCCGTCGTCGACCTGACCTGCCGCTTGGAGAAGCCCGCTACCTATGACGAGATCAAGGCGGCGATGTAGAAGGCTTCCGAGGGCGAACTGAAGGGCATCCTCGGCTACACCGAAGACGCGGTGGTTTCCACCGACTTCATCCACGACAGCAGGACCTCTATCTTCGACGCGGCTGCGGGTATCTCCCTCAACAGCAACTTCGTCAAGCTCGTGTCTTGGTACGACA
>JAFSZO010000069.1 GCA_017455605.1 Clostridia bacterium
CTGCCCCTTCGATCACCACGCCGTCCACGGGCACGCGCTCCCCCGCTCGAAGGATCAGTTCGTCCCCGACCGCGACCTCTTCGGGAGAGACCACGACCTCGGCGCCATCACGGAGCACCCGCGCCGTCTCGGGGCGAATATCCATCAGCGCCGCAACGGAGCGCCGCGATTTGCCGACGGCATAGCGTTGAAAGAGTTCGCCGATTTGATAAAAAAGCATCACGCCGCACGCCTCGGGAAGGTCGAGGAGCGCGATCGCGCCGAAGGTGGCGACCACCATCAGGAAATTCTCGTCGAGGAACCTGCCGCGCACGATCCCGCGCGCCGCCTTGTAGATCACGTCCCACCCGACGATCAGATAAGCGACGAGAAAAGGCAGAACGTACAGGTAAAAGCGATAGTCGCCGAAGTGCCACCCCGACGCCGCCTCCGCCACACTCCTGAGGGGCGTCAAGCGATAGAGGATCATCGCCGCGAGGAAGATCACGAGAGCGACCAAGATGCGGACGAGCGCCTTTTTCTCGCGTTTCATAGAGGTCACTGCACCTCGATCATCTCGCAGTCGGGCTCGACGCGGCGCACGAGCTTAGCGACCTTCTTGATCACCGCTTCGGCGTCGGCGCCTTCCTCGATCTCGAGGATCAGCTTTTGCGCGAGGAAGTTCACCGTTGCCGCGGCGACGCCCTTTGCCTTTTGCACGTCACGCTCGATCTCGGCGGCGCAGTTCGCGCAGCACAGGTCGGTGAGCTTATAAACCTTCTTCATAGTTGCCTCCTTCTCAGCCCTCGGCGAGGTGCTCGAGAGCCATCTTGTAAATGCGGGAAATATGATCGTCGTCCAGAGAGTAGTAGACCTCTTTGCCCTGCTTGCGGTTCTTCACGACCTTGGTCTGACGCAGGATGCGCAATTGGTGCGAAACGGCGGACTTGGTCATGCCGAGCAGGCTCGCGATGTCGCACACGCACAGCTCCGCCTCAAAGAGTGCGGACAAAATGCGCGTCCGCGTGCTGTCCCCGAAGACCTTGAAGAGCTCCGCCACGTCCGCGAGGGTATCCTCGTCGGGGATCGCCGCGCGCACCTTCGCCACCACGCTCTCGTGTACGACGTCACTCTCGCACATATCGACGTTCTTTTTGATCTCTTTCATACTACCTCCGATGATTGAACGATTGAATATCTGTTCAACTGTTTGCATTATACGCCGACGCAAAAAGAAATGTCAAGAGGTTTTGATGAATTATTTACAAATCAAAGAATTGTCCTCTAAAAAACGCCGTACAGGAGCATCCCGAGCCCTGCGGAAAGGAGGATCAACACGATGGGCGAAGGTTTCTTTTTCAATAGGTATTTGCTCCCGAGTCCGACGAGGATGAGGATCGTGAGGATGATCAGCCCCTTGGGATTGAAGGAAAACTCTCCGTAGACGTTGCCGAGCCCGAAGAAGGTGCGGATCCCCATCGTGACGGCGGTCGCGAGGATCAAGGCGGCGACGGCGGGACGAACGCCCGAGAGGAAGCCTTGCACGCCCCGGTATTTCAGCAGATTCTTTAGGATCGCGGCGACGAGCAGGATGATCGTGAAAGCGGGCAGGATCACGCCGAGGGTCGCGAGGAACGCGCCGAGAAAGCCGCCCTGCGACGACCCGATAAAGGTCGCCATATTGATCGCGATGGGTCCCGGGGTGGACTCCGCCACGGCAATGAAGTTCATCAATTGCTCTTCGGTCAACATCCCGCGCGACAGCACCTCGTCGCGAATGACGGACAGCATCCCGTAGCCGCCGCCAAAGCTAACCGCGCCGATCTCGAGGAACAAAAGGAACAGGCGAAGGTAGATCATTCTTCCTCCCTCCTTTCGCCCTTCCGGGCGTCACCGGGCGTCGAGCCCGACTCAGCGTCCGCGGGATCCGAGGTCGCCGTGGGCTCCTCGGATGAGGCGTTTTCCGCAGGTGCGGACGGTTCGTCCGACTTTCGATCTCCCCGCGCCTTCAAGGTTCGGACGAAGTAAAGCGCGAGTCCGAGCACGCCGCAGATCAAGATGTAGAAGACGGAGGAGAAGGACACCGCAAAGAGGGAAAGCGTGACGAAGGCGGCGAAGACGAGGACGGCGAGGAGGATCGTGAAGAAGTCACGTTTCAACCCCTTCAGCACCTTGATCCCCGCGGAAGCGATCAGGTAGACCACCGCGACCTGCACGCCGCGGAAGGCGTAGCCGACATAGGTCAGCGCAAGGAACCGATCGAAAAAGAGGGAGATCACGAAGATGATCGTGAAGGCGGGCAGACACACCGCGAGGGTGGAGAGGACCGACCCCAAAACCCCCGCGACCTTGTACCCGATGTAGGTCGCCGCATTGACCGCGATGGGTCCCGGCGTGGACTCGGACACCGCGAGAACGTCGAGAAACTCCTCCCTGCCGAGCCACTTTTTACGCGCGACGAACTCATTCTCCAAAAGAGCGATCATCGCGTATCCGCCACCGAAGGTGAACGCGCCGATCTTTAAAAAGCTTAAGAAGAGCGATAGGAGCTTGGGAAGAGGTTTTTTCATATCGCTATCAGTATAGCCCAAGCGCGAAAAAAAAGCAAGCGCGGCAAATGCCGCGCCGCTCAATCAGCGATAAAGTGTGAAAACGAATCAAGTATAAATGATCCGCAACGTCAGATACGCGCCGTAGACGAGCAGGAGCGCGACGCCCTGCCAACGGTGGAACTTCTTGGTGACGAGCATCGGCACGACGGCGATCAGGCTGAGCCCCAAACAGAACGGCAGATCGAAAAGGAGAGCCTGTCGGGGGAAAACCAGCGCGCCACCCGAGACCATCGCGCAAACGGGTAAGATCATAGTCAGATCGAGGATGTTCGCGCCGATGATGTTGCCGACCGAGATCGAGGACTTTTTCTTGATGATCGCGGTGATGGTGGTCACGAGTTCGGGGAGCGAGGTACCGATCGCGACCAGCGTGACCGCGATGATCCCTTCGGGCACGCCTGCCGCGAAAGCGAGTTTCTGCCCGTTGGTGACCAAAAGTTCCGCACCGCC
>JAFSZO010000070.1 GCA_017455605.1 Clostridia bacterium
CGTAGCGCGTGCGACGCAGGGTCTCGCGGACTACATCCTCGAGCAGGGCGCCGAGGCGGCGAAAAAAGGCGTCGCGATCTCCTACGATACGCGCAGGATGAGCTACGAATTTGCGCTGACGGCGGCTCGCGTCCTCGGGGCGAACGGCGTAAAGGTATATCTCTTCGAGAACGTGCGCCCCGTGCCGATCCTCTCCTTTGCGGTCGGATATCTCGGGACTTTTTCGGGCATTATGATCACCGCGAGCCACAACCCCAAGGAATACAACGGATACAAGGTCTACGGTGCGGACGGCGCCCAGCTCTCGCCCGAGGCGACGGCGCGCGTGGTCTCCTACATCGAGAAGAGAGACTACTTCGGCGTGGCGAAGGAGGAGGTCACCCTCTCCCGTGCGGACATTATGGGCAAGGATCGTTTCGGGCTGTCCGAGCACATCACCGTGATGGGCGCGAGCGTGGACGAGGCGTATTTCGACAGGATCGGTCGGCTGTCCCTCTCGCCCGATGCTGTCGCGAAAGAGGGCGCCGATCTCAAGATCGTCTACACGCCGCTCCACGGCAGCGGATACAAGCCCGTCACGCAGATCCTGTCTCGGATGCACATCCCCTATAACGTCGTGCCCGAGCAGGCGGAGCCCGACCCCGAGTTCCCGACCGTGAAGATGCCCAATCCCGAGATGCCGGACGCCTTGACCCTCGGCATCAAGCTCGCGGAGGAGCTCGGCAGCGACGTCGTGATCGGCACCGACCCAGATGCTGACAGAATGGGCGTCGCGGTGCGTGCGGCGAGCGGTGAGTTCGTCCTCTTGACGGGCAACCAAACGGGCGTGCTTCTGATGGACTATATCCTCCGCCGACATACCGAGAGGGGCACGATGCCCCCCAGTCCCGCCGTCGTGAAGACCATCGTGACCACCTCGCTCGCCGAAAAGGTCGCCGCCTCTTACGGCGCGAAGTGCTACGACGTGCTGACCGGGTTCAAGTTTATCGGTGAAAAGATGGATCTCTTCGCGCGGACGGGCGCGCACACCTTCCTTTTCGGCTACGAAGAGAGCTACGGCTACTTGGCGGGCACCCACGCGAAGGACAAGGACGCAGTCGTTTCCACGATGCTTTTTGCGGAAATGGTCTGCTATTACAAGAGCATCGGGATCGGTCTGTACGAGCGTTTGCAACAGATCTACGCCTCTCTCGGCTATTACGCGGAGCAGACCGTTTCGGTCTATTTCAAGGGGCTGGACGGGATGCGGATCATGGCGGAGAAGACGCGCGCGCTCAGACAGGTGAAGATCACCGAGATCGCAGGATTCAAGGTGGAGAGCACCGTGGACTTCCTCGCGAGCGAGCGGACCGACGCGAAGGGGAACCGGGCGCCGATCGACTTCCCGAAGAGTGACGTGATGAAGTACTTCCTCGAGGGGGGAGACTGGGTCACGATCCGCCCGAGCGGCACCGAACCCAAACTGAAACTCTACGTTTCCGCGAGTGCGGATAACGGGGAAGCCGCCGCAAAGAAAGCGGCTCTGCTCCTCGACAACATGAAGGGCTACGTCGAATAGTGACTCCTCTGTTCGACGCGCTCCTTCGCTATCGGAAGGTCAAAGGGCGCTTTCATATGCCGTCGCACGGCGGGCGCTCCTTCAAAGGTTCGGCGGGGCTGTACGCCTCCGCTCCTTTTGACGTGACGGAGCTGTCCTTTTCCGACCTTCTCGCCGAGTCCTCGGGGGTGATCCTCCGAGCGGAAGAGCTGGCGGCGCGCGCCTACGGTGCGGATCATACGCTGTTCTTCACGGCGGGGGCGACCGACGCGGTGCGAACGGCGTTGCTCTCGGTGCGAGAGAAAAGAGTCGCCTTTCTCGGCGATATGCACAAGTCCTTTCACGCGGCGAAACGGCTGTTCTCCCTCGACGTGACCGAGATCGCGGACCTCGGAGAGATCGAGCGGGGCGGCTTCGGCGCGGTCTGTGTGACGAGCCCCGACTACTACGGCAGGACGCGAGACCTCGCGGCTGTCGCGGAGGCGTGCCGCGCGGCGGGAGCGCTCCTGATCGTCGACGAAGCGCACGGCGCGCATTTCGCATTCAGTTCCTTGCTCCCCGAGAGCGCGGTGAAGTATGCCGATCTCACGATCCACGGCGCGCACAAGACCTTGCCCGTCTACACGGGCGGGGCGATGCTCCACGTTCGGGAGACCGTATACGCGGCGGCTCGCGCGGCGAGGCGGGAGGTGATCGGCACCAGTCCGAGCTATCTCGTGCTCGCGAGTCTCGACTACGCGCGTGATCTGTTCGAGCGGAAGGGAGAAGAATACTACGGAGCGGTCAAGCGGGCGATCGAGCGGGCGAAAGCGAAGCATCCCGCAGTCGAGGTCCTCCCCGCGGAGGATTTCACCCGCGTCGTGATCGCGAAGCGGGGAGGAGGGCTCGCCCTCGCCGCGCATCTGGAAAAACACGGCTTTTACGCCGAGGCGGCGGATGCGGACAGGGTGGTCCTGATCGTGACGCCCTTCAATGCAAAGCACCTCGAACGTGCCTTTGCCATTGCGGAGACCTGCGATGAGAAAAACGCGGAATATCCCGATATATCCGACATTATCGGGAAAGTCAGCGTTTACGACGTCGGGGTCTATCCGCCCGGCATTCCCCTCGTAAAGGAGGGCGAAATCTTCACGAAGGAGAAGGTCGAGATCCTTCGAGCGAATTTAGATAGACTTTTCGGCACGATCGATGGTAAAATAGTTACGAAATGAACGAACTGAGATACGCGGACGAAGTCAAGCAGTCTTCGGCTTACAGGAGCATAGCGGCGGATATCGAGCGAGGAGAACTCTCCCACGCCTATTTTATCCGTTCCGAGGACAAGGACGCGGTGGAGACCCTCTTCACCCTGATCGCGATGCGCGTCTATTGCGATACGGCTTGCGGCAAGTGCGCCGAATGCAGAAAGGTCCTGCTACGCTCCAAACCCGACGTCAAATATCTCGCCGAGGGGACGGAGAATTTCACCGTCGCCGAGATGGCCGAGGTCACCGAAGACGCGGGGATGACGGCGTTCGAGGGGGGAGAGAAGCTCTATTTCTTCCTGAACTTCGAGAACCTCGCCGAGCCGCCGCAGAACAAGTTTTTGAAGACGCTCGAAGAGCCCTTCGACAAGGTGCATTTCTTCCTTTCCGCGGCATCCACAGCGACGGTGTTGCCGACGATCTTATCGCGTGTGAAACAGGTCGTTTTCCCTGCGTTTTCCGAGCAAAGCGTGCGTGATGCGCTCGTGAAGAGCGGCGTTCCCGTCGAGAATGCGGAGCGTGGCGCGCGTCTGTCGCAGGGGAGCCTCACGCGGGGCAGAGAGTACGCGACGGACGAGGACTTTCTCCGTCATATCTCGGAGGTGACCGACCTCTTGGTCGGGCTGAAGGGCAGCGCAGACGTTTATCGCTACGTTCGTGACGGCATCTTTGCGAAGGAGCGCATCGGGCGGACCCTCTCGATCTTCGAGTCGGTGTTCCATTCCGTGATGAGCGCCCACCTCGGGCTGGCGATCCCTCTGGAGGAGGCGAAGGAGCGGATCAACGAGATCGCGTCGATGTACACCGTCGCCGCCGTCGGGGAGGCGAACGACGTGATCCTGACCTGTCGCGCCCGCTTGAAATCCAACTGTAACGCGACCAACGTCGCCGATTATCTATTACTCAAATTAACGGAGGTAAAGTACAAATGCCGATCGTCATTGGCGTAAAATTCGATAAAAATCCCAAGGAATATTATTTCGACCCCGCGGAGGAGACCTACGCGGAGGGCGACCTCGTCATCGTCGACACGCAGAAAGGCAACGAGCTCGGCACCGTCGTGAAGGGCAATTTCGAGGTGGAGGAAAACGGCTCCGGGAAGGAGCTCAAGAAGGTCATCCGCAAGGCAAACGGTAGGGACCTCGACCAATATCGTCGTTCCAAAGAGACCGAGCCTCGCGCCCTCGCCGTCGCCAAGGAAAAGGCGAGCAAACTCGGGTTGACTCTGAAGTTCATTTCGTCCGAAGTTTCTTTCGAC
This sequence comes from Clostridia bacterium, assembly GCA_017455605.1. Taxonomy (GTDB): domain Bacteria; phylum Bacillota; class Clostridia; order Christensenellales; family CAG-1252; genus CAG-1252. Next base: position 4,040 of record JAFSZO010000070.1, read on the forward strand.
TGCAAGCGGGTCGTCCTGTATTTCACGTCGGAGGACAGGGTCGATTTTCGCGAGCTGGTCCGCGAGCTCGCTTCCGCGCTCCACGCCCGCATCGAACTGCGCCAGCTCTACGAGCGCGACGACGTCAAGCTGCGCGGCGCCCTCGGTATGTGCGGCAGGGAATGTTGTTGCCGTTCCCATCTCCGCGACTTCGAGAAGGTCACGGTGAAGATGGCGAAGGTGCAGGGTCTCTCCCTCAACCCCACCAAGATCAGCGGGATCTGCGGCAAGCTGATGTGCTGCTTAAAGTACGAGAACGAGTACTACTCGGAAGTTTTCAAGCAGATGCCCAAGGTCAACGGCAAGGTGATGACCCCCGACGGGCTCGCCGTCGTGGAGTCCAACGATATGTTGAAGAAGATCGTGACCTGCAAGGTCTTCGTGGACGATACCTTCGTCATCAAGAAGTTCCCGCTCGAGGAGATCACGATCGTGAAACCCACCAATCCTCCGCAGGGCGAAGGCAAGAAGGATAAGGACAAGAAAAAGCGCGACCGCAGGGAGGACCGCAGAGAGGGACGCAACGCGAAAGAGGAAGAAAACGCCGCGCCGGCGGACGAGGATCTGACGGACGATCTCGACGATGCGGACGAGTTGCCGCCCTTATTTGGAGATGATACCACAGACGAATAAGGGCGGGCGTGTATAGCGGCGTCGGTAACGACTGCGTATAAAGGCGCATCTGCTTTGTTTCTGACTGCAGGGCGGCGAAATCACGTACGAGGAGTACGCTCATTCGCCGCCCTTTGTCGTGCCTCGCATCTGCAACCCTTCTACGCAGTCGTTTTTTCTAAGACAAAAATAATATTACCGCACCGGTTCTCGTTCGCTATTGTGCTTTGCTCGTCTGTTTTTGCCGATTTTTGATATTGACATCGTCGCGCGCGTGTAGTATTATAGTAATATGCGTAGAAATACTGTCATCATTATTTTATCCGTCCTATGCGTGCTCGCGCTCGTCGCGTGCGGGTTTTCTGCGTGCAAGAAGATCGAGGTCGAGCCCTCTCCGGACGGGCGCGTGACCCCCGTCGCCACGGCGATGAACACCGTTTACGCGTCGATGCTCGCGGCGGATCCGACTGCGAACTCCAATTATTTCACGTTGCGGTTCGGCGGCACCTATCTTTCGGACGACAAGCTGTACGATTATTCTTTTATCGGAGCCTTCGACATCACGCAGACCAATCGTGACGACGACAAGCGCACCGAGCTGTCCTTCGAGGTCAAGCAGGGCGGTATCGAAGTCTTTTTGCTTTATTACCGTGAAGGCAAGCTGTATCTCGACTTCCCGCCTTATGCGCGGCGGGCGGTTATCTCCGATTACAACTTCGCCGAGGTCGCCGCCTCGATCTACGCCGAGAAGGAGAACGGCGCGCTGAAACGGGTGGGTGACACCTTGCCCGCGCTGGCGAGCCGCGTGTGTGACGGGTGCCGCTATTTTTCGGACGAGGACGGGTCGGATCGTTACGTTTTCACCCTTTCTTACAAGCGGTTGTTCGAGTCGCTCTCCCTCTTCGTCACGACGTGGGATGCCGGCTTCTCCGTCGCGGAGCTGATGGCGGCGCTCCATTTGGACGAGACCGCGATCGCCGATCTCTCCGCTGCGACCGCTCCCACGATCGAGTTCTCGATCAAGGACGGCGCCTTCCGTGCCGCCAAGGTGGCGAGCGACGGCACAGACCTTTTCGAATTGAAGGATTTTTCGTTGAAAACGGGGTGGGACACGCTCACGTTGCCCGCCGCGCTCTCCTCCTTTACCGAGTTCGATTTCCGCAATTTCGCTCTGTCCGGTACGCTGAACCTTTCGGCGGAGAACGCTTCGAGTGATCGTGCGGCGCATTACGGCGTCACGGTGAATCGCGATTTCGACGAGGTCACCTATCCCTTCTCTTATGACTTCAAGTCGCATTACGTCGCGGGGCGCGGGCTCGAGTTCGATCTCTCGCTGACAGATCCGAACGGCAAGGCTTCCCGCTTTGCGATCCGCGGCGACTACCTGTTCGCCGACCTCTCCGCTTACGGCGTGCAAAAACTGAAGATCAAGACCGCCGACCTGTGGGAGCGCCTCGGCATCGCCGGGTTCCGTGATACCGATCCTTATGAATTCGGGGACGAGACCCGTTTGATCTCGCTCCTTTTGGCGGGTCGCTCCGAGGCGGGCGACGTCGTCTCGTACGATCTCAACGCGGATTTCTTCTCTCTGCTCGCGAAGAAGCTCGGTTTTGAAGGCTTGTTCGGCACCTCGGGCGCCTCTCTTTCGTGGGATACGGCGAACGACCGCCTGCAGAATCTTTCCGCGTCGCTTTCCTTCGGCGCGCTTTCGCTCTCACTCCGGGCGCAGACTTTTACCTTCGGCACGGTCGTTGAGCTCCCCGCGATCGAGGAAGCCGCCTTCGTCGACCTTGCTCAGCGTGAGACCACGCACCTTTCCGCGCGCGGTACGCTCACCTCGCACACCGCGCTGTCTACGGACGGGGATTTCCTGTCCGCTCTGTTGTCCTCCTTCTCGGGCGAGCAGATCGCCTTCTCCGCGGAGGGGGGCGTCTCCTACGTCGCCGACGTCCTGTACGGACCTACGGGCGGGTTGCGGCGGTTGCTCGCCAAGCTATATACGTCGCACGGTGCGGAGATCGTTTGGATCTATTACACCGACGAAACGGCTGGGAACTTCTATCTCATCTATCCGATGCAATCGGGCGTCAGGAAGGTACGCACCCTCTCCATTGCGGAGCAGCCGCTCGCGGCGTTCAACGAGGCGCTCGGCGCTTCTGTCGGCGGCGTCGGGCTGAAGGTCGCGCTGACCGCGCGTGAGACCTCCTTTACCCTCGGCATCCATTCTCCGATGGTCGCTTGGATCGGGGAGAGATTGGCGGGCATTTATCCCGATCTCGACCTCTCTCGCTTCTCCGACCTCGACTGTCGCCGCTACGAGCTCAAGATCACGGATTCCCTCTTGACGGGCAAGATCGTTTTCGACAGCGACAACGACTTGACCGTGACCGCGACCTCCTTCGCCGTTACCTTCGGGGATGACGTCGGCGTGGCGGAGGTCACCGCGGCGACGCCCACGGCTCTCGTGGCGCTCCTCGCCGACAACGATATGCCCGCGACCGCGAGCGTGCGCTTTGCGGGGGACAACGAGGTCTACACGCTGTCCTTGTGCGATTACCTCACGGGCGAAAAGACGTGGACCTACACGGGCGTTCCCGATCACGTGGCGAAAGAGGGACAGGCGACCGAGACATCGGTCTCCGCTTCGGCGACCTTGCTTGCGAGGCCGCTCTCTGCGGATCTGCGGGTGGACATCACCCCCGCGAGCTCGACGATGCTCTCGGGCAGTGCGACCTACGGCGGGAAATACGACGTGAACGCACGGACCTTCACCTTTAACCTTTACAACGACGTCACGCCGCGGAGCGCCATCAGCACTTTCGCCTACCTGACCGTCACCGTCGGCACGACCGACTACGTCAAGGAGATCGACTGGGATCTCTCGGGCATCGCCACGACGCTTTTCTACAACAATCAACAACGTGACTTTACGGTGCGCCCCAAGGTCAAGACCTATTTCGGCAACGAGATCACGCTCGGCGCAGTCGCCGACTTTACTTTGCACGTCAACGGTAGCAAAGCTACCGCGACCGATTATTCTCTGACCTTCGTCGCGTACGACGGCAGGGATCCCGCGGACAAGGCGGTCTATTCCGACGTCTTGAACGTGACGACCGCCGAGGGCATCGTTACGGTAGATCGCGTGGAATGGAACCTCGGCAAGATGGTTGAGATCAAGGCGGCGCACGAGAACGATCTGTATACCTACGCCACCGCCGACCGTACGAAGCCCGACAAGGTCAAAGCAAAAGTTTACGATTTCACGGGCAATTACCTCGAGCTCGAGGTGCCGGTCTTTTTCGAGAAGCGCGTCGTGACGAAGTCCGCTTTCGACCTGTCCGCCATCGACGGCGTGACCTTTGACGAGAGCTCGCAGAGCTTTACCTTCGACGTGCTGAAGGTCAGGTCGCTGACGCCGACCTCGACCGACGCCGTTCTGCCGCGCGCCCTTTCCGCGAATGCGGGTACGGACGACGCCTTCGAGGTTCGTGGGTTGAAATGGGAGTTCGAGGCAGTCGTCGGGGTGGAGAACGCCTCCGGCAAGACGGGCAAGCTGACTCTCGTGATCGGTGACGACATCAGCGGACATCAACGCCTCCGTTACGATTATGCGTTCACCAAGGCGGAGATCGTGAAGACCGCGCTCCTCGATCGGGATCAAAAGGTGATCCTCGAGAAGACCGAAGATATCTATGCCTATTCTCTCACGGGACTGAACGTATACGACGCGAGGTCCTATCGCTACCCCGCCTATCTCCGCGCGACCTTCCGTGCGGGTTCGGGGGAGGACAGCGAGATCCTTGCGGCGAAATGGGAAAGCGACAAGCCCTTCTTTGAGGACGATTTGTGGATGGGCGGCGACTACGTCCTGACCGCAGCGCTGGGCAGCGAGCCGCTGACCCTCGCGATGAGCTTTACGCCGCAATTCGTGACGGGCTATTCCTTCACGACCGAGGAGCTGACGATCGACGAGTCCGTCATCGCTGTGACGCAGAAGGAGGGCAGGTCCTGCCTGACCTATTCCGTGCTCGCGGCGCTCGAGGGCGATTCTCCCTTGAACTATACCAAGGCGTCGGGCTACCCCTCCAAGATGCAGATCACGACGGGCGGTTCCGCCTACTTTGAGACCGACGTCACTTGGGATCTCTCCGCTCTGAAAACCAAGCAGGATATGATCGGCATCGGCGGCATCGTCAAGGTGAGCGCGAATGCGAAGGGGCAGTCGGTGGACGTCTACGTCTACGTTGCGCCCGCCGTCGGAGACAGCGACAGCGTCTTCGTCAACGAGGAGAAAACGTCGCAGTCTCTCCTGTTCCGTTTGATGACGCCTGCGGAGAACGGCTTTATCGTGACCGATCCGCGTGATCCTGCGAACTATCCCGAAAAACTGTACGTGACGAGCGGCGCGACGGGCGAGGAATACCCCGTCAAGGTGCTCTCTTGGTCGGGCATCGACTCTGTGGTGACCCTCTATACGACGGGTCTTGCCGCGGGCAAAGATCCCAACGAGATCCGCGGTGAGACCATCGTCAAGGCGAAGATCGGCAGCGAGGCGGTCGGATACAAAGAGATCGCGGTCCCGCTGTCCGTCGTGGACAGCACGATCGGCAACATTACGGTGGGAGGTCTGCCTTTCGCCGCATCTTCCGAGCAGACGGGCGGTTCGACCCCCTACGCGATCACTCCGAACTATGCGGCGGGCGAGACGGCGACCTTCTCCTACGAGTTGTCTCTCGACGTTAATCCTTATTACGTGAATCCGACCTCTCCTTCGACCTATCCCGCATACGTGAAATTCGATCTGGACGGTGTGCCCGTCCGTGCGAATGCGAAATGGGATCTCACCCGTATCCCCGCGGATGCGGCGACGGACACCGCGACCGCGACCTATCTCGTCTACGCGATGATCGACCTGACGGACGCCTTCCCGAACGTGCTCGTTCCCGTTGCGGTGAACGTCCTGAAACGCGCGATCGACAAGGTCTGGATCAAGGTCAAGGCGGACGAATACAGCAGCCAGCCCTATCTCGACGTGGACGGTTACGCCGCGGCGCCCTTCGGGCTCGACGTCGAGGGCAGCGAGGTCACGCTGGACGTTAAGGTGCAGTTCAAAGGGGATGCGAATAAGTATCCGCTCAAGCTGAAGTACGACAATTCCGCCGTGATCCTTTCCTACGACGGCAGCGCGCTCTACGAGAACGTTACGGTGCGCGTCGGCAACGAGAACGGCGGCTATCAAGAGGTCGGCGGCTACAGCATCCGCGTGATCTCCAATATCGTGTCGCGCATCGCGCTCAAGGACGGCGACAAACTCGGCGGCACGGACGGCGTCTTCTACAAGGCGGACTACGAGAGCCTCGGCAGCAACAAACTCGTCTATTCCTATCAAAAGGTGATGGATATGGGCAGGGAGCTCCCGGAGAGCATCTTCGTGACCTTCGGCATGGGCGGCACGCCCCGCGAGGTCTATCGTTCGGACAGCGAAGGAGCGGCGGCGGGCGGCGTCGTCTTCGACTGGGATAGGAACGACGAAGGCTACATCGGTGTAGTGCTCCGCAACCCCTCCGTTTCGGAGGAGAAGAGCGGCGCGCCGCAGGCGATCTATAACCCCGAGCAGGACGATTACAATTCCCCGACCGATTCGATGTTCTTCGACGGGGAGGCGGTTTGGACCGAGACCTATCGCGACAGCGCGGATAAGGACGAGGGCGGCAACGAGCTCGGTTATATTACGGCTGCCACCACTCTTTCTCGCTATGCGAAGGAGATCAAGACAGACAAGGTCAGCGCGGCGTATCAGGTCCGTTACGTGACAGAGAACTACGACGGCGCGCCCAAGATCGGCGCGGAGACCCGCCTTGACGCGGGCACCTATCGTCTGTACGTCGACGTCGTCGGACACAACCATTATCAGGGCAAGGTCTACAAGACCTTCTCCATCTCGCCCAAGGACGTCACGAGCGCCGTCGTGCTCCTCGTAAACGGCGGACAGAGAAAAGACGGTGACAGCACCGAGTACACGGGGAGCCCCTTCACCGTGACCGCGGGCGTCGGCACCTATCCGATCACCGTGCCTTTGCTCGTGGACGGCGTGGCTTCCAAGGACGTCACGAACGTCCGCTACGAGGAGACGGCGAGCGGCTATGACGAGGCGTATTACGAATTCGTCGTGACGGTCGATCCCGCGGCGCGTAACTACGTCGTCACGGACAAGACCCTGCACTTTATGTTGCTCGATGCGCCCTTTAAGAACGTCGAGGAAGCCCTCTTGATCTCGATCCGTTGGAACGCCGGCGAGAGCAAATTCGACGTTGACGTGTTGGTGGATAACGAAGCCGTGGACGAAGACGTCGATCTCAGGAACGGGTATTCGATCAAGTTCTTCAAGAATAACGAAGCGCCGGATGAGGAGGCTCTGTCGTCCTTCACCTACGGCGGAAGGTATTACTATCGTATCTATGTAAAAGTTCCGAACCATACCTCGTGTTACGACCAAGGTTGGGTCTCGGCAAAATAAGGAGGAATTATGGAAGAAAAAGACATCAACAAGATCGAGGCAGAACAGGACGTGAAGCCGACAGACGAGACCTTGTCCGAACCGACGGCGGAGGTGTCCGAGAAGGATAGTACTGTCGAATTGCGCGAGGCTTACGAAGAGAAGCGCGCAGAGCAGCCGCCGCAAAAGAAGAAAAAAATGTCGAAAAAGAAGCTGACGCTCATCATCGTCGCGAGCGTGGTGGTCGCCTTGCTCGTAGCTGTCGGACTCTTTTTGCTGATCAGCAGATTGCTCGCGCAGAAGTATACGATCGTCACGGTTGATGCGTCCAATACGCCCCCCGCCGTGGCTGTCTCGTATTCGACCGAAGAGCTTGCGCTCATCAATTCGGCGATGGCGGAGGACGCCACCGACGACGTGATCAAGCAAGCGATCGCGATGATGTACGCCAAGGCGAACTCCAACAAGATCAACAACACGGAGCAGGCGATCACCATCTTGCAGGGCAAAGGCTCGGCGAATGCGTTCGGTGCTATCGGCAGTATGGTCGTGCGTGGGTTCAAGGTGCAGTCCGGGACGGAGTTCTATTATCAAAAAGCCGCCCCTATCGTGGAATGTGATCCCATAGAGGTTCAGATTTCGCTCGAAAAACTTTTGAATCAACAAGAGAGGGTTTATACCAACGGTACGGACATTTTCCGTTATACGGGCACGTTGAAAGGAACGAAGTCGAAGATCCGACTCGATGAGAATACGAATCCGATGACCGCGACCGTTCCCTTCATTCCCGTTGACGTGCCGAACAAGAACGAGATCAAGAGTGCTCCGGACAAGGCGACCTTCTACGAGAACGGTTATTATCTGCAGGATCCCCGCGAGATCACGAACTTCAATATTGAGGCGGATTACGTCGTCTTGAATGACGATTGGGACGACGAATCCAGCAGAGCAGAGGGAGAGAAAAAGCCGGACACCATCAAGAGGATCGAACGCCAAATGACGCAGAGCGGCGACTATTACTACGTTTGCCGTTTCTCGCTCCTCATCGCGGGAGAAAACAGAGAGGGGTGCGTGGGGACCGCTCGCCGGTATTTGAGAGACAGCGCGGGCAGCACCGACCTCGAATACTTGCGCTTTGACGTCAGGCTCGAAGTGTGGGAGAACGGTTTCTTCAAGATGATGCACGACGAGGAGATCTGGAAGGGTACGGCAAAGGGCGTCGAGACCGAGAGCCGGAGCTGGTACGAGAGCCTCACGTACTATGATTTTAACGCAGATCTCTTCACGGCGGAGGATGCCGCCGAGTACGAGGGCGAAGATTGGGCGGCGAACATCATCGCGCATTATAAGGCGGAGCTTGACAACGCCAAGAAATAGCGGGCGCGGATAAGGCAGCATATACTTCACTACAACTTCAAGAGGGAGCAGTTACGTACGAGGAGTACGCGCCTGCTCCCTCTTTCGTTGAGCGTTCGTCTCTACTACCTTCTCCGCGCCCGCTTGTGGGATGTAAGGAGTGGCTCATTCGCCGCTTTTCGTTGCGTCTCCTGCCGCCGTTGGGGTTCCCCGAAATGTCAAACAGATTTTTTTGGGGTGTTGGCGGCTAAGCACCACTCTCCTCGCTCGCCGCTCGCGAATGAGTATGATCCTGTCTTTTTACGGAGCGCTCGTCTCTGCTGCCTTCTCCGCCCTCTTTGCGATAGCAAAATACGAGCGTAGCGAGTTATCATATGAGCGATAGCGAATTATCATTCGCCCGAAGGGCGTTATCATGTCACGAAGTGATTATCATTCGACGGAGTCGACAAGTAGGCGCTCTGCGCGCGAGTTAAAGCGCATCATTGCCGAAAAGCGTGATGCGCTTTTCTAATGCAATTCTCTGCGCTTTCTCGCTTGCCTCGCTCCGAAACTGATCGTTTCGTTCGCGCTCTGTCGTAGCGTTCATAGGCTCGTTCGCGATGCGCTTGCGCGCTACGTTTGCAAGTGCTATTCGCTTCGCAGCCCATTTCCGCTACCTGCGCGGCATTGTCCCTCGCTGTTGCCGCGGCTCTTATGAGTCGCTGATGCAACGACCCTCGGGACTGCCTTGCCTCGCTCGAAAACCAATATTTTCTTCGCGCTTGATCGTAGCGTTCATAGGCTCGTTCGCGTTGCACTTGCGCGTTACGCTTGCAAGTGCTATTCGCTCCGCAGCCCATCTCCGCTACGATAATTAGGATAGAGTAGCAGTTCATTCGGAACGAAGTGACCCTTTATTCCGCATTCCGCATTCCGAATTCCGCATTAGAG
>JAFSZO010000071.1 GCA_017455605.1 Clostridia bacterium
GCGGGCGCTTCCGGCATCACCGTCGGCGCATCCTCCCTCTCCGAGGCGGGGGCGTTCCGTCTCAAGGGCGAGATCAGCGTGGAAGGGAATACCGGCGTGACCTACGACGAGAGCGGCGATCCCGTCTCGATCCATATCGCCTCCACGGAGGGCGGCTATCTCGGCGCGTTGGAGTTCCTGCTGAAGTCCGACGCCGAGCATAACGTCAAGTATACCATCGCGGCGGACGTGTCCGTCAGCGGGCTGAAACCCGACAACCTCGGCATCGCCCACTTGAAGAGCGACGATCTCAAGAAGGCGATCCACCGAATGATCGAGGGCGCGGAACTGCGCGCCACGTTGGTCGTGCGCGACGAGAACGACGACGGCAAGGTTGTCCTCGCGATCTACTACGAATACGACGAGACCGACGCGATCTACGCGGTCATCCCCGCGCTGAATATGCGTTTGTGCTTTAAGGACGTGCTGGATCTCGGCGACCTCATCGCGGGTCTGATCCCCGAAAGGACCGCTTCCGCGAACGGGGAGGTCGGCAGCTTTGACAGCACCGATATCCTGAAGATCGTCGACAGCATCCGTCTGTCCGACACCCGTTTGGCGATCGACCTATCCTCGCAGATCCTGTCGAGGATCCTGCTCTTTGCGGGGGTGGAGATCACCCTCCCCGAGATCTACGCGACGATCTCTCTCGGCAAGCTCGCGACCACGGTCGGCGGGATCGAGGAGGGCATCGGGCTGAAGTTCGTTTCCGCTCTGATCCCCGACTTCAACGCCGAGGTCCGTCTCGGTAACTTCGACAGTTTCCTCGAGTCGGAGGCGAGTTCGCTCGTCGATCCGTTGGCGGAGATCTTCGGCAACCTCAACAATTACGCGACGATAGACTCGTTACAGGCGATGGTCGAGTTCGAGGCGGATGTCTCGTACGGACTCGGTGAGAACCAAACCAACGGAGACGGCAACGCCTGGTCCTTCGAGACGCTGCTCTCTCGCTTCGGTGTGGACAGCACGATCGGCATCATCGACAGCCTAAAAGGGCACTACAAGCTCACCGTCAGCGCGACGGTCAACGTCGCGGAAGGATTGCAGGGCTTGTACGGGCTCGAGATCTATCTCGCGCTCTACTCCGTCGACGGCGGCGCCTACGACAAGCAATTCAGCATTTATTACGGAAAGGGCGTGCTCGGGCTGAACTTCGAGCCGCTCCTCGGCGTGGAGCCCTTTGAGCTTGACGTCGACCTCGGCGCGATCATCGGCGGCATCTTCTCCGACGGCGACGCTTCCTCTGCGGAAGGGGACGACGCCACGGCAAAGATCGACTTCAAGAAGGTCATCGCGGGGCTCTCGGGCGCGGTCTCTCTGGCGATCAAGGAGAAGTCCGCGATCGCCTCTTTGACGGGGACGGTGCTGCATACCGCGCTCGTCGCGCTCGGTTACGAGAACTATTTCCCCGTGACGGCGGCGGGTGTGACGAGCCTGTCCACGCCTGTGTCCGCGACGCTCGCGGAAGGGGAATATCCCGTCCATATCAACTACGTGGGCGGCTCCTCCGACACCTTCACCTACAAGCACTCTTTCCGTCGCGACCTCTTGGCGCTCGACCTCGAAGGATGCAAGGTCTCCTCCATCCGCTTGACTTCGGACGCCGTTGACAAGACCTATCACTACGAGAGAGAGTGGGCGGAGGTCTTCGACATAGACGCCGCCGCAGGCACGATCACTTGGGGGAGCGGCGACGGTTTCGCGACCCTCCCGCTCGGCGAATACACCGTGACCATCGCCAAGACCAACGGCAGAGATACCTCGGTCTTCAAGATGGTGAAACGGGTCGATTCCTACACCTACAGCGAAGGACTCGACTTGACCGGTCACACGATCTCCAACGTGGTGATCGAAGGGGCGGGACCGCTCGGCGCGGATATCACGCTCAGCGACGATATCGGCGATTACTTCGCGATCAACGCCTACGGTGGTCTCACCGAGCTCGAGATCGGCGACGGACTGCGCGCGAAACTCGGACTGAAACAAGACACCTATCTCGAGATCTCCCTGACCGATATCGACGTCGATCTGTCGGGCGGCATGGTCGAAAGGAAGGATAAGAACGGCAACGTCGAGAACTACACCGACAACATCAAGTCGGTCCTCCTCGATTTCTCCGTGGACCTCTCCGTCGACGCGGCGCAGGGCTACAAACTGGATATCGACGATTCGATCGGCAGCTTGCTGGAGGGAATGCTCGGCGGGCTCTTCTCCGAGACGCAGATCAACTTCTTCGCCGAGAAAGCGATCGACATGAAGTATCGCCTCGACGTGCTCGCGAGCGTGAAGTTCGAGAACGAAACCGTTGACCTCGCGCACAGCGAAGTGGCGGTCTCCCTGATCGACCTCGGCAACGAGCTCGACGCCTCCGACGACGAGGAGCTGCTGTCCGTCTACTACGTCGGCACCGAGGCTCCGAACGGCGCGATCTATCTCTTCATTCCTTATTTCGATCTCAAACTCAAGGTCAACGAGATCGATTTCATCGGCATGATCGAAAAGATCGATCCCTTCAAGAAGGGCGCGAAGACGGAGAACGGGACGACCGACGCCGTCTCCTCTGCGGAGGAGGACGACAGCCTCTCCGCCGTCGAACTCGTGACCTCGATCCTGCTCGGCGTGAACCTCTACGAGGACGGCGTGCAGGCTCGTTTCGCCGCCGGCGCCCTCAATACGCTGCTGAAGATGGTGGGGATGAAGTTCACCTTGCCCGAGCTGAAAGACGACTCCGAACTGCGTCTGTATATCGACAAGGATAACGACAAGTTGCTCGAGCTCAACCTCTCCTTCGAGACGACCCGCACCTCGAGCATCGGCGTGGTGGTGAACCAGCCCAAGATCGAACTCAATAAGAAGATGACCTATGCCAACAACCTCGGATTCTACACCAGCATTTCCGAGGCGGGATCCTTGGCGCTCGACTTCTCCGCAAGCTTTACGATAGACAGCGACGTCGAGAACTCCATCGACATCGGCTCGCTGGTCGCGCTCTTTGCGGACAATTCCGACCGCGCCTCGGTGAACACGGGCGCTCTGGTCTCGCTCTTGACCAAGAAATACGGCAGGGACAAGATCACCGCCGCCGATCTCACCGAGATCATGATCGAGAAGCTCGGCAAGGAGAACGCCGTCACGGTCCTCGGCATCCTGACAGATGAGACCGAGAGCCGTGATCCCAATACCCTCACTTCGCTCTTCGCGGACAAGATCGGCAGGACCGCCGCCACGTGGGAGAACGTCCTGTCCGTGATCGTCGGTAAGATCGGGTCCGACACCGAGATCCTCGCGAATATCCTCGCGGACGCTTATCTGACCACGCAGGGCGAGAGCAGGGTGGACAAGGACGAATTCGTCCGCATCCTCCTGGAGAAGAAAGCCCGCGAGAGACATTTCGTGGTGCAGACCGATCACGCGACGACGACCTATACCCTCTCCGCGGCGATCAACGTCTCGGTCGAGGGCGTGTACGACGAACTCTTGGGCCTCTTGGAGGACAAGAGCCTCTCGGTGAACGAGATGCTTCGCTCCGTCCTGCGTGACCTGTACGCGCACGTCGTGCTCGAGCGTACGACCGAGGTCGACAGCGTCTTGGCTTCGGACGTCAACTTGCTCGAAGCGTACTTCTACAACAATTGCCTGTATCTGGATCTCTCCGCGCTCGGTCTCCCGAAGGCGGCGCTCCCGATGAGCCTCGCCGACCTCATTCCCGCGGACGAGGGATCCGCCGCCGCGGAGGACGAAGGGATCTGCGGCTGTCAGAATCCCACTTGCTTGGCGCACGTCGCGACGGCGCCCGATCCCACCCATCCCTGTCGGGACGGTTCGGGACATCTGTACGCCGGCTGTACCTGTCGCTACTGCGAGAAGGACGACGACTACGACGCGGCGTTCAATCTCTATTACACCACGCGCGGTCTGCTCGCCAAGATGGAGGCGGAGGTCTTCGCCGCCGCGCTCTCCTACCTCGGCATCGACAGCACGCTCGATCTGACCTTCAACGCGCGCTTGCACGGCGACGACGGCATCAGCGCGACGATCAATCTGAAGGGTACCGATCCCTACGGCGATCCCGCCTATACCTCGGCGAGTCTCGCGATCCGCAAGCCGCAGATCGTCCTCGGCGGCTTGATCGACGGTGTGCTCGAGGATACCTCCGATTACGGCTACCTGAACGATCTCAAGTACGTCAATCTCTCCTTTGAGATCGAGCTCGAGTCCCTGATCAACAACTACAAGACGGCGGGCTACTATCAGCTGACCGGCTTCTTCGCCGACCTCTTCGGCGAGGGAGAGACCATTCCCGTCACCGTGCTCAACGATCTCACGAGCGATATCGTGGTCGAGGTCGCGGCGAACCTGTGTCTCTCCGACGTCAATCGCTCCGAGATCCTGCTCCGCGTCACCAACGAGGGCGAGGAATGGATCACGGTCTTCTACGGCGGCGAGTACGATCTCGTCGTGTATCTGCCCGTGATCGACGAAGGATTCAATATGACCTTCAACGTAAACCTCGCGAAGTTGCTCGGCGACGACCTGACCGCCACTATCCACGGCTTGTCCGATACCATATCCAAGTCGATCTACGATCTGACGGGCACTTCGGTCGCGGCGGCGTCCGCAGAGGACGAAGGTCCGGTGAAGCTGAAGAGCGAGAGCTTGATCGACGTCGCGCTCTCCGTCATAGACGATCTGTCCTTCTCCGCGTCGGGTCGCATCGCGCTGAACTGCCTCGGCGAAGTAGTGGAACGCTTCTCCGACTACTTCCTCGGCAGTACGATCACCCTCGGCGAGATGGACGCGCTGAGCCTCTACGTCGACCTGTTTGCGCAGGAGATCGGGGTGACCACCGCGATCCGTAACACCGCCGAAGCGCCCGCGAATACTTATTCGCTCGTGCTCCGCAACTACTCCTTTAATCTCGTGGAGAAAGAGATCGATTTCGATAAATCTCTGTACAACACCTTGGAGGACTACGAGTTCCTGTACGTCGAGATGAACGGCAGGATCGACTACGATATGCCCGACGGCGTTTACGACGTCGGCGGCCTCTTCAAGAGCATCGCCGAACAGGCGCAGATCCCCGTGAATTTCGAGGCGTTGAGAGGCGATCTCGAGGTCAAGGTGCAGATGAAGATCTGCGTGGAGGAGCTCAAACGCAGCGAGCTCCGTGTCGACGTCCTCTGGAACGGCAATATCCTCTTGCAGGCATATATGGACGTGCAACAGCAGGAGATCTATCTGTGCGCTCCCTGGCTCGACGTGCAGAAGTTCTTGATCCGCGGCGTCGACACTTCCTTTATCGCCGATCTCTTGCCCTCCGCTTACGGCGACGAGGTCAGTGAAGCGGCGGAAAGCACCATCGCCAC
>JAFSZO010000072.1 GCA_017455605.1 Clostridia bacterium
AGCCACCTGATGCTCCTCGATCTCACGAGCAACCACATCACGGGCAAGGAGCTCGAGGCGCTTCTCGACGAGGCGCACATCACGGTGAATAAGAATGCGATCCCCTTCGATACCGAGAAGCCCTTCGTCACGAGCGGCGTCCGTATCGGCACCCCCTCGGTCACCCAGCGCGGGATGAAGGAGGCGGATTGCGAGTACATAGCCGACCTCATCACCGACGTCATCAAGCATCGCGCCGAGGCGGTCGAACGCGTCAAGGCGGCGGTCATCGCCCTCTGCGAGAAATACCCGATCTACGACGGCGACGTGCTGTAAAATGACCGACCGCACGATCTATCTCGATCACGCCGCGACCACGCCGACGGACGAAAAGGTGCTTCGGGAGATGCTCCCGTACTTTTCGGATGCGTATGGCAACGCGAGCAGTCTGCATCGGGTAGGTCGCAGGGCGATCGCTGCGGTTGACGCGGCGCGGGAAAAGGTCGCTCAGGCGATCGGCGCCCTTCCGTCGGAGATCTATTTCACGTCCTGCGGCACCGAGTCGGATAACTGGGCGATCGCGGGCGTGGCGGAAGCCTACGCGGACAAGGGCAGGCACATCCTCTCCTCCTCCGTCGAGCATCCCGCCGTGATGCGCTCCCTCGCTCGTCTCGAAGCGCGCGGCTACGAGGTCACCTATCTGCCCGTAGACCGCAGCGGAGCCGTTTCCGTCGAGGCGGCGGTCGCCGCGATGCGCTCGGACACCGTCCTCGTCACGATCATGACGGCGAACAACGAGGTCGGTTCGATCCAGCCTGTCGCCGAGATCTTCGCGGCGGCGCGCGCTCGCGGCATCGTGACGCACACCGACGCGGTCCAAGCGATCGGCTCGATCCCTGTGAACGTAGGGGAACTGAACGCGGACCTTTTGTCCCTTTCGGCGCATAAGTTTTACGGTCCCAAGGGCGTCGGCGCCCTCTACCTCCGCAAGGGGGTCAGGATCAAGGGGCTGCTCCTCGGCGGCGAGCAGGAGAGGTCGCTTCGCGGCGGCACCTACAACACCCCCGCCATCGTCGGACTGGGCGCCGCCATCGAGGCTGCGACCGCGTCGCAAGGGGAGAACGCCCGTCACCTCGCTTCTCTGAAGGAGCGTTTCGTCGCGGCTCTTCGCGAGATCCCGTTCACTTCGTTGAACGGCGGCTCGCCCTCCCTCCCGGGTACGGTCAACGTGACCTTTTCGGGCGTGCGCAACAGTGAACTGCTCTTTGCCCTCGATCTCGAAGGGATCGCGGCGTCCTCGGGCAGCGCTTGCTCGTCGGGGAGCGTCGAACCTTCCCACGTGCTCACGGCAATGGGACTGACCAAGGAGGAGGTCGGTTCTTCCGTTCGCTTCTCGTTCGGCAGGGAGAACACGGAGGAGGTGGTGGATCGCACCGTCGCCGCGTTGAAGGATATCCTCGCGAGGCTTCGCGCGGATCGGGACCTATTTTTACAAAAGAAGAACGATCGCAAGGACGTATAACGGGACCTCCCGATTGTTTTTACAGGACGGGCTCGCCCCGCCAATTGAGGAAAAAATGGATCTGTCATCGTTGAACAAAGAACAACTCGAAGCGGTGCAAGCCACCGAAGGCGCTGTGCTCGTCCTCGCGGGAGCGGGGAGCGGCAAGACGCGCGTTTTGACCTATCGCATCGCCTACCTTATCAAGGAAAAAGAGGTGAATCCCTATCGCATCCTCGCGATCACCTTCACGAACAAGGCGACCAACGAGATGAAGGAGCATCTGACGAATATGCTCGGCGAAGGTTCGGGGGTGTGGGTCTCCACCTTCCACTCGCTTTGCGCCCGCATTCTGCGTTACGACGCCGAAAAGCTCGGCTACGACAAGAATTACACGATCTACTCCGACGCGGACAGCGAACGGGTCATCAAGAGGATCGTGCAGAACAAGCACATCCAAAAGGAAGGGTTCGAGAGCAAGGTCGCCTATCACATCGGCAACGCCAAGACTTATCTCTTTTCGCCTGAGGAATATCGCAAGGAATGCGGCGACCGCGACGCGATGCTGATCTGCGACGTCTACGAGGCGTACGAGGAGGAGCTCCGTGCCGCCAACGCGATGGACTACGACGATCTGCTCATCAAGACCTACGAGCTCTTCACCGAGTTCCCCGACGTGCTGAAGAAGTACGCCGACCGATTCCGTTACATACACATCGACGAGTATCAGGACACCAGTCGCCTGCAGTACAAGATCGCGGCGATGCTCTCCTCGGTGCACGGCAACCTCTTCGTCGTGGGTGACGAGGATCAGAGCATCTACGGTTGGCGCGGCGCGGACATCTCGAACATCCTCGACTTCCGCAAGGATTTTCCCGACGCAAAGGTCATCAAGCTTGAGCAGAATTACCGCAGCACGACCAACATTCTGAACGCGGCGAACGCCGTGATCTCGCATAACAGCGAACGCTTTGAGAAAAAGCTCTGGTCGGAAGGGGACAAGGGCGTGCGCGTCGAGACCTATTCGGCGCAGGATGACAGGGAAGAGGCGGAGTTCGTCGCCCGTCAGATCTCCAATATGATCCGCGAGCGCAGGATGTCTCCTTCGGACTTCGCGATCCTCGTGCGCCTCAACGCCTTGACCAAAAAGATCGAGGAAAAGCTCCGCTACTTCCGCATCCCGTACAAGATGTATGGCGGGTTCAAGTTTTACGAGCGCAAGGAGGTCAAGAGCTTGCTCGCCTACTTCCGCGCCCTCGTGAACCCGCGCGACAACGACGCTTTCCTGCGCATCATCAATACGCCCAAGCGCGGCATCGGCGACAGCGTGACGGACGAGCTCTCCCTCCTCGCTTCG
Organism: Clostridia bacterium; assembly: GCA_017455605.1. GTDB lineage: Bacteria > Bacillota > Clostridia > Christensenellales > CAG-1252 > CAG-1252. The sequence continues at coordinate 2,838 of JAFSZO010000072.1, forward strand.
GAGCGGGGCGTTTCGGTCTCCGACGTGCTGTTCGGCGATCCCATCGCTCTCGGGCTGTCGGAGAAAAGCGCGAAGAAACTCCGCGTGTTCAAGGAGCTTTTCGACAAACTCGCCGCCGCGCGTGGCGAAAAGGGGCTCGCGGACTTCGCCGAATACGTCGCCTCCGAGGCGGGATTCTTCCTCGCCTATTCGGGGGACAAAGAGGAGGATCTCAGCCACCGCGAGAACCTCAATCAGCTGATCGGCGAGATCGCGGAGTTCGAGAAGGCGAACCAAGGCGCGACCCTCGAGGAGTACCTGCAATCCGTCGCCCTGATCTCGGATACCGACGAGATCCAAACCGACGAATACGTGACGGTCTCCACCGTTCACTCGGTCAAGGGGCTGGAGTTCAACGTCGTCTTCGTGACGGGGCTGGAGGAGAACGTCTTCCCCTCGCAGTCCTACGGCAAATCCTCCTCCGAGATCGAGGAAGAGCGCCGCGTGATGTACGTCGCGATGACCCGCGCGAAGCGCCGCCTTTACCTGACCTCGGCGCGCTCCCGCTTTATGTACGGCAGGACCAACTACAACGCCCGCAGCCGCTTCCTGAACGAGGCGGACGAGGCGATCAGTCCGAAGCAACGGATCGGCGCATCCGCCCCCAAGCCTCTCGTGCAGTCTTCGCCCAAGATCGGCTATTCCGCTCCCGAGCAGCCTAAGCGCAGCGAGGAAGAGTACCGCCGCAGCTTCGGCGTCGGCGCAAAGACGGCGGGGAACAAGGGCGCGCATGACTTTAAACTCGGCGACAAGGTCCTCCATCCGCGTTACGGCGTGGGCAGGATCATACAGATCACGGGCGACAACGCCTCCATCGCGTTCGACGGGCTCGGGATCAAGCAGTTCAATATGAAGATCGCACCCTTCAAGAAGGCATAGGGAGGTTACTATGGGCAGAATGGAAGAGCTTGTCGAGCTCCTCAATCGTTACGCACGCGAGTATTACGAGCAGGATAATCCCACCGTTTCGGACGCCGAGTACGACGCCCTTTACGACGAGCTCGTGATGCTGGAACGCTTCGGCGGGCTGGTCCTCCCCGATTCTCCCACGAGGCGGGTCGGCGGTCGCCCGAACGAAGGATTCCGTCAGGTCAAGCACAAGGAACGCCTCTACAGCCTCGACAAGACCAAGACGGTGGAGGGCGCGTTGGAGTGGATCGACAAGATCGGCGCTCCCCCTTTGACTCTCGAATATAAGTACGACGGATTGACCCTCAACCTCAGTTACGAGGGCGGCGTTCTCGTCCGCGCCTGTACGCGCGGCGACGGCGAGGTCGGCGAGGAGGTCACCGAACAAGTCAAGACCATCGCGAACGTGCCGCAGACGATTCCCTTTAAGGGAGAGATCGACGTATCGGGCGAGGGCATTATGCCCCTTTCTTCGCTCGAAGCCTACAATCGTGACGCCAAGGTACCCCTCAAGAACGCGCGCAACGGCGTCGCGGGCGCGATCCGCAACCTCGACGTCTCGGAAACGGCGCGTCGCGGGCTGGCTTTTTATGCTTACAACGTCGGCTATCACAAGGGGATAGAGTTCGCGTATCAGCACGAAGTGCACGATTTTTTGCGGGAGCAGGGCTTCGACGTCGGATCCTTTTTCGAGGTCGTGACCGATCCCGGCGAGGTGACGAGACTCCTCGACGAGGCGGCGGCTCGTCGCCCGCATCTGGACTTCCTCATCGATGGCATGGTCTTCAAAGCCGACAGTTTCGATTTACGTGAAAAGCTCGGATTTACCGAGAAATTTCCTCGTTGGGCTCTTGCCTACAAGTTCAAGGCGGAAGAGATCTCCACCGAGGTCAAAGACGTGCTTTGGCAGGTCTCCCGCACCGGCAAGCTCAATCCTCTCGCGGTGCTGTCTCCCGTCGATATCGGCGGGGCGACGGTCTCACGCGCCACCCTCTCGAATATCAGCGAGATCCGCCGCAAGGGCATCCGCATCGGCGACCGCGTTTTCGTGCGTCGTTCCGGCGACGTGATCCCCGAGATCACGGGCGTGGCAGAGGCGGTCGAGGGCGCCCGAGAGGTGGAGAAGCCGACGGTCTGTCCCGTTTGCGGCAGTCCCGTGATCGAAAAGGGCGTCTTCCTCTATTGTTCCAACAGCGAGAATTGCGCGCCCAAGATCATCTCCGCGCTCGAGCATTTTTGCTCCAAGGACGCGATGGACGTGGACGGCTTGTCCGAGAAAACCATCGAACAGTTCTACGAAGAGTTCGGCTTGCGCAGTCCCGACGAACTTTACTCCCTCAAAAAGGAGGATCTCCTCTCTCTCGAAGGGTTTAAGGAGAAAAAGGCGGAGAATGTCGTCTCCTGCATCGAGAAGTCCAAGCGCACGACCCTCGCGCGTTTCCTGACCGCGCTCGGCGTCCCGAACGTTGGCAAGAAAGCGGCGAAGGTGCTGGAGCAGACCTTCGGCACGCTGGACGCGCTGATGGCGGCGTCGGTGGACGACGTGGCGTCGATCGAGGACTTCGGACTCATCACGGCAAGCTCCGTCGTGGACTTTTTCGCCTCGGAGGAGAATCGCGCGCTCATCGAACGTCTCCTCGCCGCGGGTATCACCTTTATACAGGAGGAGCGCACCGAGGGCGTATTCTCGGGTCGCACCGTGGTCATCACGGGGACGCTCTCGTCCTACAAGCGTTCTGCCGCGCAGGAGGAGATACGCAAGCGGGGCGGCGCCGTCTCGGACACGGTCAGCAAGGCGGTCGACCTCGTCGTCGTGGGAGAGGACGCGGGTAGCAAGCTCGAGAAGGCGAAGAAGCTCGGCATCGAGATCATCGACGAAGCCCGCTTCTTGGAGTTGTTGGCGCAGTGACCCATCACTTGTGCTGTCAGGCACAAACTTCACTGCATAGCAACTTCACTTGCCGTTAGGCAAACTTCACTCGGCGCAAGCAGAACTTCACTGCGACAGCTTCGCCGTTATTTCCGAAAGATTTTTCCTTAAATGCTTGTATTTTTTTTCGCAACTATGCTATGATATAAAATAATCTTTTATTTTGGGCGTATATACGCTCGCGGAGGCGCGAATGTACAGCATGACAGGATACGGCAGAGGAGAGGCGGAACGGAACGGTCGCACCCTCGTCGTCGAACTCAAAAGCGTGAATCACCGGTTTCTCGATCTCTCGATCAAGCTTCCGCGCGTGCTTCTTTTTGCGGAAGACGCGATGAAGAAGGTGATCTCTTCCCGTCTTTCCCGCGGACACATCGACGTATTCACCACCTATACCGCTCCCGCCGAGCAGGGCGCGTTGTCTCTCGACCGCGACCTCGCCGCGAGCTATCTCGCGATGGGCAAGGAGCTCGCGCAGTCTTTCGGCGTGAAGGACGATCTCACCGCGTCCGCCCTTCTTCGCGTGCAGGGCGTCGTGACCGAGAATGCGGTTGCCGCTCCCGAGGAGGAGCTCGTCGACCTCGTTCGCACGGCGACGGATCGCGCGCTCGACAGCCTGCTCAAGATGCGGGACGTCGAGGGCAAGGCGATCACCGCCGACATCATGACCAAGCTCGCCGAGATCGAGCGCCTGACGGGGCTCATCGAGTCACGTGCGCCCCTCGTCACGGCGGAGTATCGCACCCGTCTCGAGGAGAGGATGCGCGAGGCGCTCTCGGGCGCGGATTACGACGAGACCCGCCTTTTGACCGAGGTCGCTCTCTTCGCGGACAAATGTGCGATCGACGAGGAGCTCGCTCGGTTGCACGCGCATATCGACCATTATCGATCGATTCTTTCCACCGAGCCCGCCGCAGGCAGAAAGCTGGATTTCCTGACGCAGGAGCTCAATCGCGAGGCAAATACGATCGGCAGCAAGTGCAACGACGCCGCGATCGCGGAGAACGTCGTCCTCTTGAAATGCGAGATCGAGAAAGTCAGAGAACAAATACAAAACTTGGAGTGACTATGAAAAGAGGCAAAGTATTCGTTATCTCAGGACCGTCGGGGGTAGGCAAGGGCACCCTTTGCGCCGAGCTGATGCGCCGCTATCCCGAGCTCGCCGCTACCACCGTATCGGTCACGACCCGCGCGCCCCGTCCCGGCGAAGTGGACGGCGTGCACTATTATTTCCGCACCGAGGCGCAGTTCGACGAGATGCTCGCCGCAGAGATGTTTCTCGAGACGGTAAATAAGTTTACGCATCGCTACGGCACCCTTCTCTCCGAGGTGGAGAAGGTGCTCGACGCGGGCAAGAACGTGATCCTCGAGATCGAGATGCTCGGCGGTGCGAACGTAAAGAAACGCATCTCGGACGCCGTCCTCATCTTCATTCTGCCGCCCACGCTCGCCGCGCTCACCGACCGCATCGTCGGCAGGGGGAGCGAGACCGAGGCGCAGATCCGCCTCCGTCAAGCGCAGGTGGAGGAGGAGTTCGACCAAGCCGATCCCTACGAGTATTTCGTCGTGAACGACGACCTCGCGGAGGCTGTGGAGAACGTAAGAGCCATCATCGTCGCCGAAGGCTTGAAAGCCGACGGGAAAGACGTGAAAAAGAATTATTTTGGGAGGAACTGATACTATGATGATTGACCCGCCTATTGATAAACTTATCAAGAAGACCGAATGCCGCTATATGCTCGTTTGCGGCGTGGCGAAACGCGCCCGCGAACTCCTCAATCAGGAAGGCGATATGCTCGCTCGCACCAAGGAGAAGCCCATCTCCGTCGCGGCGAAAGAGATCTACGAAGGCAAGATCAAGATCACCAGAGACTAACAGATGAAACGCAAAGTTCTCGTGGGCGTTACGGGCGGCATCGCCGCCTATAAGTCCTGCTATCTCGTCAGCGCACTCGTGAAGCTCGGGTGCGACGTGCACGTACTCATGACCGATCACGCGCGGGAGTTCGTCTCGGCGATGACCTTCGAGACTCTCTCGCACAATCCCGTCATCACGAATATGTTTCGGCGGGATCGTGAGTGGGAGGTGGAGCACGTCTCGCTCGCCAAGAGTTCGGAGGTGATCGTCGTCGCACCCGCGACGGCGAACTTTTTCGCTAAGGTCGCGCACGGGATCTGCGACGATATGCTCACGACGACCTATCTCGCCTCTTCCGCGCCGAAGATCCTCTGTCCCGCGATGAACACGGGGATGTACGAGGACGCCGTCTTTCAGGAGAATCTGGCTAAGGTACGGGCGTCGGGGGCGGAGATCCTCTCTCCCGTCACGGGGCGCCTCGCTTGCGGAGACGTCGGCGTCGGCAAGATGGTAGAGCCGGACGAGATCGTCGAAGCGGTGAAGAGGGCGCTCGCCCTGCGCTTGGATTTCGCGGGCAAGCGGGTGCTGGTCACCGCAGGCGCCACGGTCGAGGAGATCGATGGCGTGCGCTATCTGTCCAATCACAGCAGCGGCAAGATGGGCGCGGCGATCGCGGAACGCTTCGCGGACCGCGGCGCGACGGTCACCCTCGTTGCGGGCAATATGACGGTGAAACCCGCGGATAATATTTCCGAGGTGATCCGCGTCCGCTCCACGCACGACCTGTACGAGGCGGTCACCTCTCGCGCCGAGGCTGTGGACTACGTCGTGATGGCGGCGGCTCCCGCCGACTATACCCCCGTTCGACCCTTCGCGCAAAAGGTGAAGTCGGATCGGCTGACTCTCGAGCTCGTCAAGACCGAGGACGTCGCCGCGGCGGTGGGGCGGATCAAGGGCGCGGGTACCAAGCTCGTGATCTTCAGCGCCGAGACCGAGGACCTTCTCGTTAATGCGAAGGGCAAGCTCGAACGCAAAAACGCCGACCTCGTCGTCGCGAACGACGTGACGCAGGAAGGCGCGGGATTCGGCGTCGACACGAATATCGTGACGATGATCGACCGTGACGGCGGCGTGTATCCCTATGAAAAAATGACCAAGATCGAGGTCGCAGACGCGATCCTCGACCGCTTGCGGACGCTATGATCGCCGAAGTCATCGTCGACATCTCCACGAGCGAAATAGACAAGATCTTCGACTACGTCGCGCCGCCCGAACTGGATCTTAGGGCGGGCGATCGGGTCAAGGTCCCCTTCGGCAGACAGCAGACCGAAGGCTTTATCGTTAAAATCAAAGAAAACCCCGATACCACCCACGCCTTGAAGTCGGTCACGTCCAAGCTCGACGACTTCACTCCCATCCTGCCCGAAATGCTCGAGCTGATGCGCGAGATGAGCCGCGAGTACAATCTGCGTCTCGTGGACGTGCTCCGTCTCTTTATTCCCGCGATGATGCGAGGAGGCAGGATCCGCGAGATCAAGCGCCACTTCGTGACCCTCGCGGACGGCGTCTCCTACGAGGCGGCGTTGTCCCGTCTCAAGCCGAACGCGGTCAACCAGCGCGGGGTCATCGCCTCGCTCGGACAGGGCGGCGAATGGGCGGCGATCCTCGGGGAAGAGTACGGTTTTTCCGCCGTTTCCGCCCTCGCGGAGAAGGGACTGGTCAAGGTGACCGAGGTCACCAAGCGCCGTCGTCCCGCTCTCCGTCCCGTGGAGGACAAGCGCGTCACCTTGAACGACGAACAGGCGGCGGCAGCGCGCGAGATCATGCACGGGGACAAGGACAGCTATCTCCTTTTCGGCGTGACGGGCAGCGGCAAGACCGAGATCTATCTCGAATGCATCGAGGAGGTCCTCTCGGCGGGCAAGACCGCGATCATGCTCGTGCCGGAGATCTCCCTGACGCCGCAGATGATGGGACGCTTCCGCGCTCGTTTCGGCGACAAGGTCGCGGTGCTCCACAGCGGGCTGTCCGACGGCGAACGCTACGACGAGTGGCTCCGTCTCTTGCGCGGCGACGCCGTGATCGCGATCGGCGCCCGTTCGGCGGTGTTTGCGCCCCTTCGTAACGTCGGCATTATCATCATCGACGAGGAGCACGACGGCAGCTATATCAGCGAGAACAATCCTCGCTACGTCACCTCCGAGGTCGCGGAGTTGCGCCGCGCCTACAACGGCGCAAAACTCGTGGTCGGCAGCGCGACGCCCGCTCTCGAGACCTTTAAAAAGGCGCGGGAGGGCAAGCTCGGCCTCATCACGCTCAAGAACCGCGTGAACGGCACGGGAATGCCCGAGATCTGCGTCGTGGATATGTGCGCCGAACTCCGAGGGGGCAACAACGGTTTTCTGTCGGAGGAGCTCGCCGAACGCCTCGAGCAGACCCTCGCGGACGGCAACCAAAGCATGATCTTTCTCAATCGTCGCGGCTTCGCTTCCTTTATGATCTGCCGCAAGTGCGGGCACGTGATGAAGTGCGAGGATTGCGACGTCTCGCTGACCTGGCACAAGGAGGACAACCTCCTGAAATGCCACTACTGCGGCAAACCGTACGCCGTGCCGAACAAATGCCCCGCCTGCGGCGAGACCGATATGCGCCTCGGCAGGGTGGGCACGGAACGGGTGATCGAGGAGCTGCATCGTCGCTTCCCTTCGGCGCGCACCCTTCGTATGGACAAGGATACGACCCGCAAGAAGGGCAGTTACGACGAGATCCTCTCCGCGTTCCGTATGGGCGAAGCGGATATCCTCGTCGGCACGCAGATGATCGTGAAGGGGCACGATTTCCCCAACGTGACCCTCGTCGGCATCCTCGACGCGGATATGAGCCTCTACTACGAGGACTACCACAGCGCGGAGCGCACCTATCAGCTCGTGTCGCAGATGAGCGGCAGAGCGGGCAGGGCGGACAAGGCGGGCGTCGTGGTCTTGCAGACCTATTCGCCGCGCCACTACGTCTTCCTCTATGCGAAAGAGAACGATTACGAAGGCTTTTTCCGCAAGGAGATCAACGTGCGGGAGGTCACGAATTTCCCGCCTTTTACCAAGATCGTTCGCGTTCTCACGATGAGCGAGGACGAGGAGCGCGCCCTCGGCTTGACCAAGGAAATGCTCGCCAAGATCCGCGCCTACCAAAAGGAAGCGCCCGAGCGCTTCGTCTCGGTCTCGGGGATGAAGTCTCCCGTCAAAAGGATCGAGAATAAATACCGCTATCAGATCATTATGCGCCTGACGCGAGAGGAGGAATCGGATACCCTATCCCACGTCTATGACATCGTCAACGCGCAGGAGAAAAAGAACGCTACCGTATTCGTGGAGATCAATCCGCAAAATATGAATTGACAAAGGAGAAGCACCATGGCACTTCGCGAGATCGTGAAAGACGGCGACCCGTTACTCAGAAAGAAATCCCATCCCGTCGAGAAATTCGACGGCAAGCTCCACGCCCTTTTGGACGATATGCTCCAGACGATGCGCGCCTCGGATGGCGTAGGTATCGCCGCGCCGCAGGTCGGCATTCTTCGCCGTGCGGTGATCTGCGAGCTCGAGGTACCGGACAAGGAGGAGGGGGAGATCCTCGAACTCATCAACCCCGTCATCACCGAGAAGTCGGGAGAGCAGGTCGGCGCCGAAGGGTGCCTGTCCGTCCCCGGCAAGCGGTGCGACGTCCGTCGCCCGATGCGCGTCGCAGTGACCTTTTTCGATCGCTTCGGCAAGGAACATCATCGGGTCTTCGAGGGGTTTAATGCCGTAGTCGCTTCGCACGAGATCGACCACCTCTTCGGCATCCTCTTTTATGACAAAGCGGTCAAGACGGATCAGTAAGGAGGCACTATGAGAGTTCTTTTCCTCGGCACTCCGGATTTTGCCGTTCCCTCGCTTCGTGCGATCCACGCTTCGGATCACGAACTGATCGGCGTCGTCACCCAGCCCGACAGGCAGGGCAAACGTTTGGCGCTCACCCCGCCTCCCGTCAAGGTCGAGGCGGCGGCTCTCGGATTGCCCGTTTATCAGTTCGAGAGCCTACGAAAGGAGGGGGTGGATCTCGTTCGCTCTCTCGCGCCCGACGTAATGGTCACCGCCGCGTTCGGACAGATCCTCTCGCAGGAGATTCTCGATATACCCAAGTACGGTGTTTTCAACGTGCACGGCTCTCTGTTGCCCGCTCACCGCGGCGCTTCTCCCATTCAGGCGAGCCTGCTCGCGGGGGACGAGGTCACGGGCGTTACGATCATGCGTACCGCGCTCGCGGTGGACAGCGGCGACGTTATCTTGAGGAAGCCGTTGCCCATCTTCCCCGACGACACCGCGGGGACCCTCTTCGATAAACTCGCCGTCCTCGGCGCGGAGGGGATCGTCGAGGCGCTCGACCGCCTGAAGCGCGGCGTCATCACTTACACCCCGCAGGATCACGCAGCGGCGACGTTTTGCAAGATGATCACCAAGGCGGACGGCGAGATATTGCCTTCGCTCTCCGCGGTCCTCGCTTCGCGTATGATCCGCGCGTTCGATCCTTGGCCCGTCGCCTTTCTGACGGTCGAAGGGGAGCGCTTACGTCTCTTCGGCTCCGAGGTGATCCCCGCCGAAGGAGCGGCGGGCACCTTCTTTGAGAGAGAGGGCGATCTTTGCTTGAATCTCGCGCAAGGGGCGCTTCGCCTCAAAGAGGTGCAGGCGGAGGGGAAAAAGCGTATGAGCGGCGCGGACTACCTGCGCGGTCATGCGGCGATCCTCGGTAAACGGATCGGATGAAGGGTCTCGTCGAAGCGTATCGCGCCTTGACCGACGTCTATCAGGGAGGCGCTTGGGTCGACGAGTCGATCCGCAAGCAGGGCGCGCCCCTATTCGATAACAAGGGGGCGTTTCGTCTCGTGTACGGGGTCGTGGAGCACACCTATCTGTACGACCATCGTCTCACGCGACTGACCGAACGCCCGCCCAAACCTTCCGTGCGGTTGCTTGCCAAAATGGGGATGTATCTCCTTGACGATTCCTCTCTCCCCGCCCACGCGGTCGTGAACGACATCGCGGAGACGGCGAAGAAGGTGGGCAAGGGCGGCGTGGTCGGGTTCCTGAACGCGCTGCTGCGTCGCTATGCTGCGGTAGGCAAAGAACTTATGCCCGTCGATCCCGACGAACTGCTGTCCGTTCGGGCGAATCTGCCCCTTGATCTCGTCCGCCTCTACGTCAAAGAATGCGGCAGAGAGGGCGCGGAGCGTCGTCTCCTCGTCTCGCGCAGGACCGATACCCACGTTCGTCCCGCTTTTGCCTTTGGCAAAGAAAGGCTCGCGGAGACGTTGCGGGAACGGGGGATTGCCTACGTAGAAACGCCGCACGGCTTTTACCTGCGGTCGGTCGGCGAGATCGTCGACCTTTTGAACGAAGGCAAAGCGACGGTGATGTCCTACGGCAGCGCGGAGGTCGCCTCCGCCGTCCCCTATGCGGGCGGTGAGATCCTCGATCTGTGCGCCGCGCCGGGAGGCAAGAGCGTGTACCTCGCCGAGAAATACGCCGCCCCCGTTCTCGCTTGCGACCTGCACGAGCATCGCGTTCAGTTGATCGAATCGTACGCGGCGCGTATGCACGCCTCGAACGTGACCGCGACTCGGGCGGACGGCACCGTCCTTCGCGAGGAATGGCGGGATCGATTCTCTACCGTCCTCCTCGACGCGCCTTGCTCGGGGCTCGGCTCCCTCGGGACCAATGCGGACGTCGCCTTGCATCGCACGGTCTCTGAGATCGAGTCGTTGAGGGCGACCCAGTCTCGGCTCATTCGCAACGCGGGCGAATACGTTCGCCGCGGCGGCTGCCTTGTGTACGCCACTTGCTCCGATCTCCCCTCCGAGGACGAGGACGTCGTGCGTGATTTTCTGTCGGAAAACGCCGCATTCTCTCTCGAAAAGGAGTGTCCCGTCGACCCCGAGAAATGCGGCGGCGACGCCTACTACTACGCGATATTGAGGAAGGTATGAAACTGCTGACCGATCTGGATCTCTCCGAATTGAAACAGCTGATGTCCGCCTACGGCGAACCCGCTTTTCGCGCGGATCAGCTGTATCTGAATCTCTACGCGGGCAAGGACTACCCCGAGATGACCAACGTCGGCAAAGCCTTGAAGGAGCGCCTTGCCGCGGACGGGTATCTCGCGGTCGGAGCCTCCATACTCGAATCCCACACTTCCAAAGAGGACGGTACCGTGAAGTTCCTCTTCTCCCTCGCGGACGGCAACGTCGTCGAGGGGGTGCTGATGCGCTACAAATACGGCAACACCCTTTGCGTCTCCACGCAGGTCGGTTGCCGCATGAATTGCGCCTTTTGCGCCTCGGGGCTGGAAGGACTGAAGCGCAATCTCTCCGCGGGCGAGATCCTCGGTGAGGTCATCGCCGCCAATCGCTTTGACGGCGGCACCCTCGCGGATCGCCGTGTCACCAACGTCGTGCTGATGGGGAGCGGGGAGCCTCTGGACAACTACGACAACGTCGTGAAGTTCCTGCGCCTCGTGAACGCCGAAAAGGGGCTGAATATCAGCTATCGCAACATCTCTCTCTCGACCTGCGGGTTGATCGACGCCTTCGATCACTTCCTCGAGGAGGACATTCCCGTCACGATGACCTTCTCGCTCCACTCGGCGATCGACGAGGTCCGATCCCGCATCATGCCCGTGAATAAGAAATACGGGGTGGCGCGTGTCGTGGACGCCGCGAAACGCTATTTCGCTCGCACGTCCCGCCGCGTCGTCTTCGAGTATTCCCTCATCAAAGGGGTGAACGATCGCGAGGAAGACGCCGCCGCGCTGATCGCCGCGGTGAAGGGATTCCCGTGCATCGTGAATCTGATCGTCTTGAACTACGTCAAGGAACGCGGGCTGGCGGGGACGTCGCGTAAGGACGCCTACCGCTTCGCCGCCACGCTGGAGAAGGGGGGCGTTTCCGCCACCGTTCGTCGCACGATGGGCGCCGACATCGAGGGCGCTTGCGGACAGCTCCGCGCCAAATATATCAAGAATACCAACCGATAACAGGAGGAAAAACTATGAGTAATTGCAGGATCGCACCGTCTATTTTGTCCGGAAACTTCGCCGCGATGGGCGAGACCGTCGCGAACGTCGAGAAATGGGGCGCCGACCTCGTGCACTGTGACGTGATGGACGGCGTTTTCGTGCCGAATATCACCTTCGGGATGCCGATGATCAAGGCGATCCGTCCTCATACGACTCTCCCGCTCGACGTGCATCTGATGATTGTCGAACCCGAGAAATACGTCGAGCGTTTTTGCGATTCGGGCGCGGATATCGTGACCTTCCATCCCGAGGCGAGCAAGGATCCCCGCGCCGCCCTCCTCGCGATCAAGGCGAAAGGGAAGAAATGCGGTTTGGTAGTGAATCCCGACAAAGGCTTTGACCTCGTCGAGCCCTATATGGATCTTGTCGATATGATCGTGCTGATGGGGGTGTTCCCGGGCTTCGGCGGACAGTCTTACATCGAGAGTGTGTCGGACAACATCGTCCTCTTCGCGCGAAAGATCGCGGAGTCGGGCAGGGCGATCGCCCTCGAACTGGACGGCGGCGTGACCGAGACCAACGCGGCGCGTTTCCGTTCGCTCGGCGTCACGGTGCTCGTTGCGGGCAGCGCCACCTTTAAAGCGGCGGATCCCGAGCAGGCGATCAAGGTGATGCGCGGATGAAGAGGGGCGCTCTCATCCTCTCCCAACCTTTTGAGCGGTATTCTCCCGCTCCTTTCGTGATCGCGGCGGACGCCGGCTACCTTCGCGCTCTGGAGAAAGGCATTCACCCCGATCTCCTCGTCGGCGATCTGGACAGCCTCGGACGCGCGCCCGAGGGCGTTGAGGTCGTCACCGTTCCCGTCGAGAAGGATTTCTCGGACGGAGAACTCGGCGTCCGTCAAGCGGCGCTTTGTAACCTATCCGCACTCGATATCTACGGCGCCATCGGCGGCAGACCCGATCACTTCCTTTACAATTTACACTTATTAAAACTTGCCTCCGATCTCGGCATTCGCGCCGTGATCCGAGGTGATCGCACGGATATTTATTACACGGAAAACACTTTGCTGCTCGACGTTGCCGTCGGCGACACCCTCTCTCTCGTACCTTTCGGGGGCGACGCGCATATACTACAAGCGACGGGGCTGTATTATCCCGCCGAGGGCGTGACCTTGACCTCGAAAGATACGCTCGGCTTATCCAACCGTTGCGTTGCGCCCTGCGTGTTTTTACGGGTAGAGGGCGGCGTCCTCGCCGTGCATACGTCGAAGTAGGAGGTGTTTTCTTTGAGAATGTATTGTTTTAACCCGCCGCATTTCGTGAAGGCGGCGCTCAGATTTCTGTGCGGAAAGATCGGGAAGAAATATACTCACAAGTAGAATATTCTACAAAATAATCCCTATTTCGTGTATTTACGCATATCAAGATCGAATGGATACGCCTTGCGTAGGGCGGGGAAGTGTCTCTCGGAGGTTGTCAGTTCGAGACTCGGATCGAGGTAGAAAAAAGGCGTGACCTATGGTCACGCCCGTTGCTTTTCGATCTCTTAGTCCGCCTTTCTCTTGACGGCGCCGTTTCTCAAGCATCTGGTGCAAACGTACTGTTTGGACACCGTACCCTTCTCATCCACGACGGAAACCTTTTGGATATTCGCGTTCCAATGGGTGGGGGCTTTGCGATTACTGTGGCTGACGGTGTTTCCCGCCATTTTACCCTTTCCGCAAACGCTGCAAACTCTCGACATATATCTATACCTCCCGTAACGATCTCACTTGTGATAGGTGAAAAGGATTTGCCATCCATTCACGACCTAATAACTATATCACGAAAAAAAACGCTTGGCAACAGTTTTTACGGATTTTTGAAAATTAGTTGCAAATGCGTTTATAATATTCTATTATTATAGAAAAAGCGATCACGGAGAAGGCTATGGCTGTCATGACCTCGAATAAATACGGCAAGATCCTCGTTTCGGACGAAGCCGTCGCGATGTGCGCGCACCGCGCCGCATCCGAGTGTTACGGTGTGATGGAACTGGTTTCCAAAGGTTTCACCGACAGCGTATCTTCTCTTTTTAAGAAAAATGCCGCCACGAAAGGAGTCAGAGTCACCACAACGGACAATCGCATCTTTATCGATCTGTTCGTCATTTTGAAGGAGGGCGTCCTCGCCGACGCTGTATCCGAGTCTCTTCGCTCGGTCGTGACTTACTCCGTCGAGTCTTTCACCGGTATGCGCGTCAAAGCGGTGAACGTCCACGTGGTCGGCACCAAAGAATAGGAGACAGTAATGATAAAGTCGATCGACGTATCCACGTTACGTAAAATGTTTCTCGGCGCGGCGCAGAACCTCGCCGTTCACGAAGAAGAGATCAACGCCCATAACGTATTTCCCGTCCCCGACGGCGACACCGGCACGAATATGTGCGCCACCGCGACCACGGCGGCGCGCGAGCTCGCGGCGATCCCGGACAGGGACCTCACTTGGAGCAAGTTCGCTTCCGTATTGACCTCGGCGTCCCTTCGGGGCGCGAGGGGCAACAGCGGCGTGATCCTTTCGCAGATCTTCAAGGGGTTTGCGGACGTAGTCGCGCCCCTCGACACCCTGATGACCACCAAGCTCCTTTCCAAAGCCTTTTTGGAGGCGGCGCGCGTCGCGTACAGCGCGATGGAGAAGCCGAAAGAGGGCACCATCCTCACCGTGATCCGCGTCGTGGCGGAGGAGTCGGAGAAGGCGGCGAGCGGCAGGAACGCTTGTTTCGAGACGATGCTCCAGCGCCTGAACGAGAAGGGACAGCAGATCCTCAACGAGACCCCGAATATGCTCCCCGTCCTCAAGAAGGCGGGCGTCGTGGATGCGGGCGGTATGGGACTCATGCGCGTGCTCGAAGGGTTTTCCATGGTCGTGGAGGGCAAGGAGATCCCCACGACGGCGATCAAGGTCGCGGTCGAAGAGAACGACGCGGGATTTGCCGCGGACGTGCACGATCTCGATGAGATCGAGTTCGCCTATTGCACCGAGTTCTTCGTCAAGAACATTCGTCCCCGCGCGACGGAGGCGGATATCGACAAGCTCCGCGACAAGCTCTCTCGTCTCGGCAACAGTCTGATCTGTATCGGCGATCTCAAACTCGTCAAGGTGCACGTGCACACGAACAACCCCGGTAGGGCGCTCCAATACGCCCTCGAGCTCGGTGAGCTCGATCGAGTCAAGATCGAGAATATGCTGGAGCAGAATCGCAAGATCAAGGAGGAGATGGAGCGCAACAAAAAGCCGATCGGTATGGTCAGCGTATGCGCGGGCAGCGGCATCGCGAAGATCTTTAAGGACCTGACCGTGGACGTCATCGTGCAGGGTGGTCAGACGATGAACCCCAGCGTGAATGAGATCCTCTCGGCGATCAATCGCGTGAATGCGGACAGCGTGATCGTCCTTCCGAACAACAAGAATATCATTCTCGCCGCGCAGAAGGCGCAGGAGCTCACGGAGCGCCATTGCGTCGTGCTGGATACCGAGAACGTCGCCGCCGGCATCGCCGCCGCGATCGCCTTCGATCCGCAGGCGGACGTGGATCAAAACGTGGCGCAGATGACCGAGGCGTATCGCGCGGTGACTTGCGCGCAGGTCACCTCGTCGGTGCGCACGACCAAGATGGACGGTCTCTCCCTCTCGAAGGGCGACATCATCGGTCTCTCGGAGAAAAAGATCCTCGTCAAAGGCAGCGACCTCAATACCGTCACCGTGGACCTCGTCAAAAAGATGAAGATGGACGAAATGGACGTGCTCAACGTCTACGCGGGCGAAGAGGTCTCGGAGGCGACCGTCGCGGATCTGACCGAGCGGCTCGGCGAGGTCTGTCCCGATCTCGAGGTGATCCCGTATCGCGGCGATCAACCCCATTCCTTCTATATTTTGGCGGCAGAATAACTTTTTTCGTAAAAACGGTTGCAAAACCTTTTGCGATTTGATATAGTAATAGAGCATTCGCGCGGGAGTGGCTCAGTGGTAGAGCGTTGCCTTGCCAAGGCAAATGTCGCGGGTCCGAATCCCGTCTCCCGCTCCAAAATGCTATTGTTCGACCCGAATAGACGGGATTCACGTTGCGCCAGCAACGGATGCGACAGCATCGGCCCCGCCCGCGGGACCGAACCGGAGCGAAGCGTAGGTCCCCGAGGTACTCGGGCATCCCGTCTCCCGCTCCACAATGCATTTGTACGGTCCTAACAGACGGGATTCGCGTTGCGTAGCAACGGATGCGACAGCATCGGACCCGCCCGCGGGACCGAACCGGAGCGAAGCGTAGGTCCCCGAGGCACTCGGGCATCCCGTCTCCCGCTCCAAAATGCTATTGTTCGACCCCAGCAGACGGGATTCGCGTTGCGTAGCAACGGACGCGTAGCGTCAGACCCGCAGGGGCCGCACCGGAGCAAAGCGTAGGTCCGCGAGATAACGATAATCGGAATGATCTGAAACGCAAAACTCTCGCGCACACCGTCTCCCGCTCTGAGGGCACCGCCCTTTAAACGGTTACAACGGCAGATATGCACCGCGCCTCGCGTGCGATTCATATTATATAGCGTTATGGCACCATAGCCAAGTGGTAAGGCAGAGGTCTGCAAAACCTTTATTCCCCAGTCCGAGTCTGGGTGGTGCCTCCAAAAAGAGCCGAAGTGGCGGAATGGTAGACGCAAGGGACTTAAAATCCCTCGGGGGTAACTCCGTGCGGGTTCGAGTCCCGCCTTCGGCACCAAATCGGGACGGACACGTCGCCCCGCACCCGCATTCTCCAGAGAGTTTCGCCTTGGCTGAGAGCGAAGCGAATGCAGCGGAGCGGTACCACCGTTCTCAGTACAATCGTCATAAAGAGTGGGGCTTTGCGCCCAAATAAGGTGGAACCGCGGCAATCGTCGTCCTTATACGTGATCGTATAAGGGCTTTTTGTTATATAGCTCATAGGAGGAGAATATGAAGATTTATTTGAGAGATTCGGTCAAAGAATACGACGCTCCCGTCACGGTGGAGCAGATCGCCGCCGACATCGGCGAGGGCTTGCATCGTGTCGCGCTCGCGGGCAAGGTGGACGGCGTTCCCGTCGATCTCGCCTACGTCGTCGATCACGACGCCGAGGTGCAGATCCTGACCTTCAAGGATCAGGAGGGCAAGCACATCTACAACCACACCGCCGCGCACGTGATGGCGCAGGCGGTCAAGAGCATCTATCCGACCGCCAAACTCGCGATCGGTCCCGCCATCGACACGGGGTTCTATTACGACATCGAATACATCACCCCTCCGACGATGGACGACCTCCAAAAGATCGAGGAGGAGATGCAGCGCATCATCAAGGCGAATCTCCCGATCAGCAGGGAGGTCCTTCCGCGCAAGAGCGCGAACGCGCTGATGCGCAAGCTCGGCGAGCCGTACAAGCTCGAGATGATCGCTGAGCTCCCGAAGGGCGCGGAGATCAGCTTTTATCATCAGGGCGATTTCGTCGATATGTGCGTCGGTCCTCACCTCAAGAGCACGGGCGTCATCAAGGCGGTGAAGCTCACCAGCATCACGGGCGCGTATTGGCGCGGCGACGCGAAGAATAAGATGCTGACCCGTATCTACGGCGTCGCGTTCGACAAGAAGTCCGCGCTCGACGAGTACCTCGTTCAGCTCGAAGAGGCGAAGAAGCGCGACCACAACAAGCTCGGTCGCGACCTCGGGATCTTTATGACCTCCGACCCCATCGGGCAGGGCTTGCCCCTCCTGATGCCCAAGGGCGCTAAGATCATGCAGACCTTGATCCGTTTCGTTGAAGACGAAGAGGAGCGCCGCGGCTTTATGCTCACCCGCACTCCCGCGATGGCGAAGAACGACCTTTACAAGATCTCCGGTCACTGGGATCACTATCGTGACAAGATGTTCGTGATCGGCGACGAGGAGGACGACGACGAGGTGCTCGCGCTCCGTCCGATGACCTGTCCCTTCCAATATCAGATCTACAAGAACGGCATCAAGAGCTATCGTGACCTCCCGTGTCGCTACGCCGAGACGGCGACTCTGTTCCGCAACGAGGCTTCGGGTGAGATGCACGGTCTCATCCGCGTCAGACAGTTCACCCTCTCCGACGGACACATCGTTTGTACCCCCGAGCAGATCGAAGGGGAGTTCAAGCGCTGCTTGGATCTGTCGTACTATTTCTTGGATTGTCTCGGTCTCCGTGACGACGTGACCTTCCGTTTTAGCAAGTGGGATCCGAAGAATACGGATAAGTACATCGACAACCCCGCCGAATGGGAACGCACGGAGGGCTTGATGAAAGAGATCCTCGACCATCTCGGTCTCGACTATGTCGAGGCGACGGGCGAGGCGGCTTTCTACGGACCGAAACTCGACGTACAGGCGAAGAACGTCTACGGCAAAGAGGACACCATCATCACGATCCAGATCGACTTTGCCGCCGGCTCGCGCTTCGAAATGTCCTACGTTGACGAGAACGGCGTGAAGCAGACCCCTTACGTCATTCACCGCAGCAGTATCGGTTGCTACGAGCGCACCCTCGCGATGCTCATCGAGAAGTACGCCGGAGCTTTCCCCGCTTGGATCGCTCCCGTGCAGGTCAAGGTCATCAGCTTGACCGACAGGACGGCGGCTGACGTGGAGGAGCTCACGGACAAGCTGTCTCGGATGGGCTTCCGCGCCGAGTCCGACACCCGCAGCGAGAAGGTCGGTTACAAGATCCGCGAAGCGCAGCTGGAAAAGGTGCCGTATATGCTCATTCTCGGCGATAAGGAGAAGGAGAACGGCACGATCAGCGTGCGCCATCGCAGCGAGGGCGACCTCGGCACGATGACGGTGGACGCCTTCGTCGAGCGTCTCGCCAAGGATGTTCGCGATAAAATCCTGAAATGATCCGCAAAAACGCTTGACACTCGGCGTTTGCGGTGATACCATAATTCACGAAGTAGAACTGTTCTCACCCGAGCAGCAGGTTGCGTAGGGTTTCTTAAATATCCTTTTATCAGGTTATTTTCGGGCAGTTTTACTGCCCGATTTTTATTAGGAGGACGAGTTTATCAAAGAGTATCAGATCAACGGACAGATCCGTGACAGTCAGGTCACGCTCATCGACCAAGCGGGGAACAACCTCGGCACGATGAGCGCTTACGACGCCCAAATGATCGCCAACGAGCAGGGGCTCGATCTCGTGAAGATCGCGCCGCAGGCACTGCCCCCGACGTGCAAGTTGATGGACTACGACAAGTTCCGTTTCGACAGCATCAAGAGGGAAAAAGAGGCGAAGAAGAACCAAAAGATCGTCAAGATCAAGGAAGTCCAGCTCAGCATTCTGATCGACATCGGGGACATCAACGTTAAGGCGAAGCGCGCCAGCGGGTTCATCGCGGACGGTGACAAGGTGCGCGTCGTCATCAGGATGCGCGGCAGACAGAACAAGCGTCCCGAGCTCGGGATGAAGGTCATGGAGCAGTTCTGCGGACTCCTGACGGAAGAGTACGTAATGGAGCAAGCGCCTACGATCGAGGGAAACACGATCAAGATGCAACTTGCCAAAGCAAAAAAATAAAACGGAGGTAGGCAAAATGCCAAAACAGAAGTCGCACAGCGGTGCAGGAAAGAGATTCAGAGTAACTAAAAACGGACTCATCAAGAGAAGCAAGCAAGGGAAAAACCATATCCTTACCAAGAAAGAGACCAAGAGAAAGCGCGGTCTGAGGGCGGGCGGCTATGTTTCCGAGACGCAAGCCAAAACGATCAGGACGATGATTCAGAAGTAAGGGAGGTAAGATTATGAGGATCAAAAGAGCAGTAAACGCAGTCAAAAAGCGCAGAAAGATTTTCAAGCTCGCCAAGGGATATCGCGGCGCGAAGAGCAAGCTTTACAGAGTCTCCCGCGAAGCGGTGATGAAGTCCCAGATGTATGCCTACGTCGGCAGAAAGGACAAGAAGGGCGCCTTCCGCAAGATCTGGATCGCCCGCATCAACGCGGCGGCGAGGATGAACGGTCTCAGCTACAGCAGGTTCATGAACGGTCTCAAGAAGAACGGCATCGATCTGAACCGCAAGGTGCTCGCCGATCTCGCGGTCAACGACGCGGCGGCATTCACCGCGCTCTGCGAAAAGGCAAAAGCGTAATAACGCCATTCAATGCTTTCGGTTCGCCGAAAGCATTTTTTTATAGGACAGAACCATGGTCATTACGAGTATTTCCAACGAGAAGGCGCGCCTGTTCCGCGCGCTGTCCGACGCAAGGTCGCGCAGGGAACTGGGACTTTACCTCGTCGAAGGGGCAAATTCCGTCGGCGACATCCCGCCCTCCGCCGTCGTTCGTTCTCTCTACGTAAAGGAGAGCAAGCAGGCGGACTACGAGTCCATCCTCTCCCGCTTTGCGGCGGAACGGGTGGTGCTGTCCGACGATCTGTTCGATCGCGTCTCCGCGACGGTGACTCCCGCCGGGATCGCCGCCGTGGTGGAGATCCCCGCATCTGCGGATATTTCCGCACTTAACGGGGATAAACTCATCGTGCTCGATCACGTCTCCGACGCGGGAAACGTCGGTGCGATCCTGCGTACCGCCGTCGCGGCGGGCTACAGAGAGGCGGTGCTTATCGGCTCGGCGGATCCCTATTCGCCCAAGGCGGTGCGTTCCTCGATGAGCGCGATATTTAAGATCGATCTCTGTTTTTCCGATATTCCTGCATTTTTAAGTAGTAAAAATATGCAGAGTTATGATATAATGGTACTTGATATGATGGGAGAAAGTATTTTTACGCACGTTCCCCGCGGGAAATACGCTCTCGTCGTCGGGAACGAGGCGCACGGCGTCAGCGCGGAGATCAAGGCGGCGGCAGGACGGAGACTATCGATACCGATGGTCTCGATGGAGTCCCTGAACGCGGCGGTCAGCGCAGGCGTTGCGATGTACCTTCTCGAAAGAAATCGCATCTGACAAGTTAGGAGGATAGTTATGTCGGGACACAGCAAATGGGCTAATATCAAGAACAAGAAAGCGAAGGGCGACGCCGCGAGGGCGAATGTCTTCACCAAGATCGGCAGGGAGCTGGCGATCGCCGTCAAGCAGGGCGGTCCCAACCCGGACAGCAACTCCCGTCTGCGCGACGTCATCGCGAAGGCGAAGGCGGCGAATATGCCGAACGACAACATCTCCCGCTCCATCAAGAAAGCGTCGGGTGAGCTGAACGCCGTCAACTACGAGGAGATCACCTACGAGGGGTATGCGGCGGGCGGCGTCGCGGTCATCGTGGAGACCCTCACGGACAACAAGAACCGCACGGCGAGCGACGTTCGTTGCGCCTTCGACAAGTTCGGCGGCAACCTCGGCAGCACCGGTTGCGTGTCCTATATGTTCAGCAAGAAAGGCGTCATCGTGATCGACGGCGAGGGCATCGCCGAGGACGATCTCTTTATGCTCGCTGTGGACGCGGGCGCGGACGACGTGCAGAACGACGACGGCGTCTACGAGGTCTACACCTTGCCGCAGAACTACACCGCCGTTCGCGAGAACCTCGAGAAGGCGGGGCTCAAGATCCTCTCGAGCGACCTCGAGATGGTCCCCGAGAACTACGTGACTCCCGAGGAGTCCGCGATCACCAAGATACTCAACCTGATCGACAGGTTGGAGGAGAACGACGACGTGCAGAACGTGTTCCACAACGCGATCCTGCCCGAAGAGGAAGAGGAGGACTGATATGAGCAACGTTTCCGAGATCTGTGCCTTAGCGAAGGAGGCGTCCTACCGCCTCGCCACCTATACCGATACCGAGAAGAAGGCGATGCTGATCGCGATGGCGAACGGCATCGGCGATGAAATGGACGCGATCCTCGAAGCAAACGCGGACGACCTCTTTATCGCGAAGGAGAACGGCAAGGAGGAGACCTTTATTGACCGTCTCACCCTCTACAAGAGCCGTATCCGTCAGATGATCGACGGCATTATGCAGGTCGCGGAGCTTCCCGATCCCGTCGGCGAGACCACGGACAAGTGGACCCTCCCCAACGGGCTGAAGATCACCAAGGTCCGCGCTCCTCTCGGCGTGATCGCCATCATCTACGAGGCGCGCCCCAACGTGACGGCGGACGCCGCGGCGCTCGCGATCAAGAGCGGCAACGCAGTCGTACTCCGCGGCAGTAGGGAGGCGATCAATTCCAATCTTTCGATCTTCAACGCGATGAAGAACGCTCTCGTCAAGGGCGGTTACGACGCCAACGTACTCCAGTTCCTTGCGGACCCCGAGCGCGAGGCGACGGCGGAACTGTTGAAACAGTCGGGTGTCGTGGACGTCGTGATCCCGCGCGGCGGCGAAGGGCTCAAGAAGTTCGTCCTCGAGAACGCCTCCGTTCCCGTCATCGTTTCGGCGGGCGGCAATTGCCACACCTACGTCGAGAAGACCGCCGATCTCAAGATGGCGGACAACGTTCTTTTCAACGCCAAAGTCAGCCGTCCTTCGGTCTGCAACGCCACCGAACAGCTCATCGTGGACAGAGCGATCGCCGCTCCCTTCCTGACGCAGAGCCTCGACAGGCTCGCCAAGCAAGGCGTGCGCATCCTCGGTTGCAACGAGACCTGCCGCATCTATCCCCCGGCAGAGCTCGCGACGGAGAAGGACTACTACACCGAGCATCTCGGGCTCGTGATCTCCGTAAAGGTGGTCAGCGGCTACAAGGAGGCGATCGAGCGCATCAACAAGTACGGCACTCACCACAGCGATGCGATCATCTCCATGAGCAAGGAGGCGATCGACGCCTTCACCGCAGGCGTGGACAGCGCGGCGGTCTACGTGAATGCCAGCACCCGTTTCACCGACGGCTTCGAGTACGGTTTCGGTGCGGAAATGGCGATCAGCACGCAGAAATTGCACGCACGCGGTCCCTTGGGGCTTCGCCAACTCACGAGTGAGAAATACGTCGTCGTGGGCGAGGGACAGGTGCGTAAGTGATCATTCTCGGCATCGACCCCGGGCTCGCCATCGTCGGATACGGCGTGGTGGAGAGTGTGAAGGGCAGGGTCACGCCCATCGATTACGGCGTGATCAATACCCCCGCGGGGATGCGGACCCCTCTCCGCTTGCAGCGCATCCACAAAGGACTTTTGACTTTGTTTGAGAAGTTTAAGCCCGAGGAGATCGCGGTCGAGGAACTCTTTTTCTCCAACAACAAGACCACCGGCATCCCCGTCGCGGAGGCACGCGGCGTGATCTTGATGACGGCGATCAACTATACGGACAAACTCTTTGAATATACCCCGAATCAGATCAAACAGGCGATCACGGGGTGGGGCGGCGCAGACAAACGCCAAATGCAGGAAGTCGTGCGCCAAACGCTCAGGCTCAAGGCGATCCCGAAACCGGACGACGCGGCGGACGCCCTCGCGGTGGCGCTCACCCACGCGCAGACCAATCGCTTCGGGTCGCTCTTCGGAATGTAATTATGTATGCTTATATAGTCGGAAAGGTGGATACGTACGGCGACGGCTATCTCGTCGTGGAAACAGGCGGCATCGGTTATTTGCTGAATGCCTCGAACTTTACCGTGTCCAAGCTCGGCAGGGCGGGACAAACGGTGAAGGTCTATACGTATCTCGCCGTGCGCGAGGACGATATGAGCCTTTACGGCTTCGCCACGGAGGAGGAGAAACAGATGTTCCTTCGCCTCATCACCGTTTCGGGCGTCGGCCCCAAGATGGCGCTCGGCATTCTGTCTGCGGCGGACGTATCGACTTTGGCGACTTCCATCGTTTCCGGTGACACCAAGACGCTCTCGAAGGTGAAAGGCATAGGCAAAAAGACGGCGGAACGCATCGTCGTTGAGCTGAAGGAGAGTATCGGTGAAAGCGGCGCCTCCTTCCTGAGCGCAGGATCTTCGATCGGCGTCCCGCTCGAGAGCGATACGATGATCGAGGAAGCGCTCGAAGTGCTGACTACGCTCGGCGTGAGTCGTACGGAAGCCTATACGCTCGTATCGGCTGTACGCAAGGATGCGAAAAACGTCAACGATCTCGTTATGACGGTACTCAGAAGGTTGGATAAGTGATGTTTGACGACGACAGTTTTATCACCAGCGCGATCGGCGACAGGCTGGTCGAACGCGACAGAGAAGAGACGGAAGAGGAGATAGAGAACACCCTTCGCCCCAAGACGATGGCGGAATACGTCGGACAGGAGAAGGTGAAGGCAAATCTCTCCGTATTCATCCATTCGGCGAAGAAGCGCGGCGAAGCGCTCGACCACGTCCTTTTATACGGTCCGCCGGGGCTCGGCAAAACCACACTCGCGCACATCGTCGCGAACGAGATGAACGCGCAGATCAAGGTGACCTCCGGTCCCGCGATCGAGAAAGCCGCCGACCTCGCCGCGATGCTGACCAACCTCTACGACGGCGACGTGCTCTTTATCGACGAGATCCATCGTCTGTCTCACGCGGTCGAGGAGATCCTCTATCCCGCGATGGAGGACTACGTTTTAGACTTCGTGGTCGGCAAGGGTCCCAGTGCGAAGAGCATTCGCCTCCCCCTGAAAAAGTTTACTTTGATCGGCGCCACGACCCGTGCGGGTATGCTGACGGCGCCCCTCCGCGACCGTTTCGGCGTGATCTGCCGTTTGGAGATCTACAAGCCCGAGGAGCTCGCCCGCATCGTCACGCGCAGTGCGAAACTCCTCGACATCGGCATCGAGAGGGAGGCGGCGGTGGAGATCGCTCGCCGTTCCCGCGGCACGCCGCGTATCGCGAATCGACTCTTGAAGCGTGTGCGCGACTTTTCCGAGTACCGGAATGAGAAGACCGTCACCCTTGCCACGGCGAAGAAGAGCCTCGACCTGCTTGAGATCGACGACCTCGGTCTCGACAACGTCGACCGTGAGATCTTGCTCACCATCTTGCAGAAACATAACGGAGGCCCGGTTGGTCTCGACACCCTCGCGGCGACCATCGGGGAAGACGCGAATACCATCGAGGACGTTTACGAGCCGTATTTGATCCAATTGGGATTCATCGCTCGCACCCCGCGGGGCAGGGTCTGTTTGTCCGGTGCGTACAAGCACCTCGGGTTCAAGGTCCCCCCTTCGAAGGAAGCGATGCTCGAACAACTGGAGAAGACCACTGCGAAGAAGACCGATGAAGACGAGTGATTTTTATTACGACCTTCCCGAAGACAGGATCGCCCAACACCCCGCCGAACCGAGAGATTCCTCTCGGCTTTTGGTCATTGATCGCGCGAGCGGCGCGTGGCAGGACCGCATTTTTCATGACGTCATCGAGTATCTCCGCGCAGGCGACGTCCTCGTGGTCAATAACACAAAGGTCATCCCCGCCCGCCTGATCGGGCACCGCAAGGGGTTTACGGGTGAGGTCGAGTTCCTCCTCCTGAAACGATTGGATTACACCCATTGGCGTGCCATCGTCCGCCCGGGCAAGAAGCTCGGCGTCGGCGCCGAGGTCGTCTTTTCGGACGAGCTGTCCGCTCGCGTCACAGAGCGTGGCAAAGAGGGCGAACGCGTCGTGGAGTTTCTCTTCGACGGCGTCTTTGAGGATATCCTCGCCAAGGTCGGCGCGATGCCGCTCCCTCCATATATCAAGGAGAAACTTGAGGACAGCTCACGGTATCAGACCGTCTACAGCAAGATCGACGGTTCCGCCGCGGCGCCCACCGCGGGGCTTCACTTCACCCCCGAGCTGCTGGATCGCATTCGCGCGAAAGGCGTTCGCGTGGTCGAGATCCTTCTGCACGTCGGTCTTTCCACCTTCCGTCCCGTGAAGGTCGAGAACGTCGAAGACCACAAGATGCACGACGAGTATTACGAGATCTCCGAGGAGGCGGCGGCTGAGATCAACGCAGCGAAATCCGAGGGCAGGCGAGTGATCTCGGTCGGCACGACTTCGGTGCGTACCCTCGAGAGCGCGGCGGACAGGAAAGGACACGTCCTCGCCGGTAGCGGCAATACCGACATCTTCCTCTATCCCCCTTACGAGTTCAAGATCGTGGATGGGCTCATCACGAACTTCCACCTTCCCGAAAGTACGCTCTTGATGCTCGTTTCCGCCTTTATGGGCAGGGAGAAGATCCTGGCGGCGTACAAGCACGCGGTGGACTCTGGGTATCGCTTCTTTAGTTTCGGCGATGCGTGTTTTATCGTATAGGCGGCGCATGTCTGATCGTATAGGCGGCGTCATGCTTTGTTACTGCTTCGGAGCTCGACCTCATCGACCGACAAGGTCGACTTCGCCCGATCTCCTTCGCGAGCCTCGCCTGACTTGCCTCTCCGATCAGACATTGTCTGCTTCGATCAAGGGGTGGGAAAAACATAGAGGTTGTGAGTCTTGCTTCTTCGACCGTAACTAAGTTCGCCTAACGGCGAGTGAAGTTTGCGGGTGCAAGTGAAGTTGCCTTCGGCAGAGAAGTTTGCGCCGCATCCGGCGCAAGTTGCGGATGAAAGGCGAACTTAACTTCACTGAGAGCGAAGCGAGCAACTTCACTATGCAATAACTTCACTTTGCGTGCGGTGCGCGCAAAACTTCACCTGCGCAAGATCAAAACGATCTCGGTGAATGGAAGAGTGCTATAAAACAATAAGGAAATAGAATATGGGTAGCAATTTTAAGTACGAAGTATTAAAGGTATGCAAGCAGTCGGGCGCGCGCATCGGTCGCCTGACGACGCCGCACGGTGTGATCGAGACGCCCGTCTTTATGCCCGTTGGGACGCTCGGCACGGTGAAGTCCCTCTCTCCCGAAGAGGTCGCCGAGGTCGGTTCTCAGATCCTCCTCTCCAACACTTACCATCTTTATCTGCGCCCCGGACACGAGACTGTCCGCGCGGCGGGCGGATTGCATCGCTTTATGCGCTGGAACAAGCCGATCTTGACCGACAGCGGCGGATTTCAGGTGTTCAGCCTTTCCTCCTTCCGCAAGGTCACGGACGCCGGGTGTGAGTTTGCCTCTCCTCTCGACGGCGGCAGTCACCATTTCCTTTCGCCGGAGAAGTCCATCGAGATCCAGCAGGCGCTCGGCAGCGACATCATGATGGCGTTTGACGAGTGCACCTCGCCCGACGTCACGAAGAAAAAGGCGAAGGAGGCGATGGAGCGCACCCTCTTTTGGCTCGACCGCTGCGCGAGGGTCTCGACGGGGGAGGATCAGATCCTCTTTCCCATCGTACAGGGTAACGTCTACTCGGATCTCCGTGAAGAGAGCGCTCGTCGCACCGCCCCCTATGCGAAGTGCGGTATTGCGATCGGCGGGCTCAGCGTAGGAGAACCCAAGGAGACGATGTACGAGATGCTCGACGTCATCGACCCTTTGATGCCGAAGGACATGCCGCGTTACCTGATGGGCGTCGGCAGTATGGACTGCATCGTCGAGGGGGTGTGTCGCGGGGTGGATATGTTCGACTGCGTCTTGCCGACCCGTATTGCCCGCAACGGCACCGCGATGACCCTTCGCGGCGATATCAATCTGCGCAATGCGAAGTACAAGGAGGATTTCTCTCCCGTCGAGGAGGGCTGTGACTGCTACTGCTGTCGCAACTATACCAAGGCGTACGTCCGCCACCTGATCACCTCGGACGAGATCTTCGGGGGCAGGCTCCTCTCCATCCACAACATCCGTGCGTTGCATCGTTTGACGGCGGAGATCAAGCAGGCGATCATCGAGGACAGGCTCCTCGATTACCGCAAAGAGTTCTTCGATAAGTACTCTTTTTGACCTTTCTCGCCCAAAGAAATGGGATAACACCTAAAATCTGCTTGTTATTCCGCCGGAAATAGTGTATACTTTCGATAGAATATAGGCACAAGGAGAAATTATTATGGTTTCGAATATTATCGCATTGGAAACTTCCAACGTCGTGATGATCGTGATCCTTTTGGTCCTTTTCGTCGGTATGATGGCGATCTCCATCATCCCGCAGAAGAAGAAGCAGAAGGAATACGCCGCCATGCAGGAGGCGATCAAGGTCGGCACCCGTATCATGACCATCGGCAGGCTCGTCGGCACCGTCGTGGCGATCAACACCGATAACACCATCGAGGTCGACATCGGCGCGAAGGGCTCTCCCGTCGTCATCGTCATCAATCGCGAAGGCATCGGTCTGAATCTCGACGCACAACAGGTCGCGCCGGGCAGCAAGGGCGACATCAAGGCGGACGACAAGTCCGGTGACGTCGACGCCGAGGACGCCTCTGCCGAGGCTCCCACCGAGGAGAAGAAGGACGACGACGCGATCTGATCGCGAGCGTTCATTTGTTTAAACGAAAGGGAAGGATCATTACTCCTTCCTTTTTTTTGTTTTCGTCAGAAGAGTGCCGTCTTATGTTCGTCCGCTTTTTCGTCCGATGATGGCTTTTTGTCGGCGGTGCAATGCTTGACGTCCCGGTCGCTTCGTGAGTAGGACCGCATCGTTTGGAAAAGGGTTTTTGTCTTGTCGGATCGCATTTTTTATACATATCCCTCCGTTCTTCCGCATACTCTTTCTCGGAGGTGCTTATGGAAAAAGGTGTTGCTCGTCAAATCTTGGATATCGTCAAGACCGTCGTGATCGCGATCTTGATCTCTATGGTCTCGGTTCTCGTCTTCGCTCTCGTCGTGAAGTCGACGGACGTCGGAGAGGACGTGATCGGATACGTGAACCTCGCCATCAAGATCCTGTCCGTCGTGATCGGCTGTTTGGTCGGCTTCCGTCGAGGGAGCGGATTCGGTTGGCTCAAGGGCGTGATCTCGGGACTTTTATACGTCGTTACGTCCTTTCTCGTCTTTTCGGCGATCTCGGGCGAGTTCTCCCTCGCGGACGTTTCCGTTCTCGATCTCGTGACGGGCGCCGTGGTGGGGCTGCTCTCGGGCGTGCTGACCGTGAACCTCAAAAAGAGCCCGAAAAACGCTTGATAATAATAGAAAATATATGCTATAATTTTATCAAATAAAAAGAGCGGTCTCGCCGCTCCGATCAAGGAGAAAATTATGAAGCATATCAGCACCATTGCGAAAACCGAAAGAAAGTCCACCGTCATCGGCTGTGCCGAGTGCCAGTCCAGCTGCCAGTCCGCTTGCAAGACCAGCTGCACCGTCGGCAATCAGACTTGCAAGCAGGAAGAAAGGATCAATAATCAAAAGAAGAACGAGACCCTTTGATCTCTCAATGAGGCTCATTACTCATAGTTTCCCCTTCTCGTACAAAGGCGAAACTTTTTACCTCGTCTATCATCCGTACAGCAACAGTCTGCATTCGGTCGATCGCAAGGCGTATCTCGTTATCAAACATAAGTACGAAGAGTTGAGTCCGCAAGAACTTGCGGACTTTTCCGCGCTTTCTCAGGCGGAGGTCGCCGAGATCGAGTCCGAGATCGCCGAGCTGGAGTCGCAGGGGCTCCTCGGCGTCGACGAGACTTTCCCGTATCGGAAGTCCGACGTCGTCAAGGCGCTCTGTTTGCACGTCTGTCACGACTGCAATCTCCGTTGCAAATACTGCTTCGCCAAAGAGGGTACCTACAACACCGCCCGCGACTATATGACCGAGGAGGTCGCTCGTGCGGCGATCGACTTCCTGATCGCGAGAAGCGGGTCGAGGCATAAC
Source organism: Clostridia bacterium (assembly GCA_017455605.1). Lineage (GTDB taxonomy): Bacteria > Bacillota > Clostridia > Christensenellales > CAG-1252 > CAG-1252. The sequence goes on from JAFSZO010000072.1 coordinate 32,213, forward strand.
CTCGAGATCGACTTTTTCGGCGGGGAACCCTTGATGAATATGTCCGTCGTGAAGGCGGCTGTCGCCTACGGCAAGGAGCGCGCGGCGCAAGCGGGCAAAGAGCTCAGCTTCACGATGACCACGAACGCCCTTCTTTTAAACGACGAGAACATCGATTTCCTCAATCGCGAGATGGACAACGTCGTCATCAGCATCGACGGCAGAGAAGAGGTGCACAATCGTGTCCGTACGACCCGCAGCGGGGCGAATGCCTACGGGGCGATCCTCTCCGCGGCGAAAAAATTCCGCGCGGTGCGCGGGGACAAGCGCTATTACATTCGCGGCACCTTCACCGCCTACAATCTCGATTTCGCTTCCGACGTCTTGGCGCTCGCCGACGCGGGCTTCGATCAGATCTCGGTCGAGCCGGTGGTCTTGCCCCCCGAGGATCCGATGGCGATCACTTCGGACAAGGTCGGCACCGTACTCGCAGAGTACGATCGCCTCGCCGAGGCGTACATCGACCGTCGTGCGAACGGGAAGTGGTTCAACTTTTTCCATTTCATGATCGACCTCGAGAGCGGACCTTGCATCATGAAGCGCCTTTCCGGTTGCTCCGCGGGATGCGGCTATTTGGCGGTCTCTCCCGTCGGCGACGTCTATCCTTGCCACCAGTTCGTGGGGCAGGAAGGTTATTTGATCGGTAACGTTTTGGACGGGTCTTTCGATCCTTCCGTACGTGAGACCTTTGCCGAGATCACGGTGAACAACAAGGCGAAGTGCGAGAACTGTTTCGCGAAGTACTATTGCAGCGGCGGATGCGTCGCGGCTTCGCATTATTATGAAAAGGATCTCTTTACTCCCTATGCGGCGGGGTGTGAAATGATGAAGAAGAGGCTCGAGTGCTCGCTCGGGATCTACGCCGTGGAGAAAAAAATCAACGAAAAGCGTTGACTTGCATTTACTATTATATATATAATAGTTAGGTAATACTATTTTTTGGAGGCATTACAGTGGCGACTTCACCGAGAGAAATCGGCTCCAAGCCCAAAATGACCAAAGCGAAAGCGATCGTCGTCTTCGCGATCCTGGGGGTCCTGATCCTCATGGGCGCGATCTTTGCGTTCGTTTCCTTGGACAACGGCGAGCTCGGAGTATACGATTACAAGGCTTTTCCGAGGACGATCAGTCTCGGTCTTGATATGAAAGGCGGCGTTTACGCCGTTTTCGAAGCAAATACCGCAGACCGTGACGACAACTTTTCTTCCCGTATGGACGGCACCGTCGAGCAGCTTTCCAAGATGCTCTACGACAAGGGCTACACCGAGGCTACGGTCGGCAAGGTCGGCGAGGACAGGATCCGCGTCGAGGTTCCTGACGTTTCCGATCCCGAGACGCTCTTCACCTTGATCGGCACGCCGTCGAGCTTGGAGTTCAGAACGGAAGGCAAGGACGACACCTTCACCGACGACGGCTTGTGGGTCACGGGTAAAGACCTCGCGAACGCCTACGTCTCCGTCAACGAAGACAACGAATACGTCATTGCGCTGCAGTTCGATGCGGAAGGCACCAAAAAGTTCGCCGAAGCGACCACCGAGCTGAACGGCAAGGCGCTCAACATCTGGATCAACGGCGACTTGGTCATGGGCCCGACGGTTAACTCCGTGATCTCGGACGGCAGGGCGATCATCACGAGCAGCGAATGGGCGCAGAGCTACACGACCGCGAACGAATACGTGACCAAGCTCCTCGCGGGCGCTTTCGACGTCGAGCTGAAGCTCGTCGAGAGCCGTGAGATCTCCGCTACCCTCGGTGACAACGCTCTCTCCACCAGTTTGATCATCGGCGCGATCGCGATCGCGATCATCATCTTGCTCCTGATCCTCTTGTATCGCATGCTCGGCGTGGCTTCGGGCATCGCGCTCATCTACTACATCATCACCTACGTCTTCATCCTGTCCGTCTTCCCGTGGGTGCAGCTCACCCTCGCAGGTATCGCGGGCGTGCTGATCAGTATCGGTATGGCGGTCGACGCGAACGTCATCATCTTCTCCCGTATCAAGGACGAGTATCGTTCCGGCACGGGTGACATCTCCATCCAGACGGCGGTCACTTCCGGTTTCAAGAAGTCCATCTCCGCCATCATGGACGGTAACGTGACGACCCTTCTCGGCTGTCTCGTGATGTACCTGCTCGGTACCTCTGCGATCAAGAGCTTTGCTCTTACCCTCGCGATCGGTATCTTGATCAGTATCTTCACCGCTCTCGTGGTCACGAGGCTCCTCGTGAACGGCTTCTTGACCTTCAACAGGGAGAATCCGAAGCTGTACAACCTCTACAACAAGTTCAAGGAGGAGGCTGCGGCGGAGCGTTCGGCGGCTGCCCTCGCTCAGGCGACTGTCGTCACGGCGCCCGTCGACGCGACGGTTGATACCTCGAGCGCTACGGAGGAGGTCGATGAGTCCGACGAGCCCATCAAGACTGAGGAGGTGACCGACAATGACTAAGCGCAGTTTCAAAGATTTCAGCATCCGCAAGCTGGACCTCAGCTCGTATGACGTTCATTTCCTGTCCAAGTATCGCATTTGGTTTGCGATCCCGCTCGTTGTGATCCTCATCGCCGTCATCGTCTTCTCGGTGTTCGCCATCGTGAATAAGGACGCACAGGATGGTATGAACCTCGGCATTGACTTCACCGGCGGTACCGTTATGACGGTCACGGTCGGCAATGCGCTGGAGGAAGAGGGTGCATACGCCGAATACAGCGAGGCGCTTCGCAAAATCGTCGAAGACGCCGGCTACAACGTCAGCTACGTACAGAAATCCGGCACGGGGGCCGAGGCGGGCGTCATGCTGAAGTATCAGAACAAAGACGCCGACATTGAGGCGAGCAACCAGGCGATGAAGGACGCGATCACCTTACGTTATCCTTCCGTCACTGCGGAAGATGTCTCTCTCGAGTCCATCAGTGCCTCTTCCGCCAACGACCTGCTTGAAAAGGCGCTCATCTCCCTCGCCGTGATCTTCGTGGTCATGCTGGTCTACATCGCGATCAGGTTCGAGCTGTGGAGCGGTATTTCCGCTTTGATCGCCTTGATCCACGACGTGCTGATGATGATCGCGTTCACCATCATCTTCCACATCGAGGTCAACACGACCTACGTCGCCGCCGTCATCACGATCGTCGCGTACAGTATCAACAACACGATCATCGTCTTCGACAGAGTGCGTGAGTTGATGCCCAAGACGCAGAAAGCCTACGGATCGCGTAGGGAGCCGCTCGCACGTAACATCGAGGAGGCAGTCAACGAGACCTTTACCCGTTCCGCCGTCTCCACCCTTACGACGATGATCCCGGTCTTCCTGCTCGGCGTCTTCGGCGTGCTGTCTCTCCGTCAGTTTGCTTGGCCGATCATGTTCGGTTTGGTCGCCGGTGCATTCTCATCCTTGTTCCTCGCTCCCACGATCTATTACCTGATCCGCAACGCGGTCAACGAGGCGAAGGACAGAAAGAATACCAAAGCGCCTCAGCTCAAGCAAGCACGCAGATAACGTGGGATCTACCGATGAAAAGAAAAGGGGGCGTTGCACGCCCCTTTTCCATAATATACGATAACTATGATCGAGATCGAAAAAGGGAAAATCAAAGACCTTTCACAAAGGATAGGAGTCAGCGAGCGCTTCGCCGAGCTTTTGATCCGTCGCGGATTTGACGACGTTGAGTCGGCGAATGCTTTTCTGTATCCCTCTCGCGACGCCTTGGAAGATCCTTTCCGTTTGACGGGGATGCGTGAGGCGGCAGATCGTATTCGGGCGGCGATCGACGGCGGAGAAAAGATCGTCGTATACGGCGATTACGATTGCGACGGCATCACCGCTACCGCGATCTTGGTCGATTACCTCTCCTCGGTCGGCGCCGACGTAGATTATTTTATCCCCAATCGTTTCGATACCGGCTACGGGCTCTCCACCGAGACGCTCGAGGAGATCGCGGAGCGTATTTCTCCCGATCTTATTGTGACGGTGGACTGCGGCGTCTCTTCCGTATCGGAGGCGGAATACGCGATCGAGGTGCTCGGCATCGATCTCGTCGTAACCGATCACCATATCCTTCCCGACGTTTTGCCAGACACCGTCGTCGTCAATCCACGCCTCGATCCGACGTCCGCTTCTACGGACCTCTGCGGCGCAGGCGTCGCGTACAAGCTCGTCACCGCGCTCGGCGGTGAGGCTGCCTCTTGGAAGTATATCGAGATCGCCGCGATCGGCACCATCGCCGACGTCGTGCCTCTCACCCGTGAGAATCGTCTGATCGCCTCTCTCGGTATCAAGAAGATCCGTTCCCGCGAGCCGATCAACAAGGGTTTGCGTATGCTGATCGAAGCGGCAGGGTGTCGACGCGAGGAGCTGACCGCCTCAGACGTCGGCTTTTATATCTCCCCGCGTATCAATGCGCTAGGTCGCATCGAGGAGTGCAGCGAGGTGGTGACCCTCTTTACCACGGAGGAGTACGTCGTCTTGCAGGGCTTGATCGAGAAGCTGGATCGGGTGAACGAACTGCGCAAGTCTCTCGTTGAACGGGAGCTTGCCGAAGCCATCGAAATGATGAAGGACTACGACCTCATCGCGCACAAGGTCATTATGCTCTGCGATCCCAAGTGGAATGCGGGCGTTTTGGGCTTGGTCGCGGGCAGGCTAAAGGATCGTTTTCATCGTCCCGTCGTCCTTTTGACGGGTGAGGACGAGTTGCGCGGCAGTTGCCGTTCCCCCGAAGGGGTGGATATGGTCGCCACGCTCAAGGCTGCCGAGAGCGTCCTCATGAAATACGGCGGACACAGCAGGGCGGCAGGGCTATCCGTCGAACGTGCCAACGTGATCGCCGCGCGCGATCTGATGGACGCGTATCTCGAGCGCACTTGCTCCAACGAGGTCTTTTCTCGCAGCGAGAGCTATGACCTCGATCTCTCTCCCGAGGAGGTGACGCTCTCCTTTGCGGATGAGGTCTCCCTCTTTGAGCCGACCGGTGCGGGGAATCCCGCTCCGAAGTTTCGCTTTGACAGCGCGGTCGCACCCCTCGCGCCTTTCGGTACGGGCGCGCACGCTAAGTGCCGCTTGTGGCGGGAAGGGGAGATCGTCGCCTTTCGGCAGGCACCTCTCGCGGAGGCGATCGCGAGCGGCGCTACCTTCGACCTCGTGTGTAATCTCTCCAAAAACGTCTTTAACAATCGTGCTACGGCGCAAATGTGCGTCCGTGAGGTTTTCCCGCGTGAACTTACCTTGCGTGCGGACGATCCCTCTCTCTTTAACCGCTATCTCCGCTCCAACCTCTACAAAGAGGAGCCGTGCGCTTCTACGGCGATCGAGGCGTCGCGGCTTGCGGACGCTCTGTACGACGACGACTTTTGCACGCAATTCATCGCCTTCTCGAATGAGAATGCCGATCTCGTGCGTCGCGATCCCGTGCTCGCCTCGAAGGTGCGCAAGTGTGCCTACGGCTCTAACGACGACAATCCTTGGAATGAGGTGATCTTCGCTCCCGAGGATGACGCGCATCTCGGCTACAAGCGTATCGTCTTGTTGGACACGCCTCTCTCCACGGGCTATGCGGCGAGACTCGTCAAGAATACCGGCGCGGAGCTCTTCGTCGTCAAGGATCGCTATCCCTTTGCCGACTTCTTCCGTCGAGCCGACCTTTCGGCTGATGCGATCGGAAGGACTTTTGAGGGGATCAGGAGGTTTCTCTTCGCCGGAGGCAGGGCGATCTCGCCTCTCGACCTGATGCGCAAGGTCGAGCCGAACGACGTCGCCTTCTTGCTCCGTTTCTACGTCCTGTACGAAAGCGGATCCATCGCCATCGGGCAGAATTTCTCCCTTTCTCCTTCGACTCTTCGCGATCATTCCGCTTCTACTCTCTATCTCCGCACGTTGGCGCTGAAGAAACGGCTATGAAGGTCTATTCTCTGATCGGCGCGCAGCCGCTCTGCGAGCGCACGTATATCGTCACGAAAGAGAGCAGGGCGCTTATCGTCGATCCCGGCGTATCCGCCGAGACCGTCTCTGCCGCTTGCGCTTCTCTCGGCGTCTTGCCGATCGCCGTCCTGCTCACGCACGGACACGCGGATCATATTCTCGGTGCGGCAGCCTTGCAACGTTCGGGTATTCCCGTATATGCCCACGAGGAGGAGTTCGATCTGATCTCGTCCCGTAAAAACCTTGCACTTGCGGTCGGCTTGTCCGTCGAATCCTTTACCCCGAACGTCGCTCTGCACGACGAAGATACCCCGGATCTGCCTCCCTTTGACGTGCGCGTTCTGCATACTCCGGGACATACGGCAGGTGGCGTCTCCTATTTGATCGACGGCGCGTTGTTTTCGGGTGATACTCTTTTTGAGGGCTCGTACGGTCGCACGGATTTCCCGACGGGAGACGAACAGGACCTTTTGTGTTCTATCGCGAATACCCTTTTCGATCTGCCTAAGGAGACTCCCGTCTATGCAGGACACGGCGCCGACTTGGAGCGAGAGGGCGACGTTTGCAGTCTCGCTTTGCCCGATACGACGATTGGCAAAGAATATTACACTAATCCAATACTCAACTTGTTATGAAACTCCGCGTAGAAACCAATAAGCCGAATATGCAAAACGAACTCGAAGAGGTGATACGAGCCTTTGCGCCGTATGCCGTATTCGATCCCCTCGGCGAGGTGATTTCTGCGGAAATATCCGAGTTTTCTTCTTCCGCGCGCACTTCGATCCGTTCCTCTCTTGCTCCCGAGATATCGCGGGAATACGAGCTGTCGGACGATCTTACCGACCTGATGCGAAAGCGCTTGGTCAAGCGCTATTTGAAGCGCGATCTGTATGATTACCTATGCTTGTTGACCGGCAAGACTCTGTCCTACGGGTCCCTGACGGGCATTCGTCCGACCAAGCTCTATTACGAACTCGAGAGCGAGGGCGTCTCTCCCGAAGAGCGGCTCTCCGACTTCTTTCGCGTCTCTCCCGGCAAGGTGCGTTTGCTATCGGACATCGTTCGGACCCAGCGCGGCGTCATCGGCGCGGAGACGGAGAAGGTGGACTGGTTCGTCAACATTCCCTTCTGTCCCACGCGTTGCGCGTATTGCAGTTTTTTGTCCGAGGTCATCCGACCCAAGAAGAGTAACCTTCCCGCCTATACCGACGCGCTGATCCGTGACATCCTTGCCGTTCCCTCTGGTCGTCCGCGTCGCGCGATCTACGTCGGAGGCGGCACGCCGACCTCCCTCCCGCCCGACCTCCTCGACCGCATCTTGGCGGCGATCGACGCGCACGGCGAAGAGTTTACGGTCGAAGCGGGGCGCCCGGAGACCCTCTCGGAGGAGAAGGTCGCCGTCCTCGCCGCCCGCGGCGTGACTCGCGTTTCGGTCAATCCCCAGTCCTTCAAGCAGGAGACTCTTGACTTGATCGGCAGGCGGCACACGGTCGAGGATATTTTTCACGCCTACGACCTCGTCCGTCGCGGTGGCGCCTTCGACGTGAATATGGACTTCATCACGATGCTCCCCGGCGAGACCTTTGAGGACTTCCGTCGCTCGATCGAGATCGCGATCGACCTCTCGCCCGAGAACGTCACGGTGCATTCTCTCTCGGTGAAGCGGGGCAGCGTTTTCGCGGAGAGCGGGTACGATAACCACAGCGACACCCTCGCCGAGCGGATGTCTGACTTTGCCCGTTCCGCGCTTGAGGGGGCAGGCTATCGTCCATACTACATCTATCGGCAGAAGAATACCTCGGGCAGACAGGAGAACGTCGGCTATGCGAAGGAAGGCAAGGTCTGCCGTTACAACGTCGACATTATGGAGGAAACGCACGACATCTACGCGTCCGGCGCGGGAGCTATCTCCAAGCGTCTCTTCGGCAACGGTCGCATCGAGCGCCTCGCCGAGGTGAAGGAGATCAAGGGGTATCTCGAGCGCATCGACGAGCTGATCCGAAAGAAAATCGTTTTTTTCAAGGATTAGTGCTTTACTTCCCTATATTTTGATGTTATTATAGAAAAGGTACCTTGCGCTTGGTCTCGCAAGTCGCTTATGCGACACTACGCACAAGGCGAATAACGATATCCTATGGAGGTAATGAAAATGGATAAAAGCGAAATCATCAAGAAATTTGCCCGCAGCGAAGGCGACACCGGTTCCCCCGAGGTCCAGATTGCTCTCCTGACCGCCCGCATCGAGGCGCTCAACGCGCACCTCTCCGTCCACAAGAAGGACAACCACGGTCGTCGCGGTCTGCTGCAAATGGTCAGCACGAGGAAGAAGCTCCTCAACTACCTGAAGAACACCGACATCGAGCGTTACAGAGCTCTCATCGAGGCGCTCGGCTTGAGGAAATAATTTCTGCCGATAAGAGCGGGGCGACCTGCTCTTATTTGCGCTGCGGCGGCAGGGCGTAAGCGAGCTTTCCCGCCGCTCCCCACAACGTATAAAACAGGGCGATTCCAGAGACGGTCTCGTCCGTAGGAGGTAATAATGGAAAGAAAGATTTACAAGACAACGATCGGCGGCAGAGAAGTCTCCGTCGAAGTAGGCGCGTACTGCGAACAGGCGAACGGTTCCTGCTTGGTCCGTTGCGGCGACACCGCGGTGCTGACCAACGTGACGATGGCGGCGTCTCCGCGCGACGGCATCGATTTCTTCCCCTTGGGCGTTGACTTCGAGGAGAAGATGTACGCCGTGGGCAAGATCCCCGGCGGATTTAAAAAGAGAGAAGGCAGACCTTCCGACAAGGCGATCCTCGTCAGCCGTCTGATCGACAGACCGATCCGCCCCTTGTTCCCGAAGGGACTGTTCAACGACGTGGCGGTCGTTTGCACCGCGATGAGCGTTGACACCGACATCCCGCCCGAGGTCTACGCGATGCTCGGCAGCTCCATCGCTCTGTCCATTTCGGACATCCCGTGGGGCGGTCCGACCGGCTCCGTCGTCGTCGGCTACGTGGATGGCAAGTACGTCATCAACCCCAAGTCCGCCGAGAGGGAGAAGAGCAGACTGCACCTCTCTCTGTCCGGTACGAAGGACGCCATCATGATGGTCGAGGCGGGCGCGAGCGAGATCACTGAGGAAGAGATGCTCGGCGCGATCCTCTTCGGTCACGAAGAGATCAAGAAGATAGTCGCGTTCATCGAGAGCATCGCCGCCGATTGCGGCAAGCCCAAGACCACCAAGGTGGATATGTATTCCGTTCCCGCCGAGATCTCTCAGGCGGTCCGCGAGTACGCCTCCTCCAAGATGGACGAGGTGCTGACCCACTTCAACCGCTACGAGCGTCAGGCGCTCGAGGACGACCTTGACAAGGACGTTCAGGCGCACTTTGCCGAGATCTTCCCGACCTCGAAGAGGGAGATCTTCGACGCGATGTACGCCCTCAAGAAGGAGAAGGTCCGCGCGAAGATCATCAACGACGGCGTTCGTCCCGACGGCAGATCTCTCAAGGAGATCCGTCCGATCTGGTGCGAGGTCGGCGTGATGCCCCGCGTCCACGGTACGGGTGTCTTCACCCGTGGCTCCACGCAGGCTCTGACCACCTGTACCCTCGGCACGATCAGCGAGGCGCAGAAGCTCGAGAGCCTCGACGACGACGTGTTTAAGAGATATATGCACCACTACAATCTGCCCCCGTACTCCACGGGCGAGGCGAAGCAGCTCAAGAGCCCGGGCAGGCGTGAGATCGGTCACGGCGCTCTTGCCGAGCGTGCTCTCGAGCGGGTGCTCCCCCGCGAGCAGGATTTCCCCTATGCGATCCGCACGGTGTCCGAGATCCTCTCTTCCAACGGTTCCACCTCTCAGGCGAGTATCTGCGGTAGCACCCTCGCGCTGATGGATGCCGGTGTGCCCATCAAGGCGCCCGTCGCGGGCATCGCGATGGGCCTCATCAAGGACGTCCAGAGCGGCAAGGTCGCGGTCATGAGCGACATTCAGGGTCTCGAGGACTTCCTCGGCGATATGGACTTCAAGGTCGCGGGTACCAGCGAAGGCATCACCGCGATCCAGATGGATATCAAGATCAAGGGCATCGACGAGCAGATCCTCCGCACCGCTCTCGCGCAGGCGAAAGAGGGCAGAGCCTTCATCTTGAAGAAGATGCTCGACGTGCTTCCCGCTCCGCGCAAGGAGCTGTCCAAGTACGCTCCCAAGATCATCTCCTTCTCCATCGATCCCGACAAGGTGCGTGAGGTCATCGGCAGCGGTGGCAAGACCATCAACAAGATCATCGAGGAGACGGGCGTCAAGATCGACATCAGCGACGATAATGTCGTCTTCATCGCTTCTCCGGACAGCGCGAGCGCGGACAAGGCGAAGAAGATTATCGACGCCATCTGCAAGGATCCCGAGAAGGGTGACGTGTTCGAGGGCAGGGTCGCCCGCATCATCCCGATCGGCGCCTTCGTGGAGCTCGCTCCCGGCAAGGACG
>JAFSZO010000073.1 GCA_017455605.1 Clostridia bacterium
ATAAGTTTGCTCGATCTGGGCATACGGGATCTCCAAGTGGAAGAGATTCGGCATATTATCCAAGAAATCCAAACGCGTGATACGGAACGACTTGTTGGTAGAAGAAATCGTCAAGACCTCAAGCTCTATTAAATCCTTCACGTCCTCCTCGAAGGTCTGCGTATTGAACGCATTGTTCGAAAGGGTCAAATGCGTGAGATGGGTCAACCCGGAGATAAAGGTCGTCTCCTCCCCAAGCCTGTTATTGTGTAAGAACAACTTACGAATCGAGGTGAAGTTCTTTACGGCGGAAGCCCCTGCGCTGATCCTGTTATTCGAAGCATCCAACACTTCGAGTGCCGTCATCTCCCTCAAAGCGGAAATCGAATCGATTTTGTTCCCTGCGATGGACAGAACCCTCATCTGCGTCAAGCTCTTCAAAGCGCCGATGATGCTCAACTCCTTTTGATTGGACAGATCCAGTTTCTCCAATCTGATCAAACCACCAAGCGGTTTCACGTTGGTGATCGCGTTGTCATTCAAGGTCAATTCTTTCAAGTTAGTCAACTCGGAAAGCGCCGCTATGTCGGAAATACTGTTGTGATCCAGCGCCAAATACTCAACGTTCACCGCAAGTGACAAAGAGGAAACGTCACTGATGCGATTGTCATTAAGATAAAGATATTGCAACGCGGTATAGTCACTGCCTTCCAAAATATCAGAAGACTCGATCTCGTTGTGCGAAAGGTCCAATACGGTCAATTTCTTCAATTGACGGAAAGGACTGACGCCGCCATCGTTGAACTCCTTAATCCCGCAATTCGAAGCGATCAAGACCTCCAAATTCTTCAAAGCGCAGACTTCACTCAGGTCGGTTATTTTATCCTGCCCGGCAATATTCAGATAACCGAGGGTCGTTACGTAACCGATCCCCTTCAAACTGGTGATCTTCTTATACTCCTTCTTCCCTATCGAACTACGGAGGTACTCATCGGAAAGGTCCAAGTTGTACCACTTGTCGTCAAGCATATTCGTCGATCTAAACGACGCCGTCGTGAGCACGTTCATCGTTCCGAACTTCTTGACCAAGATCTTTCTCAACGTTTCGTCCGGAATGAGTTCCGAATATTCACCGTACCTGGCGATCACTTCATTCGCACTGATCAAGTTGACATTGTAATTTGCATCTCCCAAAGGGGTTCCTGCCGTAAAGGTCGCAATGATCGTCGCGGGAGTCATATTCGGCGTCGTATCCTTGACGGTAATGCCTCCTTGCCCGTCAAACGAACCGTAAGCGTCGTTGGAGAGGCGATAATCGACCTTTATTCCATACCGCGCCGTCTCGATCGGCAAGGTAAATCCTGTCGCAACGTTCATAGTCAGATTCTCTTTCACGAATTGCTTCGCGTATCTATACATCTCCTCTCTCGAGACTGCCTCGACCGTCAATTCGCTGAAAACCAGTTCGCCGATCAATGCCCCATCGAAAGAAAGCTTCGCCGTCAACTGAACGTGCTCAACCGGCGTAACCTTACGAACGATACGATTGCCGTTCTCCAGCAAGGTCGCATCCCCGGCAGATACACTCCAAGCGATCTTGACGTCTTCGGAGAGAACGTCCGTCGTCTGTCCCAAATAGTCCGCTTGATTGTACCTACAGGGCAGATAGAGATCGGTCGAGATGGTATCGCCCAATATCTCCGTCAGATACTTCTTGGCTTGATCGGGAGAAGGAATGTCAAAGACACCCTTGGCTGTGACCGTGATCGGATAGTCGACCTTGTAGTTCTCCACACTAATACGAGCAGTCAAGACGACCTCTTTGTCGAAAGTCGGTTGGATAAACTTGCCCGACCCGTCGATCACTGCGTTCTTGGAGGAGGTCCAAACGATCTCTGCGCCGTTCCCTGCCGTCGTGATCATATAGCTTGACGGGATGTCTGCCGCAAAAACGCGATCCTGCTCATTGCCGAACAGATGCTCCAAATCGCGGATAACTGACCGGATGGCATCGGGATAGGCATTCTCGGGGATCGCATTTACCGGCTTCACGAAGGTAAAGGCATTACCATCCGGCAGAGAAACCAATGCGGTGACCGTGAGATTCGTTTGCTGTTCGGGAGCGGTGAAAGCGCCCGTCGAATCGAGGACCGCTTCATTGGTCGACATCCAACGGATCTTCACCTCACCGATGCCGATATCAAAGGAATCGACCAATTCCAGGTCGCTACCTACGTTCTCGGGAACCGCTCCTTCCAGATAAGCTTTCACAAATTTGATGATCTCGGAAGTCATCTCGCTCGTATCCATCGCAGGCACAACGGTCAACTCCTTCGTAAAGGAATCTGTTTCCCCACTATTCAGCGTTATGTATGCCGTCAACGTGACCTTTCCCATCGCAGACGCCTTCAGTAGTTCGCCTTTATTGGAGAGGAGCTGTAGGTTGTTCGACTCCCACTCGATACTCTTGGCGTCCACGCCGAGAGCTTTCGGAATATCCGTCTCCGTAGGGCAAACAATGCTGTCTGAAATCATCGAGAAGCTCATTTGCTCCGCAAGCCACTCCTTGACCTTCGCCATACGAACGTCCGAGGCCTCCAAAATACGATGCACTTTGACTGCGATCAGTTCGGTCCGATTGGCAGAGACGTAACCGTCCTCATCTGCCTGCTTGTTACCTTTACCCGCGAGAACGCGGGCATTGATTTTCGCAGTAAGCACGACTTCCACGACCACGTCAGTCGGTGCGGTGTACTTCCCCTCTGCGGAGAGTATCTCGGGCGTGTCGCTCTGCCAGGTGATCTTCACGTCGCCGTTGGAATACTCGGTCGGCAAAACGATGTCGCCGTACGCGTCAGCAGGAATGGCGCCTTTCTCATCAGGATAACGCAGATCCTTGTCGGAGAGGGTAATGTTTTGAGAATCAAATCCTTTCAAGTAGATCGCCGTCTGCGACAGGATACGCTCAAGGTCGATGTCTTCGTGTTCGCCACAGGCAACGACGACCAAAGAGATAAGCAATAAAACCAAAATAAATGCGACAATTTTAACGTACTTTCTCATTGTTCCATCCTCCTCAGTTCCAATCTTGGCGTGCTCTCTTGAGAATCGATTCGGCAGTACAGAAATCCGCCTCAAAATTCTCGATCGTGACACGCTCACCCGTCTGCCAGTGCTCGATCGTGCCGTCCGCCCATTGGCGACAAGTGCCGGTCATAATATTGATTAGATAAAAACCTTCATCAATCACCTCGGATTTATTGATAATCTTGACCTTGATCGGAAGCTGTACAGTATATTCAACCACTCGCCAAGGGATGCTGATCTCATCAACCTTCTCAAATGTCCTCGTATATGTTTGGTTCTTGCTAGAAGAAGAACTAAGTGTCAAATCAGTTTTTACTTTATCCAATAATCCCGATAAACCGCCTTCCATTCCTAGCTCAAGACCAGCAGTAAAATCTCTTGCTTCTCCTCTGGAAATAGTGTAGCTAACTGTTATAGAAGAAGCTGTGGTATAATTCTCTATAGCATTAATTTCCTCATCTCTTACTCCAATTGATCCAGTTTTCGAAACCATCTCAAGAGGGGAATAGCTCATAACAGCGGATAATTCATAGTCAATTGGTTTATAATATCGAATAATATCATTGCCCTCAGCATATTCATTGCCATCTTCCTCAAACTCTATGTATTTATACCATTCCTTCACAAGTCCGTTGGGATCTGGCATCGCGAAGTCCGCGGAAACATAGTCTTCTCCCACCCGAGGAAGGACGACGCCCGCATCGGTCACCCCCGAAACGTTGTTCTCATTTTGTGACGAGTTGTTCGACGCCGCAAACGCATATACGCCGAGGGGAAGCGCCACAATGCAGAAAACCATACAGACGATCAATACGATTATTCTTTTCTTCATAGTCTTTACTCCTTATTGCCTCCATAGAAATAAATAAAATTACAAACGATTTTCAACAAATGTATCCGTTTTTCAACAAAAACCGACATTTATTTCAATTTATTATAAACAACATCTCATGGCTTGTCAAGCAATAATTTACATAATAAGCAATGCTTCCTTGCCTATTTCCCATAAGCTCTTAACAGAATAATTAAGTGAATAATAACTATATAAATTAAACTATAATAATCTTAAGGTGTATTTCTTCAATATCCTTCTATAAACCGTGATGAGGATCGGGATGCCGACGAGGGTGGTGGCGGCGACGAGAGCGCCTGCGATGCCCGTGTAAAAGACGCCGAGCACCGTCCACGCCCAGTAAAAGGCGGAAAAAATGAACCACATCACGCCGTTCGCCCTGTTGTAGGCGCGCACGTCGGTCAGACTCTCCTCTTTGACCTCGCTACCCGACCAAAACCACATCGGCTTTTTGCGGCGGATCGCGAAGATCCCGACGCCCGTAAAAAGCGCGCTTAAAGGGATCATAAAAATCAGCCAAACGATCCATTCCATTATGAGGACTATTCTCTCTCCGCGAGGGCGAGACGATCGTGCAAGGACAGAATAAAACTCTCGTCGATCAGGCAGGAGGGATCGAGCCTCCAAGCCCAGTTCTCGCTCCCCACGAGGGCGGGCGTATTCATACGGCTGTCCGCGCCGAGGGCGAGCAGGTCCTGCATCGGGATCATCGCGAGTCGCGCGCGAGAGGCAAGCACGCTGTCGATCGCCGTCGCAGTCAAGAGATCGGCGGGTAACTTTTCAAACGGTGCGAGAGGCAAGCTCTCGAGATAGGCGATCTTCTCACGGGTGGCGTCGCCGACGGGCATCCCTGCCCCGACGTTTTTCGCGACGTCGAGCACCTCGGGGATCGCCACGCAGAGCGCGGTCGCCTGTATCAGAACGTCGCGAGCAGCCGTAGCGCGGGCGCCGCCTGTCAACGCGTCGAGGTTGCCACGGAAGGGCATATTGTCGTGCGTGCCGGTGTAGGCGACGACGTTCTCCCGATAGTTCGCGGGTTTATGCTCCGACCACGGGTCGCCGTCCAGCCCGAATTCGTAGACCTTCATCCCGGGGAAGCCGACCTGCTCGAGCATACGGCGCAGGCTGTCGTCCACGTAGCCGAGATCCTCGGCAACGATGGGCAGATCGGTCATACCCTCAAAGAGCGCCGCGCCGGGGCCCTGCCTCCAAACGCCGTGCTTGGCGTCTTCGGCGTTCGCCTTGATCGCGTAAAAGCGGTCCAGTCCGCGGAAATGGTCGATGCGCAAGAGATCGAAACGGGACAGCTCGCGGCGGATACGATCACGCCACCAGCGGTAGCCGTCCTTCTTCATCCCCTCCCAATCGTAGAGAGGATTGCCCCAAAGCTGCCCTTCGGAATTGAAATAATCGGGGGGAACGCCCGCGACCTCGGTAGGACGACGACGCGCGTCCAACAGGAAGAGCTCGGGATGGAAATAGACCTCCGCGCTGTTCATCGCGACGTAGATCGGCATATCGCCGAAGATGCTCACCCCGTTTTCGTTCGCGTAATCCTTCAAGAGGCGCCACTCGACGTCGAAAATGTACTGGGTGAACAGATAAAAGAGCCGCTCCTCCTCGTGCTGCGCCATAAAGGCGGCGACCCGCGCCTCGTCGTACTCCGCGTACTCGCCCCATTCCCAAAAGGGCTTGCCGCCGAAAGCGTCGGACAGCACGGAAAAACGCGCGTAATCCTCGTACTTGCCCGAACGAACGAGAGCGAGAAAATCGGGATCATAGCGATCGAAACGGGAGAAGGCAAGGCGGAGCGCCCGCATCTTCGCGGGGATCAGCCTGTCGTAGTCCACCTTGCCGGGGGGCGGGCAGTCGATCTCGCTCTCTTTGAGCAAGCCGAGATCAGCGAGGTCGAAGAGGTCAATAAACAAGGGGTTCAGCGCATTTGCGCAGATGGACGAATAGGGAGAATTCCCCTCGCGCGTCGGGGTCAGCGGCAACACCTGCCACACGGAGAACCCCGCTTGCGCGAGAAAGTCGACGAACAGGTACGCGCCCGCGCCGAGAGTCCCTATGCCCTCCCTTGTCGGCAGGGAGGAGATCGATAACAATACGCCCGCTCTTCTCTTCACGTCACACCTCGTTGCGGATCATATCCTCGTTGCTCTCGCGGCGAACGGCGAGGCTGTCTGCGCCTCCCCGCAACATCACGACGGCGGGACGGGGGATACGGTTATAGTTGGAAGCCATCGAATAGTTGTACGCACCCGTGACGGCGACGGCGACGATCTCGCCGCGCACCGGCTTCGGCAGGGTCACCCCTTCCTGAATGATGTCACCGCTCTCGCAGCAACGACCGACCACGGAACAGAGGAAGTCCGCGGGGGCATCGGCGCGCGAGGCGTTATAGAGGGTGTAAGGCGACTCGTAGAGGGCGTAGCGGGGGTTGTCCGGCATACCGCCGTCGATCGAAACGTAGTTTTTGTAGCCCGTGATGCTCTTCACGCTGCCGACGGTGTAGAGGGTCATGCCCGCGTCCGCGACGAGGGAGCGCCCCGGCTCGAGGACAATGCGCGGGAGGTCGATGCCGATCTCCGCAGCGCGCAGTTTGATGACCGCCGCCATCTCGCCGATCACCTCGGCGTAGTCGATCTCGGGCTGTCCCTCGACGTACTTGACGCCGAGACCGCCGCCGAGATTGAGCTCGGTCGGAGTAAAGCCGGTCTCCGCACGGATCAACGCGATGAAACGAAGCATCGCGTCCGCCGCATCCACGAAAGGCTCGTGGTCGAAGATCTGCGACCCGATGTGACAATGGAAGCCCGCGAGGTCGACGTGCGGGAGCGAGAGCGCGAGGCGGGTGATCTCCTCCGCCTGCCCCGTCGCGATCGGCGAGCCGAACTTACTGTCGACGCTGCCCGTCACGACCGCCTTAAAGGTATGGGGGTCGATGCCCGGAGAGATGCGCAAGAGGACGCGCTGACGCTTGTCCGTTTTCGCCAGATACGCCTCGAGGGCATAGAGCTCGTCCGCGTTATCCGCCACGAAGGTGCCCACGCCGTGCTCCACGCCGAAGGCGATGTCCGCATCGGTCTTGTTGTTGCCGTGGAAGTAGGCGCGCGCGAGGTCGAATCCCGCCGCCTCCGCGGTGTAGAGTTCGCCGACCGAGACGGCGTCCACGCCGATCCCTTCCTCCTTCGCGATGCGATAGACGCCCTTGAAACACAGCGCCTTGGAGGCGAAGAGCGGGAAGCTGTCCGCTCCGAAATGCTCGCGCATCGCGGCTTTATATACGCGGATATTCTCGCGGATCCTGTCCTCGTCGAGGAGCATCAGCGGCGTGCCGTACTTCTCCGCAAGGGCGACCACGTCGCACCCCGCGAAAGTCAAGTGTCCTCTTTCGTTGATCCCGATGTTCTTATGTAGCATAGTTTCTCCTTATTCCCTCTGCGGGAACCGTTTCGTTCTCACCTTTCCACGAGGCGAGAGTGATCTCTATCCGCTTTCCTTTCCACTCTCACAGAGGCGACGAAGAGCGGTGTGGAGGCGAGCGCTCTCCGAGGAGACGGGGCTGAGCGTACTCCTTGTACGTGATGCCCGACGATCGAGGTAGTTAGCGAAGCATAAGCATCGCTATTCGTCGCCGTTAAGACAGCAGTTTCTCGAGGCGCTTCGCCGCCTCAATGGTATTCTCCCTGTCCGAGAACGCCGTCAAACGGAAAAACCCTTCTCCCGCCTCGCCGAAGCCCTCGCCCGGAGTGCCGACGACCTGTGCTTTCTCGAGCAGGAAGTCGAAAAACTCCCAACTCGAGAGGCCCTTGGGACATTTCAGCCAAATGTAGGGAGAGGAAACGCCGCCCGTGTGGAAGATGCCGACGCGGTCGAGCATATCGCTGAGGATCTTCGCGTTCTCCGCGTAGTAGTCGACGAGCGCCGCGCATTGTTTGACGCCCTCCTCGGAGAGCGCCGCCTCCGCGCCGCGTTGCACGGGGTAGGAGACGCCGTTGAACTTGGTCGCCTGACGGCGCGCCCATAGCTTCTTCAGACGGAAGCCATCCTCGGTCGCGAGGGGTTCGGGCACCACCGTCCAAGCGCAGCGCGTGCCGGTGAATCCCGCCATCTTGGAGAAAGAGCAGATCTCGATCGCGCATTGCTCGGCGCCCTCGATCTCGTAGATCGAATGGGGGTAATCTCCCTTGATGAACGCCTCGTAGGCGCTGTCGAAGATGATGAGCGAGCCGCTCGCGAGGGCGTAGTCCACCCACGCCTTGAGCCCCGCCCTGTCGTAGACCGCGCCGGTCGGATTGTTGGGAGAGCAGATGTAGATCACGTAGGTCTCGCCGTCCAAAAGGTCTGGCGTGCCGAGGAAGCCGTCCGCCTCGCCCGCTTCGAGCAGTTCGATGCGGTTGCCGCTCATCAGATTGCTGTCCATATAGACGGGATACACGGGGGACGGGATCAGCACGGTATTCTTGCCGAGGATATCGACGATGTTGCCGACGTCGCTCTTCGCGCCGTCCGAGACGAAGACGTCGTCCGCCGCCACCTTGATCCCCTTGCGGGCGTAATAGGCGGAGATCGCCTCACGCAGGAAATCGTAGCCGTACTCGGGCGGATAGCCGCGGAAGGTCTCCTTGACGCCCATCTCCCCGACCGCCTTCTCCATCGCCTCGATGACGACGGGGGCGAGGGGCAACGTCACGTCGCCGATCCCCATACGGATCACCTTTTTGTCGGGATTCGCCGCCTGATAGGCGCGCACCTTTTTGCCGATCTCGGAGAAAAGGTAGCTCTCCTTCAACCTGCCGAAATTCTCGTTCACCTTAATCTTCATCATAGTCGTAAACTCCTTGATATACTTCGGTCGCGCCGCCCGTCATCGTGACGGCGTAATTCTCGTCCACTCGGATCGTGAGGTCGCCGCCGAGGAGGCGCACCGTGATCTCCCTGCCCGCGGGGACGCGCCCCGTCTTCACCGCCGCCGCCACGAGAGCGGAAGCGCCCGTGCCGCACGCGAAGGTCTCGCCACTGCCGCGCTCCCACACGCGCATCCGTATGGTGCTGTCGTCGATGATCTCCGCGAACTCGGTATTGACCCGTTCGGGAAAGATCGAGAGGTTCTCAAAGGTCGGTCCCATCGCCGCGAGGTCAAGGTCTCCCACCCCCTGCGTAAAGATCACGGAATGCGGATTGCCCATACTGACCGCCGTCATGCGGTAGGTCTTGCCAAGGACGGAGACGGGCTCGTCCACCATCTCCCTCCGGTCCGTGAGGACGGGGATCTCGGCGGGCACGAAGCTCGCGACACCCATCTCGACGGACACGCGCGCGACCTTGCCGTTCTCCTTAAAAAGGCGCAAGGTCTTGATGCCGGAGAGGGTCTCCACGGTGATGACGTCCTTGTCCGTCAGACCGTGGTCGGACAGGTATTTCGCGACGCAGCGGATCGCGTTGCCGCACATCTTGCCCTCGCTACCGTCCAGATTGAACATACGCATCTTCGCGTCGGCGACCTCGCTCGGCAGGATCAGCACGACGCCGTCCCCTCCGACCGAGAAATGCCGAGGCGACATCTTCCGCGCGAGATCCGCGGGGTCGAAATCGAGCGGCGAAGCGAACAGGTCGATGTAAATATAATCGTTGCCCGCGCCGTGCATCTTGGTGAAGGCGATCTTACGCATGGGTCGCCTCCACGAGAGATTGCATATCATACAGACCCGCCTCTTTGCCGAGGAGGAAGGTCGCGGCGCGTACCGCGCCCGCAGCGAAGAGCGCCTTGTCGTGCGCCTCGTGCGTGACGGTCAGCGTCTCGACGCCGTCCGAGAACATCACCTCGTGCTTGCCGACCACGCTGCCGATGCGGATCGAGCTGATGCCGATCTCGCCCTTCTCACGACGGGCGATCCCGTTCCTACCTTTGACGAGCGGTCTGCCGCCGAGGGTGTCCGAGATCGCATTCGCGATCATGATGGCGGTACCGGAGGGGGCGTCCGCCTTGTGGTTGTGATGGGTCTCGACGATCTCCACGTCATCCTCGGGGAGGAGCGCCGCCGCCCTCTTTACGAGGGAGAGAAGGAGCGCCACGCCATAGCTCATATTCGCGCTGAAAAAGAGGGGGATCACCTTCGCCGCGTCGTAGATCATCTGCCTCTCCTCGTCGGTCTGCCCCGTCGTCGCGAGGACCAAGGGGAGACGGCGAGCCGTCACGTAGTCGAGCAGCTCACGCGTCGCGAGGTGGGAGGAGAAGTCGATCACGACGTCCGCCGCGCCCGCGTATTCCGCGAGGGACGAATAGGTGGTCGCCTCCCCGCTTACGCCGGACTTGTCCACCGCGACGACGGCGTAGCCCGCCGCTTTCGCCGCCTTAAGGACCTCTGCGCCGAGCCTGCCGCCCGCGCCGTTCACGATCATCGTCATATCACACCTCGATGCCCGCTTCGCGCATCAGCGCGACGAGCTTCGCTTCGTTCGCCTCGGTCATCGGGGTCAGCGGCAAACGGATCGAACCGTCGCCGAACCCGAGACGGGTCATTGCCGCATTGACGGGGATGGGATTGACTTCGCAGAAGAGGGCGTCGATCAATCGATGGTATTTAAACTGCATTGCCGCCGCCTTCGCGATATCACCGCGGAGGAAGGCGTGGCACAGCTCCGACGTCTCGCGCGGGAGCAGGTTGGACAGGACGCTGATGACGCCCAGCCCGCCGAGGCTCATCAGAGGCACGATCTGGTCGTCGTTGCCGCTGTACAGGTCGAGCTTGCCCGAAACGAGAGACATCGTCTCCACGATCTTGCCGATGTTGCCGTTCGCCTCCTTGATGGCGACGACGTTCGGCACCTCCGCGAGGGCGGCGTAGGTCGAGGGCTCGATGTTCACGCCCGTGCGGGAGGGCACGTTGTAGAGGATGATCGGGCGGTCGACGTTAGCCGCGATCTCCTTGTACATCGCGATCAACCCCGCCTGCGTGGCTTTGTTGTAGTAGGGTGTGACGAGCAGGAGCGCGTCCGCGCCGAGCCGACAGGCGTCCTGAGACAGCTTTACGGCGTACGCCGCATCATTGCTGCCCGTGCCCGCGATGACCGGGACTCTGCCCGCCGCGCGATCCACGACAGTCTTGATGACCTCGACGTGCTCCTCGTCGGTCAACGTGCTGCTCTCGCCCGTGGTACCCGCCGCGACGAGGGCGTCGATGCCGTTCTCGATCTGGTAGTCAACGAGCCTGCCGAGTGCGTCGAAATCGACTTCCCCGTTCTTCATCGGAGTGATGATCGCCGTAGCCGCACCTTTGAAAATGCTTTTCTTCATTTTTCTCTCCTCTGCTTTTTTAATGGTATATGCGCGCTTTCGTCAGCAAGTGTCGCGCGCGTTTTTTTCGTCAGACGAAAAAATTATATCACGCCCGCCCGCATAGGTGCAAACGATATTCGGAAAGTCGTGCCGAAATGGAAATTCGGAATGCGGAATTCGGAATTGCGGACGCCATAGGCGGACGCAATGTCGAGCGAAGGGGGTCTTTTTAATTAGGAATTAGGAATGAGGAATTAGGAATTAAAGGTCGCCTTCGGCTCCAAAAATACTTTTCCCAACTTCATCCTATTATCGTAGCGAAAATGGGCTGCGGAGCGAATAGCACTTGCAAACGTAGCGCGCAAGTGCAACGCGAACGAGCCTATGAACGCTACGACAAAGCGCGAAGAAAACATCAGTTTTCGAGCGAGGCAAGCGAGGGGACGAAAACCGTCGCACAAGAAATGCTCTTGAGAGCGTTTCGGCGACAGTGAGCCCCAACTCGCGCGCAGAGAGTGCGGAGAGTGGTGCAGATACAAGGGCTCCGCAAATGGAACGCACGGCAATCGTCCCACTTATACGCACCCACTACATCCATGTACAAAAATTTGCCTTCGGAGAAGGGGTCGGATGCAAGGCTCGGCAAGCCGACGGAAAGGCGCGTACTCCTCGTACGTAACTGACGGCGGCGCAGACAGAAAACGCAGCAGCCGTGCCCCTTATACGAAGGCAAACAAAAAAGGCTTGCCCTTTTACAGGCAAGCCTTATTTTGTTTGTTGGATTAGTCGTTGATGATCTGCGCCACCACGCCCGAACCAACGGTACGGCCGCCTTCACGGATAGCGAAGCGGAGACCGGGCTCGATAGCGATCGGAGCGATCAGGTTGACCTCCATGTCGATGTGGTCGCCGGGCATGACCATTTCAACGCCCTTCGGGAGCGCGATCGTGCCGGTAACGTCGGTGGTTCTGAAGTAGAACTGCGGACGATAGCCGTTGAAGAACGGGGTGTGACGGCCACCTTCATCCTGCTTCAGGACGTAGACCTGAGAGGTGAAGTGCGTGTGAGGATGGATCGTGCCGGGCTTCGCGAGAACCTGACCACGCTCGATGTCCTCTCTCCTGATACCGCGGAGCAACAGACCGATGTTATCGCCTGCCTCAGCGAAGTCGAGGAGCTTACGGAACATTTCGACGCCGGTAACGACGGTCTCGAGTCTGTCGGGACGCAGACCGACGAGCTCGATCTTGTCGTTCATCTTGACGACA
>JAFSZO010000074.1 GCA_017455605.1 Clostridia bacterium
GCGGTCGCCTCGTACTTCCGATCGGTCGGATAGGTCGTCCCTGCGAGGGCGGCGGAGCCGATCGGGGAGAGGTTGAGCCTCTTCGCCGCGTCCTTCAGCCTGTCCATATCGCGCAGGAACATATAAGCGTACGCCGCGAGGTGATGCCCGAAGGTCACGGGCTGCGCGCGTTGCAGATGGGTGTAGCCGCTCATCACGGCGCCCTTGTACGCCTCCGCCTTGTCCGTGAGGGCGGTCACGAGGGTCTTGAGGTCGTAGACGATCTCCTCGACGGCGCCTCGTGCGAACAGTTTCATATCCAGAGCGATTTGATCGTTGCGACTGCGCGCGGTGTGCAGCTTTTTGCCCGCGTCACCGATCCGCGCGATCAAGGTCTGCTCCACGAAGGTGTGGACGTCCTCGGCGGTCGGATCGATCGGGAGCGCCCCGGACAGCACGTCGTCCAGGATGCCCGCGAGCCCCTCGATGATGAGGTCGGCGTCCTTCATCGGGATGATGCCCTGCTTGCCGAGCATCGCGGCGTGCGCGATGGACCCCTTGATGTCCTCGGAGATCAACCGACTGTCAAAAGAGATCGAGGCGTTGAATGATTCCGCCGCCTCGTTGATCTCACCGCTTGCACGTCCCGCCCATAGTTTGCTCATATCTTGCCTCTTACCTGACTTTCGCCCTACGCCGGCTTTGCTCATACCGACGGGTACTCTTACCGTCCGTTCCGCCGTCGTCGGCTTTGCTCATCGCGTCTCTTACCGACCGTTCGACCGACACAGGCTTCGTTCACATCATTTTTTCGCTTTCGCGTTCACGATCGCCTGCACCGCGGTGGGCAGACCGTAGAGGGTGATGAATCCCTTGGAATCGGTCTGATCGTAGTCGCTCTCGCCGAAGGTGGCGATCTCCTCGCTGTAGAGGGAGTAGTCGCTCCACACGCCCGCCTTAATGACGTTGCCCTTGTAGAGCTTCAGGCGGACCTTGCCCGTCACGCACTCCTGCGTCTTGGTGACGAAGGCGGAGAGCGCCTCGCGGAGAGGGCTGAACCATTGCCCGTTGTAGACCAGCTCACCGAAGGTGATCGCGAGCTTTTGCTTCTCGTGCATCGTCAGCTTGTCGAGGGTCACGCTCTCGAGGTAGGAATGCGCCTTGTAGAGGATGGTGCCGCCCGGGGTCTCGTAGACGCCGCGACACTTCATGCCGACGAGACGGTTCTCCACGATGTCGATAAGACCGATGCCGTTCTCGCCGCCCAGTTTGTTGAGGGCGAGGATGATCTCCTTCGGGCTCATCTTCTTGCCGTTCAAGGTGGCGGGCACGCCCTTCACGAACTCCATTTCGACGTAGGTGGGGGCGTCGGGCGCGTCGATGGGGGAGACGCCCATCTCGAGGAAGCCCTTCTTCTCGTACTGCGGCTCGTTGCCCGTGTCCTCGAGGTCGAGGCCTTCGTGGGACAGGTGCCACAGGTTCTTATCCTTGCTGTAGTTGGTCTCTTTGTTGATCTTGAGGGGTACGTTATGCGCCTCGGCGTAGGCGATCTCCTCCTCACGCGACTTGATGGACCATTCGCGCCACGGGGCGATGACCTTCATCTCGGGGGCGAAGTGCTTGATGCCGAGCTCGAAACGGACCTGATCGTTGCCCTTGCCCGTGCAACCGTGGCAGATGGCGTCCGCCTTCTCCTTCTTCGCGATCTCGACGAGCGCCTTCGCGATGACGGGACGAGCGTGCGAGGTGCCGAGGTAATATTCCTCATACAGGGCGCCCGCCTGCATCGTGGGCAGGATGTATTCGTTCACGTATTCGTCCGTGAGGTCGAGGATGTAGATCTTGCTTGCGCCGGTCTTGATCGCCTTCTCCTCGAGGCCGTCCAGCTCGTCCGCCTGCCCGACGTTCGCGGCGACCGCGATGACTTCGCAGTTGTTATAGTTCTCCTTGAGCCAAGGGATGATGATCGAGGTGTCCAGTCCGCCCGAGTAGGCGAGAACCACTTTCTTGATGTCTTTCTTGTCCATAGTCGTGTCTCCTAAAAGAGTTATCGTATCCATATTATACGCGCCACGCGCGACGCGGTCAAATAAAAATTGCATATTTTTCACAATTTTTTGATA
>JAFSZO010000009.1 GCA_017455605.1 Clostridia bacterium
CTTGCGGGCGATCTTGTCGATCTCATCGATGTAGATGATGCCGCGCTGG
This sequence comes from Clostridia bacterium, assembly GCA_017455605.1. GTDB lineage: Bacteria > Bacillota > Clostridia > Christensenellales > CAG-1252 > CAG-1252. Next base: position 50 of record JAFSZO010000009.1, read on the forward strand.
GCCAGCTCCACATCGTAGTCCGCGTTCTGAATCAGTCGCAGGAGAATGTTCTCCACGTCCTCGCCGACGTAACCCGCCTCGGTCAAGGTGGTGGCGTCCGCCACGGCAAAAGGCACGTTCAAGATGCCCGCCAAGGTCTTGGCAAGAAGGGTCTTGCCGCTACCGGTCGGGCCGAGCAAAAGAACGTTGCTCTTCTCGAGAACCACGCCGTCCGATGCGTCCATATCCTTGCTGATGCGCTTGTAATGATTGTACACGGCGACGGAGAGGGTCTTTTTCGCCTCGTCCTGTCCGACGATGTACTCGTCGAGCTTCGCCTTGATCTCGCGCGGAGTGGGCAATACTTCCTTTTCCTTCTCGGGGAGAGGGACCTCCTCCTTCAAAAGGTCGGCGCAACGCTTGACGCAATCCTCGCAGATACAGACGCCGGCGTTACTGCCTATCATCCGTCTCGCTTCGATGCTCTTTTTGCCGCAAAAGGAACACTTGTTTTCTTCTTCGAATTTTACTGACATCCTGCCTCCGTGGGTTGGTTATCTGGTCTTGTAGATCTTGTCGATCAAACCGTATTCGAGCGCCTCCTCGGCGGTCATGAAGTTGTCACGCTCGGTGTCTTCGCAGACCTTCTCGTAGGGTTGACCGGAATTCTTGCTGAGGATCTCGTTGAGTCTCTTTTTGCTACGCATCAAATGCGTGGTGTAGATCTCCACGTCGGTGGCTTGCCCGCCGATCCCGCCCGAGACGAGGACCTGATGGATCATGATCTCGGCGTTGGGGAGCGCATAGCGCTTACCCTTCGCGCCGGCGGAGAGCAGCAGAGCGCCCATGCTCATCGCCTCGCCGATGCAGATGGTATTGACGTCGCATTTGATATAATTCATCGTGTCGTAGATCGCGAGACCGTCCACGACGCTGCCGCCCGGGCTGTTGATATAGAGGAAAATGTCCTTCTCGGGGTCCTTTGCCTCAAGATAGATCAACTGCGCGACGACGAGGGAAGCCATCGCATTATCGATGGGACCCGAGAGGAAAACGATGCGGTCTTCCAACATACGGGAAAAGATATCGTAGGACCTCTCGCCGTTCTTGGTCTGATCCACGACGTAAGGAATGAGCGTACTCGCGATTTTCTCTTTTTCCATTTTCACACCTCGCTTAATAGTTTATTGACGATTTGCGTCCTTTTATTACTTGATATTATTGTTGTCCGAGAGGAACTTAACGAGCTTGTCGGTCATCAGAGTATTGAGGATGTAATCCGCCTCTTCCTGCTTCATATTACGACGGTAGTCCCCCGCCTTCTTGCCTGCGGAAGCAGCCCTGACCTCGATCGCCGCGTCGAAGTCCGCCTGCGTGACCTGCAGGTTCTCCTTCTCGATGATGTAGCTCATGATGAAGTTGGTCAGCTCGCGTTCCTTCGCCTCGTCCTTGTAGGTCGCGAGGAGGTCAGCCTCGGTCTTGCCCATATATTGGAGATACGCTTCGAACGGAATGCCGCTGCTCTGCATCTGCTTCTTCATATCCTCGAGCATTTTATTCGCACGATACTCGATCTGCGCCTCGGAAAGCTCGATGGGATTTGCCTTGATGACCGCCTCCATGATCCGATTGGACGTGGCGATCTCGGCGTTCTTCTTTTCACGCTCGTCCGCTTTCTTGACGAGATCGGCTTTGTATGCATCGAAGGTGTCGAACTCGCTGACGTCCTTCGCAAAGTCGTCGTCGAGCTCGGGCAGGACCTTTTCGCTGACGGAATGGATCTTGCAGGCAAAAGTCGCCTCTTTGCCGGCGAGGTCCTTCGCGTGATAGTCCTCGGGGAAGGTCACGACGACGTCCTTGTCGTCGCCCGCCTTGGTGCCGACGAGCTGATCCTCAAATCCCGGGATAAAGCTGCCGCTGCCGATCACGAGGGTCTGCTTCTCAGCCGTGCCGCCGTCAAACTTCACGCCGTCCACGGAACCGCTGTAATCGAGAAGGATCTGATCTCCGACTTTGACGGCGCGCTCCACGTTATTCCAGTATCCCGCGCGATCACGCGCCGCGGCGATCTCACGCTCCACCGCACCGTCCACGTCGGGAAGGACCTTCTCGATGTCGAGACCCTTGTACTTGATCTCGGTGACCTCGGGCAGATACGCCACGGTGAGGGAGAAGGTGACCTTGTCGCTCTGAAGCTCCGCGACGTCCAAAGCGGGACGCATGGCGAGGCGCTCGACCTTCACGGTCTTGGAGTCCATCAACGCGTTGTAGACCTCGTTCACCGCGACCTCTTCGGTGTCGGCGACGAAGACGTCCTTGCCGTAATTCTGCTCGATGACCGAACGAGGCACGTGCCCCTTGCGGAAACCGAGAATATTGAACTTGCCCTTATTCTGCTGATAGGCGAGATCGGAACAGACGTTCCACAGATCGCCCTCGACCGTAAAGGTGTAGACATCGGTCAAGGGAGAATTCTTGACCTCGTAAGGAAGGTCGAACTCTTTTTTGGCGACGGTAAGTTTCAAAACAGGTTTTTTACTCATTATGACTATAATCCTCCGTATAGAATTGCAAGAAATATAATAGCATACCCGCCCGTCGTTGCGCAAGCGAATTAATCTTTATATAAATATTTTCTTGATAATACCCTTTTCTTATGGTAAAATTTCGATATGCCAAGCGATTACGTCACTTTAAATGCACTTGCGTCGGAACTCGACGAAGCTCTCGCAGGGGGAAAGATCCGCAGGATCTGTCAGCCCGAAAAGGACGAGATCACGATCGGCGTCTACAACGGACGCACGAATCTCTTGCTCGTCCTCAGTGCGAATCCCAACAGCCCGCGCATCCATCTGACGAAAAACAAAAAGGAGAACCCCTACGCCGCACCGCCCTTCCTGATGGTCCTACGTAAATACGTCGGCGCCGCGGTGATCAAGGGCGTATCCGTCGAACACGCCGACCGCATCGTCGAGATACGGATGAAGGCGCGCAACGAGATGTTCGACGAGGAAGAATTCACCCTGGTGTGCGAACTGATGGGCAGGTACAGCAACGTCATTCTGTTGAACGACGAGAGGCGCATCCTCGACTCCCTGTATAAGCTCGTCCCAGACGAAAAGCAAAAGCGTCAGATCATGGTCGGCGCACGGTATCTGCCCCCCGAGCAAAACAAACCGTTCGTGGGCGACGAAGAGGCGATCAAGAGGCTGCTTGACGGCTCGACGGAGGACAGATACAAGGACCTCCTCGTCAAGGGAGCCGCAGGCATCGCCGCCCCGACGGCGGAAGCCATTCTCACCATGGCGAGGGCGTCGGGCGAGGTCACGCCCGCCTCCGTCGCGAGAGTTGCCGTCGCCTTTTCGGACGTACGGCACAGTCCCTACTATGCCCCTAGTTTGAAGCGGAGCGCCCCGCAGGATTTCTACCCTTACCTGCCTGCCTCCGACCAAGCGGAGAGGATAGACTCCCTCAACCAAGCGGCGGACGAAGTGTACTCTCTCGCCGACCGCATTTCCCGCGTAAAAGCAGGATCCAAAGCGCTCGAGCACGCCCTGAACGCCGCGATCAAAAAAGCGAAAAACTCCGTCGCCGCTCTCACGGAAAAACTGCGTGAAGGAGCGGAAGCGGAGGAGATCCGCATCCGAGCGGAGCTCATCACGACCAACCTCTACAAGATAAACAGGCGCGATACGGAAGTCACCGTTTACGATTACTACGCCAACGAAGAACGGACTATTCCGCTCGATCCCGTCCTCTCGCCCAAGGAATACGCGCAGAAACTCTTCAAGCACTATCAAAAGCTCAAGCGCGGCAAGGAGATCAACGAAAGCATTCTACGCGCGGCGCAGGATAACCTGCTCTACTACGAATCGCTGACCGCCGAACTCAAGATGGCGGAGACCTCGGGCGACCTCGCCTTGATCGAGGAGGAGATGCGCGAGTCCGGCATCCTCAAGACGCCGAGACCGCAGCAAAAGAAAGAGAAAGAACGCGCGATCCCCTATCTGACCTTCGAGACGGAGGGATGCCAGATCTATTGCGGAAAAGGCGGACTGCAAAACGAGACCGTGACCTTTAAGGTGGGCAAAGAGCGCGACCTGTGGCTCCACGCGGCGAAGTCGCACGGGGCGCACGTGATCGTCAAGAGCGAGCGAGGCTCCGTCCCCGAGAGGGTCCTGCTCGTCGCCGCCGAGATCGCCGCCTACTACTCCGAACGACGCGGAGACCAAAAGGTCGAAGTGGACTATACCGAGAGAAAAAACGTCAGACGGCACCCCGCAAAAAAGATCGGTCTGGTCTATTACACCGACTATTCGACCATTGCGGCAACGCCGAACGCCCACGAAGAGATCAAAAAATAATTCAGATATTTCCCGAAAAACCGAGCTTGGCGAGCGCAGCGGCAAAGTCGTCGTTCAAGGGCGCTTCAAAGCTCATTCTCTCCCCCGTTCGGGGATGATCGAGCACGAGTTTATGCGCGTGGAGCAACTGTCCGTGCGGCGCAAGGGGGCTGTCCTTACCGTAAACGGGATCGCCGACGACGGGATGTCCGATGCTCTTCATATGCACGCGAATTTGGTGAGTGCGTCCCGTCCTGAGCTCGCATTCGACGAGGGTATACCCCGGAAATCGGGCGAGAACGCGATAAAGGGTCAGCGCCTTTCTGCCCCCTTCGTCCACCGTCATCTTTTTTCTGTCCTTTTTACTACGCGCGATCGGTTTATCCACCACGCCCTCCTCCGCGGCGATCTTGCCGACGACGAGCGCGTAATAGTAGCGTAGCGCGGTCTTTTGCGAGATCTGTTCGGACAGAGACAGATGCGCGGCGTCGTTCTTCGCGATCACGAGCACGCCCGAAGTGTCCTTATCCAAACGATGCACGATCCCCGGTCGGATCTCGCCGTTGATGCCGCTGAGATCGGAAACGCGAGCGAGCAAAGCGTTCACGAGAGTGCCGTCGGGAGATCCCGCGGCGGGATGGGTGACCATGCCCTGCGGCTTGTTCACCACGGCGATGTCGGCGTCCTCGTACAAGATATCAATGGGGATATCCTGCGGCGCGGCTGAGATCGGACAGGGATTGGGGATGTCCGCCTCGATCAGGTCGCCCATCGCGACCTTGACGCCCGACTTGACGGGAACGACGCCGTTCAATCTGACGAATCCGTCTTGGATCGCTTTCGTGACGGCGGAACGGGTCTTGCCGAGCTTTTCGGACAAAAAGACGTCCAATCGGACGCCTTCCGCGGCTGAAACGAAACGTTCAGTCATTCCGCTCCTCCTCACCCCGAGCCGCCGCCTCGTCCGAGGGCGTTTCGGCAGAGGTGCTCGCTTCGTCCGAAACATCGGAGACCTCCTGCGCTTGGAGCGATTGCTCCTCCTTTTTCTTCGAGGCTTCCGCCGGCAAGGCTTTTCCCTTCTTCGCTTCGTCAACCAGCAGCACGATCAGATAGATCACCACCATCACGACGCCGACGGTCAAGAAGACGTCCGCGAGATTGCAAATGGCGAAATCGCGCTCAAAGAGAGTATAGATAAAAGTGTACTCTATGA
>JAFSZO010000075.1 GCA_017455605.1 Clostridia bacterium
GACGTATTCCTCCTTGCGCAGACCGTCCTCGTCCTTGAATATATAGGACTCGAGCGGCAGATAGCTGTCCACGCCCACGCCCATACCGGTCACGCCGGCAACGAGTTCGGCGCCTTCGAGCACCGCGCCGAAGTTCAGACTGAGCCCGCCGTCGAGGTCCACGCCCACGTTGACGTTGTGCAGGATCTCGGAAACGTCAATGTCGAGATTGAGTTGCATCGCCTCGATGACGCCCGCGATCAGCGCGCCGCTGAAGGCTACGCTGACCCCCTTCTCGTCCAGCATCAGCACGGCGAGATTGGAGAGCGTGCTCGTATCGGTGACGCTCTCGCCGCCCGCAGCGGCGACCGCCGCGACCACGTTCTCGAGGAAGAGTGCGTTGAGATCCACGGTATAGCGGATCGCACCGATCCCGAGCCAAGGCGCACGCAGATAGGCGGTAGAGGTCGCGCCGTCGAAATAGAGCGCGAGCATCAGCTTGCGCGCGGCGGCGTCGGAATCGTTGTAGAGAGCGAAATAGATCTGAGCGGTCGGGATCACGTCGGCGACGGTCGCGAGGTCGTCGAAGTCCATCTGCGAGAGATCCACGTTCGCCTTGAGGTCAAAGGAGAGGTCCCACTTCACGCGGTTGTTGACGCGAATGCCGAAGTCCACCTCATTCGCGAGGGCTTTGACCAAGGTCGCGACCTTGGCGTCGCGGTCCGCCGCACCCGCTTCGACGGAGAGGGAGAGCTTGCCGCTGATCTCGGCGGAAAGCTTGCCGAGGGCGCTGAAGTCCAGATCGCCGTAGTCCGCCTTCACGAGACCGAGATCCTTTTTCTCGAACAGGACGCCGAGCTTGCCGACCGACAGATCGACGTAGTTATTCGCGTTGTAGGCGAGCTTCACGCCGATATCCACGCCGCCGATCAGGTCGAGCCGCACGGAAGGCGTAAGTTTGGGCAAAGAGTCGCCGATGCCGCCCACGTTCAGGATGGTGAGCACGCGCGCGAAGCTGTCCTTCATCAAGGTCACGCCGAGTCCCTTCGTGGTCAGGTCGATCCGATCGAGCAGACCGAGGTACGCCATCGCGCCCGAGCCGTCTTCCGCCGCGGCGACCGCGCTCGCGCAATGAGCGCAGGCACATCCGTAGGCGCAGTGCAAGCCGTCGCAATAGGCTGCCTCCAAACATTCCTCACAGGTACACCCGCAAGAGAGCGACCCCACGCGGATGCGGAACTTCGGGATATTCAGCCCGTACACGCCGCCGTCCGAGGCGAGGGTCGCGAGCCCTTCCGCGTCGACGTAGACGTAGAGCCCGTCGTAATAGATCGCAAAGAGGAGATCGCCGTTACGCAAGAGTTCGATCTTCGCGTCGAAGTCGAGCCCGTCGGACAGGTCGATATTCGCGCTGACGCGAGCCGCGAACCGACCCGAGAAGTCCTCGTCGATATCGAGGGTCAGAGCGGTGTTCATCAGCACGCTGCCGATACTCTCGGGCAGGATGCCGCCGAGCTCCTGCATAAAGTCGGTGAAGTCGTAACTCATATCCGAGAAGGCGTAGTCGAGATCCGCCTCGAACTGCACGTAGACGTTGTCGAGGGCGGTGACGTCACGATACTCTTTGCCCGCTTGCGATACGACTGCGGCGGGGAGCACCTCCCTCTTGCCGAGCACGACGGAGATATTCGACACGTCGAACGCGACGTAGGGATTCACGTAGCCGATCACATTGTCTTTCGCGGTATCGAAGGCGATCCTCGCGCCGATCTCGAATCCGTTCGCCGTCTTCAGATAGACCTTGCTCGAGGCGTCGAGGTCGAGGACGGTCTCGGTATTCTTGTCCGAGAGGAGCAGTCCGATCACCGCCGCGAGGGTCCTGTCCGCGAGGGCAACGGAGAGTTCGTCGCCGATATACAGTCCGCCGAAGAAGTTGCCGAAGAGCTCCACGAGTTGCTCGGTGGAGAGGTCGGACGCAGCGCCCGCAGGCAGAGAGGGCAGATCCTCCTCCGCCGCCATCGCGCCGGCAAAGTAATCCTCCAAACGGATGCGATACATAAACTTGGGCAAGGTCGTGCCGTCCGAGGAGAGCGACAGGTTGGTCGCATCCACGAAGACCGCGGTCTCCCCCGCCGCGTACTCGCCGTACCAGATCGAGAGCACACGATTAGCTTCGGACAGATCGCTCGTAACGGCATCCGCCCTCTTGTAGATATTGAGCGCGAGGTCGATCCCCGACAGGATCAGTTTGGTATTCGCTCCGCCGAGCAGATCGGACATCGAGACGGGAGAGAACGCGACGTTTGCGTCCACGCAGACGTCCAGTCCCCCCGAGAGCGGCTCTTTGACCCCGAGCACGCAGGCGAGCTCGCCGATCACGCCGCCGAGCGCGTCGCCGAGATTCAGCTCGGTCAGGCTGCCCGTATCACCGGACAGGGAGATCCGCGTCGAGAGGGAGAAGCCCGTAAACTCCTCGAGCGTATCGTAGCCCACCGAGGAGAAGTTTTCTTTGGCAACGGTGAAGGTCGGCTCGTAGCCGAAGGACGCGCGATCCACCGCGACGGTCAGGAAGGTATCCTCCGCCAGTTTGATCTCTGCGTCGAGATAGATGCCGAAGCCGCTCTCCACGAGCCCGAGCTCGATCCTGATCTGTCGGATCGCGACGTCGGTGCTGGACAGGGTCGGATTGACGCCGTCAACGATCGAGGCGAACAGGTCGAAACTATCCTGCGCGGACTTCACCTTTTTGTTCAGAGAGTCGACGAGAGCGTCGCGCTCTGCCGTGAGCGAGGTCGCCGCACGCTGACATTCCTCGAGCGAGGGACGGATCTCGGTGAGCTCCTGATTGAGGCTCGACACCGTGCTGTAGTCACCGCGCGCCTCCGCCTCTGCCTTTTGACGAGTCAAAGCGGCGACCTGCGCCTCGAGGTCCTCGAGGGTTGCGGCGTTCTCCGCGATGCGGTCTTCGAGATCTTTCACGGAGGCATTATTCGTGGCGTTCGCTACTGCGCTGTCGAGGGTCTTCTTGGCGTCGTTCGCGAGCCCTTCCACGATGGAAAGGATCGCCTCACGATCGAGAGTCAGCGCGATCGCCTTCCTGCCGCCCGGCTTGCGCTCCATCGTCTTGACGACGCGCACGATGAGGGAGAAGACGTCGAGCTTCGCATAGCTCTTGTCCTCGCCCGCCTCGGAAACGAAGTGATAGGTACCGTTCTGCACGATGGCGGACAGAGCGTCCTCGTAGGTGCCGCCCGGAGCAAAGGTGTCGATCAGGATCTCGCGGGTCTCCGCACCCGCCGTGCTCTCCTCTGCGGCGGTGCCGAGCAAGGAGGCGACCGTCTCGGTGATGAAGGAATTCATCATCGCGGCGAGGTTGATGCCTTCGTACACGAATTTCGGCAAGTTGAGCGCAGACAGATCGACGTACAGCGCGTTCCTGCTGCCGACGTAGTAGATCGTGCCGATGCGCTTATTGCCCGCGGTACGCATCTCGTACAGCTCGAGCTCTATGTAATTGCGCTCGTTGTGGTTCCAGTCGAGCTCCGCGTTGACGTCCACGAGGATGCCGAGGGTGCCCGCGCCGATGGTCAAGGTGCGTTCGCTGAGGCTGCCGAGCGAATCCAAACCGAAATACTCGCGGAGCACGCCGCCGATCAGGTTCTCCACCGTGACCTGCTTCTCGGTCTCGTTGTTGAGCTCGATGCGGAAGGTGAACTCGACGTTGGTGACGCCGAACTTCCTGTAATCGTTGAACTCGGGGAAGGTGATCGTGCCGACCTCCGCGCCGTTGGTGCCGTAATACTTGTTGTCGATCGTGAAATCGAGCAGGAAGGTCTCGGTGCCGTATCCGAGATCCGCGTCGATGGAGACGAGCTTGCCACCCTCGAGGTTGAGAGTCACGTCGCAAACGATATTTTCAAAGGTGTAGTTCGCGATGGTGGTCAGCGAAATGCCGAACGCCGAGGTCAGGATGGCGTCCACCTGGAAGCCTTCGAGCAAGCCTTTCACGATGGGGTTGCCCAAGAGGCCGAGGACGTAGTTGATGGTCTTATTGAGGTTGGTCTTGAGCACGATGCAGGTCGCATCGCCCTTCACCGTCTTGGTCACGCTGCGGATGGCGGAAGACGCCATATTGTTGATCAAGGTGCCGACCGAGGTAAAGCTCGGGATCTCGATGGACATCACACTGTCCAACATTCCGCTCGCCTTGTCCCCGAGGTTATTCGCGGCGGTGACGACGTCGCGCAGGCTGAACTCGTCCATATAGACGCTCACGCCACCCTCCTCGTTGGGGATGTTCAAATAGAAGACACTGCCCACGTAATACAGCCCGAACACGGCCTCGCGCGTAACAGAAGAGTACAGTTCAAACAGCAATTCGGTCTCGGCATCGTTCTTGCGGTCGTATTTGCACTCGAAAAGGGCGTACATATCGAAAGTCTTCCCGCTCTCCACTACGGTCATATCCTCCGACACGAACTTGAACGCCAACGTGTCGCTCTCGTCGTCCACGGCGAGGGCTTCCTTCAAACAAGAGAAGAATTCGTCGACGGACGAATCGGTCTTCTCTCCTCCTTCCACGTCGATCTGTGACGTCGAGCCGCCGCTCGAACCGCCTCCGCCCCCTCCGCCACCGGCAGACGGGACCACGGTGGTCGTCTTGGGCGCACAAGCGAACGCCACGAGAGCCACCGCGAAACAAAGCAGTAAGATCAAGAGTATTTTCGTGTGAAGATTCTTTGTCATATTTCCTCCGAGACCGCATATTATCACGCGCATATCGCTCGCGCAATAAATAATATACAGATACATTGTAGATGGACCACGCGCGCTTGTCAATAATTATTAAAAAAACTTAGCCGAAATCGCCCTCTGCGAGTCCCCTCTCGTCGCCCGCGATCTCAGGGCGGACGGAGGGCTCGCAGGCGCCGCTCCCGACCGTTCTCTCGGACAAAAAAGCGCGCCCGTTCAGGCGCGCCTCAGCAGACTGTCGTTATCCCGAGAGGAAGCGAAAAGTGTTTTATAGATCTTTGGAAAAAAAGCTCTCGACCAGCACCGCGATCGTTTTGCCGGAATAGTCGGATAGATCCGTATTTATCTTCTCGGAAAAATTCGAATTTTCGAGGTGTTCCTCCAGGCTGGTGCCGAGGAGTTCTTCCTCGCTCGGGACGGTGATCTTCGCCATCAGATAGCGTTTACGATACAGGACGCCGTTCTCGTAGCGATCGGTGCCGTCCTCATTCACGGAGGTCAAGGTCAAGATGTCTCGGGAAACGGTATAATAGCCCTTCTTGACGGTATAGTTGCCCTCTGCGTCCGCCGCGTACATATTCCCCCCGCGGAAGCGGAGGCGATCGTCGCCGTCGTCGATACGATATACGCCCTCAAACGCATCCGAATCGGCAGTCGCTTCGCGGAACATTTCCACCGAATCACCCGAAAAGAGGTATCCGTCGTAGGCGAAAAACTGCGTTTGGGGAGAGAAGGAAGCGGCGAGCGCCGCATACAGAGA
>JAFSZO010000076.1 GCA_017455605.1 Clostridia bacterium
ATTTCTACCGATAAAAACAGCCGAGACGACCCGACTCTCACAACTTACCCCTCAAACGCTAACTTACCCCTCAAGCGGCAAAATCGGCGGAGGAATAATTAAATTGTATCAATCTCGGTCTTTTTATATCTATGTTCTTGCTATTCCTGCAATTTCAGCATATCACAGCTGCTGTCCATTATTTGGGACATCATCTTTGAATTCTACGATATCATCAATAGCACAGTTCAATACGCGGCATATCACTCGCGGAGCGTATATCACTCGTTCCGACAGGAATCAATGATCGTTGGTTTTTGCGGTTTTGATGGATGCGATCAGCAAGATGCGGATCGTTGAGCAGGTCTTATTGATCGATTTGTAGGTCGTCTCATCAATTTGATCTGTTTTATATAGCATCTCTAACCATCTTCCCGTTTCGTTGGCTTCTTTGAGCGCGATCTCGAGTTTGGCGATAAAATCGGCACGGCTATGTCCGTATTTACTTTCTGCGATATTTGCGCAAACGCTCGTAGCACTTCTCGCGATTTGATTGGAAATCACAGTCTCCTTTTTCGCGCGAAGGTCTTCTGATAGTTTCAATGCCGCAACGGAAAGCTCCATTGACAGGTCGGAGAGTTTATCGTTCTTCATTCAGTTACCTCGTTTTTATATTACCATACGTTTGCGCAGAGCGCAACCTCGTTTACGGCAAAGCCGTAACATCGTTGTGCCCAGCACTCATCGTTTGCCGTAGGTAACTTCGTTTTGTGTCCGCGGGGAACAGAACGATGTTTCCCTGCCCGCAGCAGGGAAAACGTTGTTTGCTGCAGAGCCGCAAAACGTTGTTGACCGCGTAATGCGGTCAAACGATGTTGTGTCCTCGCGGACACAAACACATAAAAAGAAAGCAAGCACTTTGGCTTGCTTTCTTTTTATGGTTGCGGGGGCGGGATTTGCTCTTGCCTGCCTCGTCGCAGATCGTTTTTACCGGCGGAATGCTCCGAGGCAGGCTTCGGGCATCGCGGAAAACGCCGCACTGTGGCGTTTTCTGTTCGCTCTCGTTCAAATCCCGCCGTTTAGGCACGAAAAAAGCCCGCAAGGAATTGCGGACTTTCTTATGGTTGCGGGGGCGGGATTTGAACCTCGCGACCTTCGGGTTATGGGCCCGACGAGCTGACCGGACTGCTCCACCCCGCGATGGGAACGTAATATATAATACGCTTTTCCTTTTGGCGTTGTCAAGGGGTATTTTGATTTTTTTGTAAAAATTTTACTTTTTTTGTAAGCGGGTCGCTTTCCCATCAAAAACCAAGCTCTTCGCCGACGAGGATCACGTGGATGCGGTCCCTGTGACGGGAGTAGCGGGTGATGAGGAACTGGCAACAGATGGTGTCCGGGCATTTGCAATCGGCGCAGGAGCCCGTCACGGTGCAAGGAGTCTTCACCCCGAAGCGTTTCGCATTCCTCGGCGCCGCCACGTTCCGCGCGCGTTTCATCGCGCTGTCGAGGTCGGGGGTCACCTTGTTCATCCCGACCACCAAGACCAGTTTTTTGGGTCCGTACGCCATCGCCGACACGCGGTTCGCGTTGCCGTCGATATTCACGAGGACGCCGTCCTCGGTGATGGCGTTGGTGCTCGCGAGGAAGACGTCCGCATCGTAGGCGAGCAGCATCGCCTCGCGGGGATCGGCGTACTCCGCGCGATCGATAAAGCGGTAATTGCCCTGCTTCAGGGCAGGGGCGAGCCCGATCTCCCACACGCTCATCCCGCCGCCCATCGTCACGAGAGAGCCTTCGGGGATCAAGGACAGCGCGAGGCGTAAGGCTTCCTCTTTGTCCTCGGCGTAATAACCGCACATGTTGCGGGAAGCCAGCCCTTTGATGACCTTTGCCGCCCTTTCCTTTGTTTTTATCGTCGAATCTGTCATATATTCCCCCGTTTTCTTTTTTACAGTATATGCGCGCCGTCCCTTCGTCGCCACTCGCGCGTCATTCCGCGCCCGCCATAACGTGCATATTGCGGAGAGAAGGATCCTTGATCTTGCCGTTCACGCAATAGGCAAAGGAATCGAGACGGAGCCCGTCGTAGTCGGACAGACCCTGCGCGCGGATCTCCTCGCCGAGGGCGGCGTTGATGCGGCGGATGCGGCTGAGTTTCTCGATGGACTCCCCCGCGCCGTTGCCCGTGGAGAGCAGGCTCTCGAGGTCCTCGCGAAGGGGCGCGAAGGTCTCGACCTCGTCGAGGGCGCGGAATTGCCACTTATAGAAGGGCTTGTACCTGCGCGCGAGCAGGAAGATCACGGACAGCACCTCGCGCACGTATTCGCCGATCGCGAGCTGTGCCGCCGCCGTGTCGCCGCGAGAGAGCACTCGCTCGTAGTTGTAGCCCGCCGCCTGCTCGGCGAGCATCAGCGCGCCCGCGAGCTTTTTGAGGCGGACGTCTTCGGGGAAATAGGCGAGCTTTTTGCGGACGTCGGTCACGATGCCGAGGTCGTCGCGAAAGATCTTGCCGTCCGTCACCTCGAGCAGATAATGCTCGGGGATCGTGAGCCATTTGTCGAGGGACAGGTCCCCTTCGGGATCGCCGACCTTGGCGCGAAAGAAGTCCGCCGCGCGCACGACGCCGTGTCTGCCCGTCTCAAAGGAAACGTCGCGGTTGCGCGTGAGTCCCATAAACGCGGTCGGGAGCTTCGCGTAGGCGCGCTCGAGCTTGAAGGCGAGGGAGCGATCCACCACCTCCTCGGGAGGCAGGAAGAGCACGAACCCCGGCTCGAAATCGTGATCGCGCGAGATCTCGTCGTCGTAGCCGAGGCATTCCGACCCGCTGCCGACCAATCCCGCCGCGACGATCCCCTCGAGCTCGGGGAACTGCTCGGCGAGCATCGGCGCGCCGTATTCGAGATAGTATTTTTCCGCTATTTCCAATCCCTTCATGCGTTACCTCCGTAAATGCGCGCGGACTCTTCCTTGAGCTCCGCTTCCACGCCGAACCACCCGTAATAGCCGAAGACGGGGGCGCATTTCTCCGCGACGAAGGCGTAGTTGCCGTCGTGCTTCAGCCCCGGCTGCTTGAGCAGCTTTTCCGCGCGGTCGAGGTGCTCCTCGATCTCCTTTTCCGCCCCTTCAAGCCCGAACTGCCGTTCGGCGAGGGAGGCGAGATTCAGCTCGGTGATCGCCTGCTCGGGTTCGCCGCCCTCGGTCGCGCCGATGATCGCGAGAGCACGCGCGTACAGGTCGCGCGCCTCTTCGTAACGGGCGAGATCGACCAATGCAAGGGCGAAATTATTATATAGCCCCGCGAGACGGCTGTCGCCCGCGGGCAGTTTCTCTTCGTAAATGCGACGCGCCTCTTCAAAGAGGGGAACGCCCCGCTCCGCCGCGCCGAACGCCTTGTACACCGTGGCGGCATTAAGGAGCGCGGTCGCCGCGCCCACGCTGCCCGAGATCTCGGTGAGGTCGATGTAATGCACCGCCTTCTCGGCGTAGGAGATCGCCTCCTCCTTCCTGCCGAGCTTGCGATATAGTCCCATCAATTCCTCTGCGAGGGAGAACTCGCCGCGAAGGTCATTCCCCTGCCGCGCTTCCGCCTCCCAATACTTCAGGTGGCGCTCCGCGGCGGCGTAATCGTTACGGGCGAGATGCTCGTCCAGCTTCTCGATCACGCATCTGACGTCGATGGGTTTCACGACGTCCTTTTTATAAGCGTCCACGCAAAAGGGGCACGCGGGGTCGGTGTAATCGGTGACGTCCATTTCGGGAAGGTCGCGTTTTTCGTCTTTCATTTTCGTTCTCCTTTTTCAAGCACGGAAAGAATGTAGTCTGCGTACAGTTCGTCGACGGGCACCCCCGTGACGGTGCGGATCAGGCGAAAGTGGGCGTTGGAATTGACCTCGGTCACGAGATATCCCTCCTCGTCCCACAAGAGGTCGACGCCCGCGTACTCCAGCCCGAGCGCGCGCGAGGCTTTCTCGGCGATCCGTCTGAGCTTCGGCGTGAGCTCGATGCGTTCGCCGATGCCGCCGAGCTCGGCGTTGGCGCGAAACTCTCCCGGGACGGTCGCCGTGCGCTTCATTGCACAGACCGCCTTGCCGCCGATCGTGATGATGCGGATGTCCGACGCGCCGCAGTCGATGAACTGCTGGTATAGGTGAGGCTCCTCGAGGAGGTAACTGCGCATCCGACGGAGCTCCTCGCCGTTTCGGACCAGATAGACCTGCCGCCCAAAGGCGCCGTAACACTTCTTCACGATCATCGGATAGCCGAGTTCCCGCTCGATCCGCTCCGTGATCGCAGGGTCGTCCTCCCCCGAAAAGAAGAGGGGCGAGGCGATGGTCTTGGGCTGGCGGACGCGCCCCGCGAGGGCGAGGTGGGTCAGCATCTTGTCGTCCGCGAGGCGGACGCTCTCCGCGCGATTAAAAAGACGAACGCCCTGCGCCTCCAGCTGCCGCGCAAGGTATTCGTCCTTGTCGTAATATACCGCAAAATCGAGGGGATGAGTCCCTAAGAGCCCCTTGGCGGGATCGAGCGTGATCTCTCGGGCTCGAACGAGAGGCGCGCGTATGCCGCGCCGCGCGAGGCACCCCGAGATCATCGAAGCGCATTCGTCTCCTCCGCGCCAATAGGCGTTAACGATGACCGCCCCGTTACGCATGGTCGATGTCGAACGGGGTGACCTGATAAACGTAGTAGTTCAGCCAGTTGTAAAAGATCAGGTTCGCCGTGCTCTTCCAGCTGACGTTCACCGCGTCGCCTCGTTCGGTAAAGTAGTCCACGGGCGGCTCGATGGGCTTGCCTTGATCGAGGTCGCGCGTGTATTCCTTGTAAAGGGTGTCGCGATCGTACTCGGAATGCCCGGTCAGGAAGATCTTGCGGTCGTCACGGCTCTTGAGGATCGAGATACCGCACTCCTTGCCGCGGGCGAGGACCTCCAGAGCGGGCTCCGCCTGCGCCGCCGCCTGATCGATCTCGGTATGGCGGCTCATCGGGATGCGGAACTCGTCGTCGAGACCCTTCAACAGGGGGTCGAAGGGATTGACCGCCTGATTCTTGTAGATGCCGAACAGCTTCTTGGGCAGGAGGCGCTTCTTGATGCCGTAGTGGTAATAAAGCCCCGCCTGCGCGCCCCAACAGATGAAGAGGGTGGACGTGACGGAACGCTCCGCCCAATCCATAATGTCGGTCAGTTCCTTCCAGTATTTGACCTCCTCGAATTCGAGGGTCTCGACGGGCGCGCCCGTGATGATGAGACCGTCGAATCTGCGGTCGCGCACCTCCTCAAAGGTCTTGTAGAAGCGCGAAAGGTGAGCGCCGGAGACGTGCGTCGGGGTGTAGGTGTCGGTCTTGATGAGGGTGACCTTGACCTGCAAAGGGGAATTGGAGACCAAGCGCAGGAGCTGCGTCTCGGTCTCGATCTTGGTGGGCATCAGGTTCACGATCGCGAGCTCGATCGGGCGGATGTCCTGCGTAGATGCGCGGACGTCCCCCATAACGAAGATATTCTCTTCGGACAGGACCTTATAGGCAGGCAAAGCCTTCGGGATAACGATCGGCATAGATCCTCCTTGTTATTTCGCGAGAGACTGCTCGATGTCGGCGTAGATGTCCTCCGCGCTCTCCAAGCCGACGGAGAGGCGAATGAAATCCTCACTGATGCCGCAGTCGATCAGCTCCGCATCGGAGAGCTGGCGGTGGGTGGTGGAAGCGGGATGCAGCACGCAGGTGCGGCTGTCCGCGATGTGGGTGAGCTGACGGATAAAGCCGAGGTTGCGGATGAAATCCGCCGCCTTCGCCCTGCCGCCCTTCACGCCGAAGCAGACCATGCCGCCGAAGCCGCCCTCGAAATACTTCGCGGCGAGGGCGTGATTGGGGTCGTCCTCCAAGCCGCAGTACTTGACCCAAGCGACGTGGGGGTTGGTCTTCAGCTTGCGCGCAATCTCGAGCGCGTTCTCGCTGTGCTTCTTCATCCTGAGGTGCAAGGTCTCGCAGCCGAGATTTGTCAAAAAGGCGTTGAAGGGAGAGGGAGAGACGCCCATATCGCGCATCAACTGCATCCTCGCCTTGAGTGCGAACGCCGCCCTGCCGCCTTCCTCCACGTAGATCGTGCCGTGATAGCTCTCGTCCGGCGTCGTGAAATCGACGTAGCGCGGATTGCCGCGGAACTCGAAGTTGCCGCCGTCCACGATGGCGCCGCCGACCGCGATGGCGTGGCCGTCGAGGTATTTGGTCGTGCTGTGCACGACGACGTTGGCGCCGTGCTTGATGGGGTTCACGAGAACGGGCGTCGCGAGGGTGTTGTCGATCGCGAGGAGCAGCCCGTGCTTGCGGCAGAGGGGCACGTAGCGGTCGAAGTCAAAGATCACCATCGCGGGGTTGGCGATGGTCTCGCCGAACATCATCTTGGTCTTGTCGTCGATCAGCGCCTCGATCTCGGCGTCGGTCATCCCGGGCTTGATAAAGCGGCACTCCACGCCCAGCCTGTCCAGCGTGACTTTGAGCAGGTTAAAGGTGCCTCCGTACACGGTCGGGAACGCCACGACGTTGTCCCCCGCCTTGGCGACGGTCAGCACGGCGGTCATCGTCGCCGCCTGCCCCGAAGAGGTCATCATCGCCGCCACGCCGCCCTCGAGCAGCGCGAGCTTCTCCTCGAACGCCGCCGTCGTGGGGTTGGAAATGCGGGTGTAGATGTGCCCGTCCTTCGGCACGTCAAACAGGTGCGCCAGCTCCTCCGGTGTATCGTAGGCGTAGGTCGTGCTCTGATAGATCGGCAGGACGTTCGCCTCGCCGGTACCGGGCTTGTAACCACCGTGTAAACAGATGCTTTCCTTGTTCATATTACTCTCCTTGTATCGCCCGCCGCGCGTCGCGGTCGAGCTGTTTTTCCTTTAACGATTGACGTTTGTCGTAGCTGTGCTTGCCCCGCGCGAGTCCGATCTCGAACTTCACGAGAGAATGCTTCAAATAGATCTTGGTGGCGACGATGGTGTAGCCCTTGCGCTCCACCGCCGCACGCAGGTGATCGATCTCCCGCCGAGAAAGGAGCAGGACGCGATCGCGGCGCGCCTCGGGGTTGAAGGCGCTGCCCTTTTCGTAGGGCGTGATGTGAAAATTCTCGAGGATCGCCTGCCCGTCCTTGATCGAGACGAAGCTGTCGGCAAAGCTGACCTTGCCGCCGCGGACGCTCTTCACCTCGCTGCCGACCAATACGACGCCCGCCTCATAGGTCTCGTCTATGAAGTACTCGTGATAGGCTTTCTTGTTGGTCGCGACGATCTTGATCCCTTCCATATTTCTCAAAAAAACGGGGGCATTCGCTGCCCCCTGTCTGTCGTATTATGCGATGAATGCGCCTCAGAGGGGCTTGACGATAAAGAAGACCACGGAGAGGACGAGCATAACGGCGCCGAGGATCAAGGTGACGCGCTTCAGGATCTGCTCCTTGGAACGACCGGTCTCCTGCCCGTAAAACTTCTCGTCGGTGCCGCCCGAAATAGCGGACACGCCGCCCGTCTCGCTTTCCTGCATCATCACGACCACGATGATGGCGATCGATATGACCGACATCAGGATGATCAAAATATTCGAGATGATCGAACGCACACCGGGATCAATGGCTGCCATAAGGATATTTTCCAACATAGTTTTCTCCTATATTCAATAATGGTTTTATTATTTTAGCATACTCAAAAGGGAATTACAACTATATTTGCGAATTTTTTCTTCGCAAGATCGCTCCTCTCGCGTGGCGAGCCCGCAATCAACAAGAAAAACGGCAGACACCGCATGAATCCGATGCCTGCCGAACGATTTGTTTTTTAAGATCGACCCATTACAGAGCGATCGCCAAAACGATGGCGAGAACGATCGCAAAAGCGACACCCGCGACGACGATCTTGATGATCTTGGACTTTTTCAGTTTCTTTTGATAGGTTTCGGCGTAAGAGGGATCGTAGGTGACGATCACCGCCCCGATGTTCTTCAGATCCCAATGCTCGATCTTTTTCAGATATTCGACGACGTACGCCTTCAAGTCGGCATAACCTTTGATGGCTTCGGCGTTGTCTCTCGCCAAGGCGATCATATTCTCCCGCAGCATCTTCTTGATTTTCGTCCTGTCCGGATTGGAAGAGTGTCCGTTGGAATCCACCTCTTCGACCGCATTATCCGCGAGATTCTCCATCGCTTCGCGATAAAGCTGCACGATCAAAGACAAATTGAGCTCCGCGTCGCCTTTCGCCGCCAGAGCCTTTTTGCACGCCATATTGAAAGCGGAAGTCAAAGTCTGTGCGTCGGGATAAACGTCGCCGCGCTTCCCCAAAAAGCTCTTGTTATATGCTCTGAAATAGAAAGCCATATAGTTGGTGGAGTCCTTGACGTAAAGCTGATCGAAATGGTTTGCCGCTTCCTCGTGCTGACTCGACTTCATTTCGTCAAAGGCGACGTTCACCAAGTTTTTATCCTCTTCGGCGAGCAGTTTGACGTACTTTTCATACAATTCGTTGATATCCATAATTTCCTCCTTAAGCTTTTAGTGCTATGCACCGATTATGAAGTCATTATAACGCTCAATATATTGAGTGTCAACGATTTTGCTAAATATTTTGAGTATATTATTGATATGAAAGTGTTTGCGGAACGACTTTTGGAGCTCAGAAAGGAGCGAAAGATCAGCCAAGCGAAACTGGCGACCGAGATCGGCGTCAGCTTTTCCGTCGTTTGCTATTGGGAAACGGATCGCGCTGAGCCAACCGCTCCGAATTTGGTAAAATTGTCGGATTTTTTCAACGTTTCCGTCGATTATCTTTTGGGGAAAAAGGACTACTGAAACTGCAAAACCACCCTCGATAAGCGGTAAAAAAACGGGAAAGGCTCCCGTTTCTTCGTGTAATAAATCGCGTTTCCCTTTTGATCTCGTTAATACGCCGCGAGTTTGGTACGGATCGAGGCGAGTTGTTTCTCGACCGAGGAGACAGCCGTGCCTCCCTCGGAGGTGCGTTTCGCCACGCAGGTCTCGAGGCTGATCGCCTCGTAGAGGTCGGCGTCGAAGACGGGAGAATGCGCCTTGTAGCTCTCGAGGGGGATCTCGTCGAGGGTCACGCCTTGCTTGGACGCGCTCTCCACGATCTCGCCGACAAGCTTGTACGCCTCGCGGAAAGGCACCCCCTTCTTCGCGAGGTAATCCGCGAGGTCGGTGGCGTTGATGTAGCCCTCTTTCGCCGCGCGAAGCATACGGTCGGGGCGGGCGGTCATTCCCCGGATCATCGGGGCATAGACCTCGAGGCACGCCTTGACGGTATCCACCGCGTCGAAGAAGCCTTCCTTGTCCTCCTGCATATCCTTGTTGTAGGCAAGCGGCAGAGACTTTAGGACGGTCAGGATGGACACGAGATCACCGTATACCCTGCCCGTTTTGCCACGGGCG
>JAFSZO010000077.1 GCA_017455605.1 Clostridia bacterium
ATTTTTTGCGAGCAGAGCTCGCATTTTAAATCAAATAGACGTAAAACATACACTATTTTTGAAAGGATAGATCGCTCGCAAGCGAGCGAATGATATATAAAGGGCAGCGATTGTGACAATAACCGCATAGCAAAGGATAGCAGGAAGCGCGGCTCCGCGGGTCAATAGCTATGAGAGGGAAATCGTGCGGTGCGTTCTTTAAGAAAAAACAAGAAGTCCACAACGAGCGTTCTTTTTCGGAGCATCAGCGCCGCATTATGCGCGCTGTGCGACCCGCAACTTGTGCCTTACAGCACAAACTTCACTACGCAGTAACTTCACACGGCGGTAGCCGTACTTCACTGCGAAGTAACTTCACCATCATCTCTCCATCCACAACTTGTGCCTTTGGCACAAACTTCACTGCGTAGCAACTTCACTCGGCGCAAGCCGAACTTCACTACGAAGTAACTTCACTTTTTCGTATCGCCTTCGGCGACATGATGTATTTGCTGCGCAAACATGATGTATCTCGCTGCGCTCGACATTGCATCCGCGGTTGCGGACGCAATTCCGCATAGGCGCGATTCACATTTACCGTTGCACTATTAAAAAAGTCTTAATCGTTTCTTTTTATTCGTTTGAACGAAACGGTGCTATAATAGTCATATAGAAAAACCGAATGGGGAGGCAATATGAAAAAGACTCTGATCTGCGTGTCTGCCGTGATCCTCGTGATCGCCCTGCTTTTCTGCTTCGCGGCGTGCACGAAAAACGACTCAACCTATGAATCCGACTATGCGACCTCTCGGCTCGAGAGCAGCTCCGCTCCCTATAGGAAGGCTGCCTCCGGGGGAAGCTCCGTGCAAAAGGTCATTCTGACGACCGACCGCATGATGGTCTACACCGTCGACATTGCGCTGACTGTCACAGACTATGCGGAGACTGCCTCCTCGATCCGCGGCGCTCTCGCCGAAGCGGGCGGCTACGAGCAGAGTTCCTCGACCTCGTCCGGAGGCAGATACACATTCACACTGCGCGTTCCGACCGAGAAACTCAACGCCTTCCTCCATGCGGTGGGCGAAAGCGGCACGGTGGAATCGCAGGAGATCTCGGGAGAGGACATCACCGACCGTTATCTCAGCGCCGAGCAGGAGCGCGACGCTCTCATCGCCAAGAAAGCGGCTCTCGAAGCGCTGGCGGAGGAGGCGACGACCTTCACCGATAAAGTGACCATCTATGAAAAGATACAGGACGTTGCCGCGGAGATCGACAGATACAACGACAGACTGTCCGATTACAAGAAGTCGAGCGACTACAGCACGGTGTATATCACCCTCTACGAGCAAGGAACCTACGAGGAACCGAGTTTTTGGCAGAATCTCGGCGCGACCTTCCTGGGCAGCGGCAAGAGCATCGGCGCGCTGTTCGGCTGGATCCTGAAGGCGATCGTCGCGGTCGTGCCCTACGCCGTACTGCTCGGCGTGATCTTCGGCATCTTCTGCCTGATCCGTCTGATCGTCTGCCGCAGGAAAGGGGTGCCCTTCTACCTCTTCCGTTCCAAAGAAGCGCGCGCATCGAGGAAGGAGAGAGCGAACGCCGCCCTCAAGTCGCTCACGCAGAAGGACGAAGAGGCGAACCCCGCAAAAGAAAACGAGGGAGAACCTCCTGCGAAGAATCAATAAGAGACAGCATTAGAGACACAAAAAAAACGGAGCGGTACGATCCCGCTCCGTTTTTTCGTCTGCGATATTACTTGCCCTTTTGCCAAACCGTCACGCGGGAACGGCGGCGCGTCCAATGCTTGCCGCAGGAGGCGTAATCGGTGAAAAGGTACTTCTTGCCCCGCAAGGTGACCTCGATGCGAAGCCGTTCGCCCTCTGCGGGACGAAGGAGGCGATAATCAAGAGACTCGTTAGGGACAAAACGACGGGGAGCAAAGACAGACTCCTTGCCCGTATCGCGCGCGAGGACGAAGGGACCGTACGAGACGGCGATCCTTCCCTTTCGCTCCGAACAGGACAGACAAGGATGGACGGGCAAGGTGATCTCGTCGCCGTCCGACCAAGTGCGACTGATCGTGACGAAGCCTTCCTCCGGGAGAATAGTCTCGCCGCAAACCGTCGGGGCGGAAAACCCGACGCCGCGCGGGATGCGAAGGCGCAAAGTGAACTCGCAGGGACGCTCGGGGCGGAGGGTCATCTTGACCTCGCCCTCCGTGACGTCGCCCGTGATCTCGATCAAAACGGGGGTGCCGCCCGCCGAGAAGCGCACCGTGCCCGCGTGATAAAAGAGAAAGGTCAAACCGTCCTCGGACGCCATCGCCGACGCGAGAGGATAGAGCGCGGTGCCCGCCGCGCCGATGCAGGCGCAACAACCGTAAAAGCCGCCCGCGGCGAACCTTTTGTAGCCGCCGATGCCCACGCCACGACGCGCGCCCACCAAAGGGCTGTAACTGTCGAAAGGGAGCCCGCCCAGCCACGCCTTCTCCTCCTTGCCGTACTGTTTTTCCCCGTAGAGATTCACCGCGCCGTAAAGGGCGTTGAGGGCGGAAAGCTCGATGCGGTCGGCGTATTTCACCCACCCCGTCGCACGCAAAAGGCGCTCATTGAGGCGCATCCAAGTCACGGTCACGCAAGTCTCCTGCATCACGTATTTGTCGGGGTATTTCTCAACCTCGGCGTCATAAGACTCGTTAAAATGCTCGTCGCGGCAGCCCGCCGAACCGACGACGGTGACCTCGTGCTCCTCGACGAGATCGGCAAAGCGCTCCACGAGCTCGAGATACTTCTCCTCCCCCGTCGCCTCGTAATAGGCGAGGAGTCCCTCGAAAAAGGACATCGTCTCGTAGGCTTTGGTCGTGGGAAAATCGGCAGGACGGACGCCCGCCTTCACCGCCTCGATCACACTGCCCGCCTTGCACCCGCCCGCGCGAATAATATGGTCGGCAAAGGCGAGGTGACGAGCATCTTTGGTCAGCTTGTACATCTCCACGACGGGCTCGAGGATCGAGGAGGCGTTCATGCCGCCGTACCACTCGGAGGTATCGGTGATGGAGATCTTGCCGTCGCCGACCTTCGCCTCGAGAGCGGTGAGATGGCGGTCCATCGCCGTGAGGATCTCCGCTTTCAGCGCGTCGTCACGGCAGATCTCGTAAAAGTGAAGGCAGCCGACGAGGACGTACTTGCGGCACCACACGTCCCACCCGACCAGCTCGTGCTCGGGGGGATAGGTGGCGATCCTGCCCGCGTCGTCCGCGGTGGAGAGGAGATCGCGCACCGTGCGCTCCAACAGCGCGTACAAGCGATCGTCGGGGAGATAGCGATACGTCAGGCAGGCGCCCCGCATCATCTTGCCGAAGTACTCGCCGCGCCATCCGTGATCCGCCGCATCCTCGCGCGTGCGGAAGACCTCGACGAAGCGCCGCCAAAGGGACTCGTCGAGCAGTTGCTTCTTCAGGATAAAACGCGCGTAGTCGTCCGATCTGTCCGTGTATTTCTGATCGCCGATCGGCAAATAAGTCAGTTTCATTTCGTCATTCCTCGCTGTAAAGTATCAAATACGCCGTCCGCTCTTTCACCTCGAGCGTAAAGCCTCGTTTCATCAGATCGGAGCCCTGCCCCGCGGTGATGGGATCGCCCGAGATCGAGCGGAGTCGATAATTCTTATCCGCAAACAGCCCGTTCAGCGAGAGGGTCTCCCGTCCCTCGGACCCCTCGCGGGAATAGACGAGGATCACGCCCTCGTGTGCGGTGCCGAACTGCATCGCGACGAAGTCGGAGCGCGGCGTGCAGGGGGTCAACGGATAGTAGTTCTCCGCGAAGTATTCCTTCACCGCGAGATAGTCGCCGACGAAGCAAGCGTAGGCGGAGGGGGCGTCGTAGATCACGTCGCCGTAACACATCACGTATGCACCGAGAAGGGAACGGAAATCGTACTCGGTCGTCGCGCAGGGGTTGGTAACGGAGGAATAAGGGAGCCACAGACTGAGGCCGTAGGTCTGATACTGCGTCGCCTCGGAGAGGTCCGTTTTCTCTTTCTTGCATTGATAGTCACTGCGCCAAAGGGGGATCGAGCGACGACACATCTCGAGGTCGATACGTCTGCCGCCCGAAGCGCAGTTGTCGATGAGGATCCCGGGGATACGCGCCTTGAGCCCGTCGAGGAAGGCGTATTCGCCCGTGACGTATTTATTCTCCGCAAAGCCGACTCTGCCGCCGTAGAGGAGCTCGTCCGCGCTCTGCCAGTAAGCGCGCGGGTTGATATTGAAGTCCTGCCGATAGAAGGAGACGCCGTTCGCAAGGAGCGAGGTCGCGACGCGGTCGATCAGGAAGGCGAGCGCCTCCTCGTCGCCGAGGTTAAACAAGCAGTCCGTGCCGCCGTTCTTCGGCGCGATCAGCCACGAGGCACGCGAGGGATCGGCAGACAAAGACTTATACAGATCCGAGGAGAGGGGCACGCGCTCCGGCTCGTACCACAGGAGGGTCTCGACGCCCTCCCCTTCGAGGTAGTCCGAGACCGCGCCGAAGCCGTTCGGATACTTCGCCCCGTCGACGACCCAGTCACCGATCGACCCGCGCCAGTCGCCCGTGCCGGCGGTGTCGTACCAACCCGCGTCGTACCAAGCGTAATCGAGATCGTCCAAGAGACCCGCCTCTCGGAGCGCGGCGACGTAGGCTTTCGTGCCCGCTTCGCCTGCACGCGTGGTGTCGTCCTGACCCTCCGCGCCGCCGAACATGAGCAGATTCGCGCCGTCGTACTCCTCACCGAGCCCACGGCGAATATCCGCGCGAAACAGATTGAACCCTTTCAGCGGGTTGCCGCCCGTGTAGAGCGCCAAGGAAACGAGGGGCGTGCGTACGCTCTCACCCGCCAAGAGGCAGCCGCGGAGTTCGCGCTGTCCGACCCGCGCCGTGACCGCGCCCCGTTCGGACGCGAAGCTCGCCGTCCAATCGCCCGACCAGCCGATCCCGACCGTGGCGCCGCCCTTATCGCCCGACAGGTTGAAGAAAGGAAGATACAGCGTCGAGCTCCTGCCGTTCACGGTGTCGAACGTGAGCGTGCGCGAGCCGAGGGAACGGGAATAGAGCGCGAAATCCTCTGTCGATTCGTCACTGCCGCCGCTGAAATACAGGGTGGGATCGTTAACGGGAACGGAAGCGTCGAGCGCGTAGAGATCGGTGAGCTCGGGAGACGCCGCCCCGCCGCGGTTGGTCACCACGACCTTCCATTCGACGGTGACGGTCGAGGGATAATAGGCGGCGATCAGGCACGCCTCCACCCCCGTCGCCTCGTGCGTAAAGACGCGCCGCAGGTCGCGAACGTCGTCGGAAGTATACTCGGCGTAGTCGAGGGTCTCGGTCCAATCCGAGCGATTCTCGGAGAGGCGTTTGCTGCCGAGGGAGAGGTCAAAGGGGAGCCCCTCACCCGCGAAAAGGCGCTCAAACCAAGAGAGGGTCTTTTGGCGATCCTCCGCGGTTAGTTCGTAGCTCTCCGCGCTCGCGGTCTCGAAACGATGCGAGACCTTGGAGAAGCTCTTGAACGCCCTGCCGTGCGGCAAGGTCAAGAGGGAGGAAAAGAGCGCGCCGACGTAAACGAGGAGAGCAAACGCCGCGCCGCTCCAAACGAAATAGCGACGATCCCGCTTGGCAGCGAAGGCGGTCGCCGCAATCAGACAAGCGAGAGCAAAAGACAGCGCGACGGACACGCCGACGTAAGACGAGATCGTTCGATCGAACCAGACCCCGAAAAGAGTCTGCCCGCCGAAGAACAGCGCGGCAAAGAGTCCCGCGCCGACGAGGAATGGAACGAAGAAGAGTCTGCCCGCCGTTTCGGGGCGCTTCTCGAAAAAGGCAAGCGTGAAAAATGCGCCGCCTGCCAGCACGAAAGTCAGGTCGATCAGCGCGACCTTCCACAAGCGATACACGACCGCATTCGCCTGCACGTAGAAAACGGCGCCGACGGCGACCGCCGCCGTGAGGAGCGCTTCCGCCGCGAAGAGAAACGCGGGGGACAGTAAAAACGCATGAAGCTTGCTCTTTTCCATAAGAGTATTATAAAGCAACGTTACCCTATCTGTAAAGAGCGAAAATGAAAAATGAGCGCCTATAGCGCTCATTCGGTCTCTCGCTTTTGCTGCGTTACCGCAGATCCTTCTCGATCATGCGGATCAAACGAGCGGCGGCGAGACGGTGCGTCTTCCTCCCCGGGTGACCGGCGCGGATGTCGTCGAGATCGTAGTTGCTACGGACCCCGAGGGTATAGAAACGGGGATCGTCGACCGCGCGCCAAACCTCCTCCGCGAAAGCGGGGAACCCCGCCTGTCTCTCGGAACCGGCAAACCCGTAAACGAAGATCACCTTCGCATTTTCCGTGAGGAGGCGTCGAACGAACGCTACGGTATGGTCGCGGAAGGCGACGAGCTCCCTCATCCGCGCCGCCTCGTCGAGGTCGGCGAGATAGGAAAAGTCGTTGGTGCCGAGGGCGAGGACGATGTAGTCGGGACGGAAAGAAAAGTCGTATTTTTTCTCGTTGCGCGTGAGGTCGACGCAGCCATAAAAGTCGGGCATCGCGTGCTCGGCATATTTGGACCGATACATTCCCCACCCGCTCGCGGCGACGACGGAATATTCGGCGTTGAGGGCGCGGGCGGTCAGATAGGCGTACGAGAGGGTGAAATCCTGCTCTTTGGTGCAGTAATGCCCGTCCGCTTGCGGCGCACGCACGCCGTAGCCCGTCGTGATGGAGTCGCCGACGAACTCGATACGAAGAGGTTTTTGCTCCTTATACGGGAGAAATTCACCGTCGGTTTCAAGGAATCGGACCGCAAGAGAATTGCTCTCGGACTCGTTCAACTTCAGGAGCTCGAACAGGTGCTCGCCCGCAGGAACGGCGAGGGTGAGCCGTTTGCCCCGCTTCGGCAGTCGGATGCGGCGGGACCTGCCGTCCACCGTCAAACGGACGTAGCCGTTGCGATCCGAGACGACGGGCTCGGAGAGAAGGTCCAACGTGAGGCTCTCGCCCCTAAAACGTCCCTTGAGAGAGGCGCCGGACGGATTCAAAAAAAGGCAACCGTCAGCTATGTAACGCCTGCCCTGACCGGTACAATACTCCTCGATCGACTCTGCCGTGAGGATCATTGTTTCCTCCCCTCGATCATCGACTTCACCTTCATCAAGCGGATCGTATTCGCGCGTTCCGCTTCGTCCAGTTTCATCGTGATGTATTTGATGGTCTCGGTAAACTCGGGGATCATCACGAACTCCAGCGCGTTGACGCGGCGACGGTTCTTCTCGATCTCGTCCGCGAGCATATTGCAGGTCTTCTCCACCTCGGCGAGCTCGATGAGGAGCGGGAGCAATTCGCTCATCTGCCCGATGCAACCGTCCAGTTCGCCCGTGACCGAGGCAAAGCCGTAGGGGAAGATCTCCCCCTTCTCGCTCGCGTCGACGAGGAAGGAGGGGACCTCGACGCTCATCACGTTCTTGGATCCGCTCTTGATCTTCACCCGTCTGCCGGGGACGGCGATCGCCTCCTCGATGTCGGTGGGCGAGGAGACCGCCTTCGCGAGCATAAAGGAGCCGAGAACCGAGGCGAGAGCCGCCTCGACCTCGGTGCGAAGAGCGAGATTACGGCGAATGAGCGCCATAAACTGTCGGATCATCTCGTCCGACTTGTCTTTCAGTAGCTTGTGTCCCCTCGTCGCGGTCTTGAGCCTGCCCTTCAGACGGGTCAGCTCCATGCGGGTGGGGTTCACTCTCATCACAGCCATCAGTCTTCCGCCTTCTTATAATACTTGTCGAGGTAAACGTCCTTGATACGTTTCAGCTCGGAGCGCGGCAGGATGCCCAAGAGCTCCCAACCGACGGTCAAGGTCTCCTCGATCGAACGATTCTTGGTGAAGCCCTGCGAGACGTAGCGCTTCTCGAACTCGCCCGCGAACTTCGCGTACAGCTTGTCCACCTCGGTCAGCGCCGCGTCGCCGAGGATCGCGGCGAGTTCCTTGCACTCCTTGCCGCGCGCATAGCAGGCAAAGAGCTGGTTCATCGTGTCGGCGTGATCCTCGCGGGTCTTGCCCTTGCCGATGCCCTTATCCTTCAGACGAGACAGGGACGGGAGGACGTCCACGGGCGGCACGACGCCGCGTTTATGGAGCTCGCGAGACAGGATGATCTGCCCCTCGGTGATGTACCCCGTGAGGTCGGGGATCGGGTGGGTTTTGTCGTCTTCGGGCATCGTGAGGATGGGGATCATCGTGATGGAGCCGGGGCACCCTTTCAGTCTGCCCGCGCGCTCGTACATCGTGGCGAGGTCGGTATACAGATAACCGGGGTAGCCGCGCCTGCCCGGCACCTCCTTGCGCGCGGCGGACACTTCGCGGAGCGCCTCGGCGTAGTTCGTGATGTCGGTGATGATGACGAGGACGTGCATCCCCTTGTCGAAGGCGAGATACTCCGCGGCGGTGAGCGCCATACGCGGGGTGGCGATGCGCTCGATGGCGGGGTCGTTCGCGAGGTTCATAAAGAGTACGGTGCGGTCGATCGCGCCCGTCGCCTTAAAGTCCTGAATGAAGAAGTCCGCCTCCTCGAAGGTGATGCCCACCGCGGCGAACACGACGGCGAAGTTGCCCTCGTCGCCGAGCACCCTTGCCTGACGAGCGATCTGCGCCGCGAGGTTCGCGTGCGGGAGACCCGACGCGCTGAAAACGGGGAGCTTTTGTCCTCTGACGAGGGTGTTGAGCCCGTCGATCGCGGAGACGCCGGTCTGAATGAACTCATCGGGATAATCGCGCGCGGTCGGATTGATGGGCTGACCGTTGATGTCGAGATACTTCTCCGCGAGGATGTCGGGACCACCGTCCTTTACCCTGCCGATGCCGTCAAAGACCCTGCCGAGCATATCGGCGGAGACGCCGAGCTCCATGCTCTTGCCGAGGAAACGCGCCTTGGAGGTGCTGATCTTCAGCCCTTGCGAATTTTCAAAGAGCTGGACGAGCGCCTTGTCGTTCATCACCTCGAGCACCTTACCGCGGCGAAGGTCGCCGTCTTCCTGCTTGATCTCCACCAGTTCGTTGTAGGTCACGCCGCTGACGCCCTCGACGAGCATCAGAGGACCGACCACTTCACGGATCGTTCTGTATTCTTTCACCATATCAAATCTCTCCTTCGGAAATAAGCGCCGCCATCGACTGCTTGAGTTTCTGTTCGATCGCGTCGAGCTTTTCCATCTCGGTCTCGGGGATATATTTGCTCCTGCCGATCTCTTCGCGTACGGGGAGAGCGAGGATGTCCTCGACGTCCACCCTGCGGGACAGCGCATCGCGCCCGAGTTCGTCCGACAAGAGGATCAGGCGGAGCATCTTGTGTTGCTTCTTGAGGGAGGCGTAGGTGTCTACCTCGTGGAAGGCATTCTGATGCAGGTAGTCCTCGCGGATCGATTTCGCCGTCTCCATCGTCAGGCGGTCCTCCTGCGAGAGGGCGTCCATACCGACCAAGCGGACGATCTCATCCAGAGACGCCTCCTCCTGCAAAATGCGCATCGCCGCAGCGCGCTGTTTCTCCCAATCGGGATCGACGTTCTTGTCGAACCAAAGGTTCAGCTTGTCGCTGTAGAGCGAATAACTGGTCAGCCAATCCACCGCGGGGAAATGGCGTTTGTAGGCGAGCTGCGCGGACAAGCCCCAGAAGACCTTGACGATGCGGAGGGTCGCCTGACTGACCGGTTCGGACAGGTCGCCGCCCGGAGGGGAGACCGCGCCGATCGCGGTGATGGACCCCATCACGTCCTCAGTGCCGAGGACACGTACCATACCCGCACGTTCGTAGAACTCCGCGAGACGGCTGGACAGATAAGCGGGATAGCCCTCTTCGCCGGGCATCTCCTCCAGTCTGCCGCTCATTTCGCGCAGAGCCTCCGCCCAGCGGGAGGTGGAATCCGCCATAATGGCGACGTTGTAACCCATATCACGGAAATACTCCGCGATCGTGATACCGGTGTAAATGGACGCTTCGCGCGCCGCAACGGGCATATCCGACGTGTTCGCGATCAGCACCGTACGCTTCATCAGCGGCTCGCCCGATTTCGGGTCGATGAGCTCGGGGAACTCGTTCAAAACGTCGGTCATCTCGTTGCCGCGTTCGCCGCAACCGATGTAGACGATGATGTCCGCGTCCGCCCACTTCGCGAGCTGGTGCTGCACGACGGTCTTGCCGCTGCCGAAGGGTCCGGGCACCGCCGCCACGCCGCCCTTAGCGACGGGGAACAAGGTGTCGATCACGCGCTGACCCGTGACCATCGGCATATAGGGAGAGACCTTCTCCTTGATCGGACGGGGGCGACGCACGGGCCACTTGCGGAGCATCTGCACCGCCCTGTCGCCCTTCGCCGTGGCGATGACCGCGACGTCCTCCACGATGGTTTTCTTGCCGCTCTCGATGGAGCGGATCTCGCCTTCGACGCCGAAGGGAACGAGGATCTTATGGTCGATGAGGGTGTTCTCCTTCACGACGCCGAGGACGTCGCCGGGGACGACCTTGTCGCCGACCTTCTTCAAGGGCGTGAACTCCCACTTGCGCTCGTGGTCGAGCGAGTCGACCTTGAGTCCCCTGCCGATCCTGCCGCCCGAAAGGTCGCGCATTTTGACGAGAGGGCGCTGGATGCCGTCGAAGATGCTCTCGATCAAGCCCGGAGCGAGTTCGACGGACAAAGGTTCGCCGGTGGAGACCACCTCTTCGCCCACGCCGAGACCGCCCGTCTCCTCGTAGACCTGTATCGAGGCTTTGTCCCCTCTGAGTTCGATGATCTCGCCGATCAGACCCTCACGGCTGACGCGGACGACGTCGTACATCTTGCTGTCCTGCATATTCTCCGCGACGATCAAGGGACCTGCGACCTTAATGATTCTACCGTTTGTCATCTTTCTTCTCCTCTACTTGCAATATATCCGTGCCGATCGCCTTCTCGACGTCCGCCTTGATCCCCGCTCGTCCGAAGCCCGTGCTCCCCGAAGAGGAAGGCAGCGGGATCACGGCGGGAAAGGGCCGCGTCTTGTAGCGCGCGATCAGATCGGGCAGCCGCTCCGCGTACTGCTCCGTGATGAATATGATGTCGTAATTGCGGGCAAGAACGCGCAGTTTTTCCCGCGCTTCCGCCTCGTCCGCCACCGGGTATGCGTCCACCCCGACCGCCTTAAAGGCGAAGACGGTGTCCGCGTCACCGAGAGCTGCGATGCTGCTTTTCTCAGACATAAAGCGACCTCATTCTTTTCTTGACGATCTCCTTGTCCGCGCCGTTCGCGATGCGGGCGAGGAGCAACCTGACGTTCAGGATCTCCCGTTGTTTCCCGACGTAGAAACCTGCGACGGGCGCGGGAGAGAACATATCGTAGCGTTCCTTCCTGAGGAGCGCGAGGAGGGCGTCGTCCGCATACACTTCGTAGACGGTGATCCCCTCTTTGATCGCGTCGAGCGCGCCGATCAGCGTGGCGTTCGGACGGATCTTTTCCGCCGCGTCCACCCCCAAGTCGCGGATCAGGAGGAGGTCCTTCTCCCTAAGGGTGCCGAGGGGCAGAAGCATCGCGCGCGTTTTCTCTTTGGACAGAGACGCCTTGCCCGCGCGATAAGCGACCGAAATATTCTTCAGATCGGCAAGAAGGGTGAAGTATGCGCGGATCGTGCGATGCGCCTTTTTCACGCGAGACGAGATCTCCGCAAACGCCGCCTTGTCCAAAAGGACGTCCGCGTCGGAAGGATAGAGCTCCTCCTTGGCGCGGAGAGCCGCAAGCGCGGCAAGCGCCTCCGCCATCGGCGTGGGCAGAGCCTTGTACTCCTCCTTTTCGAGAGACTCCTCGATGAGGGCGACGGGCAAAAACCCTTCGACCTTGTAGGCGTCCTTCGCCCCGCCGAAAAAGTGCGACTTCGCCGCGACCTTGGCATTGTGATAGTCGTCCGCGACGAGGAAGAGCTCCAGCCCGTAGCCCGTCGTCATACACGACCTGAAAAAGCTCGCCGCTTCCTTCTCCGCCGCGAAGAGCATCTCGTCGGGAGAGCCCGCCGTGGGATAGCCCGCTTCGACGAGCAAACGGACGGCTTCCGCCGTGTCCGCCGCGTCCGCGATGCGTTGCAGACGATCCCCGCCGAGGAGGGTCGATTCGCGCGATTTCACGATCGCGTTTTGATACAGAAGACCTGCGTCCGTCATTTGCCGAACAGCACCTTCGCGCAGGGGTCGCCCGAGGCGCGAAGCAGATCCAACTCCACGTCGAGAGTCAGATTCTTGTCACAGTCCTTCGAACGGAGGACGATCCCTCCGTCAAAGTCACCTTTCTCCATAGAAACGGTCAGCGCGAGCCCGCCCTTCTTGTTCGCTGCGGCGACGACCTTCTTCGGGTCGATGCGCGTATCCGAGGCGGCGAAGATCACTTCGTCCTCCCGATCGGCGGCGGAGAGGATCATCGCAACGAGCAGATCCTCGTAGTGCGCGCTCGAGCGGACCATCTCCGACGCGGCGCGATAGGACTCGGAGATCAGCGCCTGCTTCTCCGCGAGAACGAGCTTGCGCCCTTCGAGCTCCGCCATCGCCTTGCGGCGTTTGACGGTCTCGGGACGAGCCGCGTTAGCCATCTTGCGCGCGCTGTCGGAGAGAGCCGCACGCTCCTCATTCGCCGCGGCGGTCAAGGCATCCGCCTTTGCCTCCGCCTCGGAGAGGATGGCGCGGGCACGCTCTTCGGCGTCCGCAATGATCTTGTCCAAAAGTTCCTGTTTCGCCATAATCAGATCGCGAAGAAGACGGCGAGGAAGGAGACGAGAAGCGCCAAAATGGCGTAGGTCTCGACCATGACCGCCATGACGATCGCCTTGCTCTGCTCCTCGGGTCTCTTGGACACGAGAGCCATGCCGCTGACGGCGACCTTGCCCTGATGGATCGCGGAGATCAAGCCGACGATGGCGATCGGGAGACAACCCGCGAGGATGCCGAGACCCTGCGCGAGCGAGATCTCGATGATGCCGCCGAAGACCTGCACTTTGATGAACACGATGAACGCGATGAGCAATCCGTAGATGCCCTGCGTGCCGGGCAGAAGTTGCAGGATCAGGCAGCTGCCGAACTTGTCGGGGTCTTCACTCGTGACTCCCGCCGCGGCTTGACCGCCCATGCCCACGCCGATCGCGGAGCCGATGCCTGCCAGACCCGCCGCGAGCGCCGCGCCGAGAATTGCCAAAAAGGTGCCGATACTCATACTTTATTTCCTCCTTTATTGCCGAGATGAATATACTTGGGACTAGAGCCCATAGGCTTGAAAATATGCCCGCCGCCCGTATAGAAGCGAGAGAAGAACTCCACGTATTGGAGCCTGCTGTTGTGCACGTAGGCGCCAAGCGTGTTGATCGCGATGTTAAAGACGTGACCGACCACGAGGACGACCACGAACAGGACGTAACCGACGACGGGGATCAGATCGCGAAGAATGCCCGCGATGAGGTTCACGACCATGCCGACCACGCCCGTCGCGAGTCCGAGACCGAAGAGACGGCAGTAGGAGAGCACGTCGCTCATAAAGCCCGTGACGTTGTAGACGTTGCCGAAGGCGCCGATCAGCTTGCCTTTCAACCCTTTCTTGCCGAGGGCACCGCCCACGAGGACGCCCGCGCCGCCGAGGGCGAGCACGATCAGACCCGCGAGCTTCGCCGCCGCTAAGCTCTCGACCATACCGCTCGCGACGAAGAGTCCGAGACCGACGAAGAGGACGAACCAACTGCCCTCGCCGAAGAGGGCGTAGAGGACCTTGCCGCCTTTACATTTTGCGACGAAGGAGATCCCCATACCGAACAGGATCTGGAAGAACCCGAGGGCGACGGACAGGATCAGCATCTTCAACGGTTCGTTCATCGGGTTGAACATCACGGGGGGGAAGAAGGATTCGCCGAAATAGCCGCCGAACATCACGCCCCAAAGGAAGGTGGACACGCCGCCCATGCCGATGATGAGCAGGAGGTGCCCCTCGCCTTTGCGCGGGCGTTTCAGCGCATACAGGCCGAAGCCTCCGAGGGCGAGGATCAAACCGTACGCCGCGTCGGAAACCATGAGTCCGAAGAGAATGAAATAAAAGAACGCCACGAAAGGATTCGGATCGATCTCACGCGGGGAAGGAGCGGAATACATATTCGTGATGCTCTCGTAGGGCGTTACGACGGGATTGTTTTTCGCGAGGGTCGGATACTTTTCCTCCGGCGCAGGATCCTCGTAAAGGCTGTAGTAGGTCGCCCCCGAAGAGGCGAGCGCTTTTTCCGTCGATTCCTCGAGGTGTGCGGGCACCCACGCGGTCAAAACGAAGGCGGTCGAGGTGCGGAAGGTCGCGTCGACAGCCTCCGCCTTCTCCGCCTCCACGCGGTAGTAGTCCGCAAGGATCTCCGCCTGCGGACGAACCTCGCGTTCGATCGCCGCCGCCTCTTCGGCGAGAGCGATAAACCTTCGGTCGATCTCCGCGGTGCGAGTCTTGAGCTCGGAGACCTTCTCCGTCGCGGTCATAGGGAAATCAAACCCGCATTTTGCAAAAGAGATCGCGGAGAGCTTGTCCGCGCAGAGTTCCTTTTGTTCGAGAGGATAGGCGACGAGGAGGGTGCTGACCCTGCGACGACAATCGATCTCGGTGACCGAGAGCGCGGGCAGATCCGAAAAGTCCGCCGCCTTGAAAAGGTCGGTCGGCGCGGTGCCGAGAAGGATCTCGACGTGTCTGCCGCCCCGAACGGCGTCAAAGGGTAAGTCGCATTTCTCGTAAAAAGACAGTTGCTCCGCGAGGGCGGCGCCACGGGTCTGTTCCCCCATGAGCTCCGCCTCCTCGGCGCTGATCTCGCGCAGGCGTTTCGCCGCCTGCCAAACGGCGTCCGAATCCTCGGCGACGCGATCGAACTCGTCGAACGCCACGTCGGGCTTGCCGCCGCGGATCTTATCGAGCAGCGGGACCTTCACGGGAGAATAGTCGGTGAGGTGCTCCCCCGTCTTCTCCTGACGACGGAGAGCTTTGTCGAGCTTTACGCGCTCGGCACGCCAAAAATCAAAACAAAAAGAGAGCTCTGCGGCGCGCGAACGAATGAGCTCCGCGCGTTCCGAAGCGTCTCCCTTGGCACAGCGCTCGATCTCCGACGTAGCGGTGACCTCCACGCTGCCCGTGCGCGACAAGAGGGTCAAAATGCGCTCTTCGTCGCGGGTGTGAGCAATGAGAGTGAGTTTTTTAAAGGGCAGTAATGCCATATTTCCCGAGCACGCGGTCCGAGACTGCCTTTGCCGCGTCGGTGACTCTCCCCGCCGCGCCCTGTCTCACTGCCGCCGCTTCTCGGCGCCCGCCGTCCAAAGCGAGTGCCTCCGCCTCACGAGCCGCCGCCTCGGTCTCCTCCTCCAGAGAAGAGAGCAAAGCCGCAGCCTCTTTCTTCGCCTCGGCGAGGATCTCCTCGCGTTGCTTTTCGCCGCGTTCGCGGATCTCCTTCGCACGAAGGGTCGCGTCCGCCACGATCTCGTCCGCGCGCGCTTCCGCCGCGAGGATCTCGTCCACGATCTCCTTGACCATACTATTTCCTCTCGTCGAGCGCCGCGATCATATCGAGGCGGCGCACGTGACGATCCCCCTCAAAGGGAGTCGAAAGCCACAGGTCGGTCAGCCTAACCGCCTTCTCCGGCGAGACCACCCTGCCACCGAGGCAGAGGATATTCGCATCGTTGTGCGCGGAGCAAGCCGCCGCGGAGAATTCGTCCGAAAGGACCGCCGCGCGGATGCCTTTCACCTTGTTCGCCGCGATGGACATCCCGATACCCGTACCGCAGAGCAAGACGCCCTTCGCGCAGTCACCGGAAGCGACGGCACGCGCCACCTTCTCGGCGTAGACGGGGTAATCCACCCTTTCGTTGTCAAACGAGCCGAAGTCCACGACTTCGTGACCCTTTTCGCGGAGATACTCGACGACCGCGGGCTTCAAAACGATGCCGCCGTGATCGCAACCGATCGCAATACGCATAAACTCCTCCTAACGCGCAAGGCGCGCTTCCTGATATATTAACAATTATAGAGTGTGTGCGCGAGGCTTGTCAAATACTTTGCGCGCGCAAAAAGGCGCGTGCATTTTTCAACATTAAACGCGAAAAAGCATTGCATGAAAACAAATGTTTTCAGTTTTTCTTCGAAGAAAAGCAGCAACGATACACCCCAAGAAATCCTTGATTTCTCGGGGACCCCGTGAAGGTGGGGGTTGCGATCGCTCGAGGCAGAGCCTCTCACGCGCTTTGGTCTCTTTCCTACTTTTCTTTTGAAGAAAAGTAGCAACGATACACCCCAAGAAATCTTCGATTTATCGGGGACCCCGTGAAGGTGGGGGATTGCGATCGCTCGAGGCAGAGCCTCTCACGCGCTTTGGCTAAAAACGCCGCACTGTGGCGTTTTCTTAACGCGTCGCGCCCCCAAACCCC
>JAFSZO010000078.1 GCA_017455605.1 Clostridia bacterium
AAGCGTCGGGTTATTACCACTTCGTCACGGGTTACCGCCTCTACGTCGGCGTGCCGAACGAGAACGGCGAAATCGAATATATCTGTTTTGCACAAACCGACTACTACGGCGACGGAACGGAACCTTATAACAACGCGCAAGACCTTATCTTCGATACGAGCGCGGCAAAACTTGTTGCTCTTGGACTCGAAACGCTTGACGGCGTTTACGAAGCGTACGTCGTTATGGATTATCAATCCATCGTCAATGAAAACGTTGACGATCAATTCACCGTCAAACGCGGCGCTTTTGAAGGTCACCACTTCGCGCTTACCGTCGTCGCGCCTTGTGAGCACGAACACGTGACGGCGACCTACACGTTCGGAAACGACGAAACGTATGGCGCTTACATCATGATCGCCAATAAGTGCGATATCTGCGAAGAGAACCTTGCCGGCGCGTATATCTGGGTTTACAGAACCGGCGAAGCGGACGGGCTTCCGCTTATTTCTCAAGCGGCTACCTGCACGGAAGACGGTATGAGCGCGCACAAGCACTTTACGCTCGGCGGATACGATAAATATTATGTGGAAGACACGGCAAACCATTGGGTAGAATGCGACGATCCGTCCACGCTCGTTATCAAGGCAGGTCACATCTATCAAGCAGTTACGGCAGTCGCTGCAACTTGCACTACGGACGGAAATCACGCGCACTTTGAATGCTCCGTCTGCCACAAGAAATTCGTCCAAGATGAAACTGAATACTATGAAGTAGAACCCGAATCGCTCGTTATAGACGCATTCCACAAGCACCTTGAAGCAGTCGGCGAAGTTCCCGCCACCTGCTCGGCATACGGCGTTCAAGCATATTACACTTGTTCTCAATGCGGCAAGAGCTTTACGGACGCGCTCGGCGAGCACGAAATCGCAGATCTTAACGCTTGGAAAATAGGAGACGGCAAGATCGACAAACTTGCGCACAATTGGCAATGGATTGTTGATACAGCCGCAACCAAGACGGCAACCGGTATCAAACACGAAGAATGTTCCGTTTGCCACGAAAGACGCAGTGAAAACACTGTAATTCCGATGCAGGATTGCGACCACGAACACGTGACACTAACGGCTCAAGTCGATCCGACTTGCACGCAAGCAGGTAAAAAGGCATACTATCATTGCACCGATTGCGATAAATACTTTGAAGACGCCGCTTGCCAGCTTCAAATTTCCGACCTTGCTTCCTACGGCGTTTTGAACGCGCTCGGTCACGAATGGGGCGAGTGGCAAGTCGTCACCCCTGCGACCGAAACGCAAGAAGGACTTGAAAGACGCGTTTGCTCCCGCGACGCAAATCACGTTGATGAAAGAAGTATTCCGATGATCGGGCACGTCCATAGCATTCAGGCGGTTGCGGCAAAAGCGGCAACTTGCACACAAGCGGGCAACAGCGCATATTGGTATTGCACAAGTTGCGAAAAGTATTTCTCAGACGCGGAAGGCAATACCGAAATAGAACTTGAAGCCACCGTCATTCCCGCAACGGGACATACGCCGAGCGATTGGATTGTGACCACTCCCGCAACTTGTACGGCGGCAGGAAGCAAGCACAAAACCTGTACGGTTTGCGGCACAGAACTTCAAGTAGAAGAGATCCCTGCCCTCGGTCACGACTATGGCGAATGGACGGTGACGACTCCCGCACAGGTCGGCGTGGCAGGCGAAGAAACGCGCGTTTGCTCTCGCGACGCCAATCACAAGGAAACTCGTCCTATCGACGCGATCCCGTATCCGCATAGAGAAGACGGCGGCGTAAACGTTTATGAAGCAACCGCTACGGCAGGTCAAGCAAAAGACGTCGAAACGCTCTTTGAACAAGCCAAGGCAGACAATGGTAAAGTTGAACTTACGGTTGGCACGCTCGTCATCACGTTTAACGCAGACGCCGTTAATGCTATCGGCGGAAATGCGGCGTCGCTTACGGCAAACGTCATCACAAGCGGATTTGATATTGAAGGCGCACAACTTATCGTAGAAGTCAACTTCACGGGTTCGGCGTTTGCAAACGGCAGAGCGACGATTTCCGTACCTTTCACTACGGCTGTGCCGGAAGGTAAAGTAGCAAAAGTTTACTATGTAAACGGCAACGAGAAAACGGATATGAACGCTGTATTTGCGGACGGCAAAGTGACGTTCGATACCAACCACTTCAGTAGGTTTGCGGTCGTGTTTGAAAACGAACAGCAAGACAATCCTGTCAATCCGCAGCCTTCCGATCCGGCAGTCAATCCTTCCCCTGAAAAGAAAGGACTTTCCGGCGGTGCGATTGCGGGTATCGTCATCGGCTCCGTATTCGGCGCATTGCTGATCGCTTGTGTAGTCCTCTTCTTACTCAACAAGAAAGGTGTCGTCAAGCTCGGCAAAAAGGACTAACGAGCAAGGCGGATAAACCGCAATAATAGCAAAAAACAGTTAGGGTGTTGGAAATTTTCAGCACCCTAATCTTTACAAAGAGCTTTTTTGTGATATACGATCGGCAAGGTGCCACGAAAGAAAAAGTTCGCAAAAAACTTGTTCACTTCCCAAAATCGGAAAGTGAACAAGTTGATTTTTCAATGATATGGTGTAGCAGGCTGACCTTTTGATAAAGGTGTAGCCTACTACACCAAACGTTGTTTGGTCGTAGGCATCTATCGGGGCTTTTGTCCACTTAACAATCACTTACAACTTTGTCGGAGCCGTCGAAATCCCCGACTCCGACTGAAACGAACAAAAGAAGAGGCATGGCATCACGCCACGCCTGATTCTCAAAGGACAGCTTTACCGAAAAAATCCTTAACGGAAATGCGGTTTCGCCCGATCTTTTTTCGTGTCATTTTTCGATAAGCGGAAGTTTTTCTTTCACAAGTGCGTCGCCTTCGCGTATCAGTCGATAGGCGCCCCCGCCTGCGGAGAGCGCGCCGACGGGCGTTTCGTCCTCAAAGAGGATCGCCGCGTCGTCCTCGATCGCGTAGGAGAGGGGATAGCCCTCGGCATTCGCCACCTCGTCGAACTCGGGACGGGAGCCGTAATGCGGGGTCGCCGCTCCCTTGAGAGTCCCTAAGCCGCGGTAGGGCGCGTATTCTCCCTCCACCAGGGAATCGGTGTAAATGTCCTCAAACCAGAGGATCGCTCCGGCGGAGAGGCCCGCCAGCACCGCGCCGCGCTTGTAGGCGTCCCAAACCATCTTGTCCACGCCCGTCTCGCGCCAGACCTGCATCAGGTAGAGGGTGTCGCCGCCGCCGACGTAGATGAGGTCGGCTTTCCGGGTCTTCTCCGCGACGTGGTCGAGGGTCATCAGCCCCTTGGTGAGGATCGCGACGTCGCTCTTCATATCGAAGAGGGAAGTGTAGGTTTTGCGAAAGGAATTGAAATAGGGATTGCTGTCGTGGCTCGCGGTGGGGAAAAAGAGGGCGTAGCCGCGCCTGCCTTGCTCTGCGGCGCGCTCCTTCGCGATCCCCGCGATATAGCCGTCGATGGGGGCGGTGGTCTTGTTGCGGAGCTCCCCTCCGCCGATCGATACGAAGACCCGCTTCATCAGTCGGTGGCGTTCTTCTTCTTGAAGTTGTCCTTCGCGCGGTACATATTGCTCATGATGACCTTGCGTACGCGGAGCGACTTGGGCGTGACCTCGAGCAGTTCGTCCTCGCCGAGGAACTCGATGTATTCCTCGAGGCTCATCTTCTTCACGGGGGTGAGACGGAGGGCTTCGTCGCTGCCCGCCGCGCGCATG
This sequence comes from Clostridia bacterium, assembly GCA_017455605.1. Taxonomy (GTDB): domain Bacteria; phylum Bacillota; class Clostridia; order Christensenellales; family CAG-1252; genus CAG-1252. The sequence goes on from JAFSZO010000078.1 coordinate 3,751, forward strand.
TTCGTGATGTGCTTCTTCTTGCAGACGTTCACGACGATGTCATCCGACTTGGGCGTGTAGCCCACCACCATCCCTTCGTACACGGGAGTGCCGGGGCCGACGAAGAGGGGACCGCGGTCCTGCGCGTTGAAGAGACCGTAGGTCACGGCTTCACCCGTCTCGTAGGCGACGAGGGAGCCGAAATTGCGCATCTGAATGTCGCCCTTGTATTCCTCGTACCCGAGGAAAATGGTGTTCAGCACGCCCTCGCCCTTGGTGTCGGTCAGGAACTCGTTCTTGTAGCCGATCATACCGCGCGCGGGCATCTTGAACTCGAGGCGGATGCGGTCACCCGTCGGGTGCATCGTGACCAGCTCGCCCCTGCGGCTGCCCAGCTTCTCCATCACGGCGCCGACCGCGTTCTCGGGAACGTCCACGATGACCTGCTCGATGGGCTCCATCTTTTTGCCGTTCTCGTATTGGTACAGCACTTTGGGCATCGATACGGCGAACTCGTAGCCTTCGCGGCGCATGGTCTCTATGAGGACCGAGAGGTGCATTTCGCCTCTGCCCTTCACGAGGAAGGTGTCGGTGTTGTCGGTGTCCTCCACGCGGAGGGAGACGTCTTTCAGAAGCTCGCGGTAGAGCCTGTCGCGCAGGTGGCGGGTGGTGACGAACTTGCCTTCCCGTCCCGCGAAGGGGGAGTCGTTGACCATAAAGCGCATCTCGAGGGTGGGTTCGCCGATCTTCATAAAGGGGATGGGCTCGATCTTGTCCGCCGCGCAGAGGGTGTCGCCGATCGTGACGTTCTCGCTGCCGCTGAAGCAGATGATGTCGCCGACCTTGGCGCTGTCCACGTCCACCCGCTTGAGTCCGTCGATCTGTTTCAACGTGACGACGCGGATCTTATAAGGGGTAAAGTCGCCGTGATAGTTGCAAACGACCGCTTCCTGTCCGACTTTCAGGCTGCCGCGCTCGACCCTGCCGATGCCGATCCTGCCCACGTAGTCGTTGTAGTCGATGCTGGAGACCAGCACTTGGAAGGGTGCGTTCTCGTCCCCCTCGGGCGGGTCGATGTAGTTAACGATTGTCTCGAAGAGGTCGGTGAGGTCGGGCTTCTGCTCCACGGTCATCGAGGAGGTGCCGTTCCTGCCGCTGCAGTACACGACGGGGGAGTCCAGCTGGGCGTCGTCCGCGTTGAGGTCCATCATCAGTTCCAGCACTTCGTCCACGACGCGCTTGGGTTCGGCGTCGGGGCGGTCCACCTTGTTCACGCAGACGATGATCTTGTGCCCGAGCTCCAGCGCCTTTTGCAGCACGAAACGGGTCTGCGGCATCGGACCTTCCACCGCGTCCACGAGGAGGAGGACGCCCGAGACCATCTTCAGCACGCGCTCCTCTTCGCCCGAGAAATCCGCGTGCCCCGGGGTGTCGATGATGTTGATCTTGACGTCTTTGTAGTAGGCGGCGGTGTTCTTCGCGAGGATCGTGATGCCTCTCTCCTTTTCGAGGTCGCCGCTGTCCATCACGCGCTCGTCCACGTGCTGATTGGAGCGGAAAATGCCCCCCTGTTTCAGCATCT
>JAFSZO010000079.1 GCA_017455605.1 Clostridia bacterium
CCGCTCCATCATCTTTCGGAGAGTCTCCTCATCCATAGAGGGAACGTTCTCCTCGGCAGCGCGAAGGTCAGCCTTCCCCGGCACGGAGGGGGCACAAGCGGGAACGGAGGCGCACTCGTCGAGGTCACCGACGAGCGGCTCGCCATTGCTTTCGGACAGAGCGGAGGAGTCCGGCTCCGTCACGGCGTCCTCCGAAGCGAGAGACTTCGCAGCGGGCGCAGAGTCAAAGTACTCTCCCGTAGACGCGAGGGTCTCAAGAGAAGGATCATTCTTCGGTTCGTTCGATTTCTTTTTTCCCAATCCCATCATTCTATCCTATATCGACAAGGTTTCTTTCCCGAAGGGCACAGCGTCTCGTGGAGCGAAAAGCCCGATCGTTGCCATAGGACTGCCCTAGGGAACGAAAACTCCCTAAAAGTCCCTATCAATGGCCCGTTCGGGAGCGAGGTTCATTGCCCTTCGCGCAAGGCGGCTTTGACCGCTTGGGCGAGCTGATCGGCGCAGGATGTCGGGCGACCGCCGCAACTGTTCCCTTCACAGGCGGCGACGATGTCCTCCGCCCGCCTCTTCTCGAGGAGCTTGGAGATCATCTTGAGGTTGCCGTTGCATCCACCGTAAAAAGAGATGTCGGACACCACGCCGTCCGTTAGGTCAAAGTCAATGCGCGTGGCGCAAACGTTCTTGGTCTTGTAGCTGTATCTCATTCTTTCCTCCCGTCGAGAGCGACGCGACCGTTTGCCGCGCGCCGACGAAACCCATTGTACCAAAAAAAAACGAGGTTTTCAACTCTATAAACCAAACGCAAAGAAAAATACGAGAAAATTACTGCGAATGCGTAAAAACCTTCCCTTTGCGCGCGGATCTGTGCTATAATTGATTACATGGAAAAGAAATCTTCCCTTTCTGTAAGTCAAAAGCGATATCTCGCGGTGGACATCGGAGCCTCTTCGGGACGGCATATCGTCGCCTCGCTCGAAAACGGCAAGCTGATGATGCGTGAGGTCTACCGTTTCAAAAACGGTGTGACCGAGAAGGACGGACGACTCTACTGGGACGCGGATCGTCTCTTTGGCGAGATCCTCCGTGGGCTCAAAGCGGCGGACGAAGCGGGTCTCAGACCCGACTACGTCGGCATCGACACTTGGGCGGTGGACTACGCCCTCTTGACCGAAAAGGACGAGCCGATCGGCGGCGTATTCGCCTATCGCGACGGACGAGGCGCAGCGGTCAAAGAGGCGACGCACGCCGTAACGGACTTCCCCACCCTCTACCGCAAGACGGGCATCCAATACGCACCCTTCAACACCCTTTATCAGCTATTCGACGACAAGCGTACGGGGCGGCTCGACAGAGCGCATTCCTTCCTGATGCTTCCCGACTATTTTCATTTCCGATTGACGGGCGTCAAGAAACAAGAATACACCAACGCGACCTCGACGGGCATGGTGAACGCCCTGACCCATCGCTGGGACGAGGAGATCGTGGAAAAGCACGGCTTTCCGAAATATCTCTTCGGCGAGCTGTCGCAACCCGGGACGGTCGTCGGACACTTCACGCCCGCGATCCGCAAGGCGGTCGGCTACGACGCGACGGTGATCCTGCCCGCGACGCACGACACCGCAAGCGCGGTGCTCGCCGCTCCCGTAACGGACGGCGCGCCCTATCTGTCGTCGGGCACCTGGTCGCTCCTCGGCGCAGAGGTCCCCGCCGCGCACACGGAAGAGAGGGCGATGCAATACAATTACTCGAACGAAGGGAGCGTGAACTACGCTTTCCGCTGTCAAAAGAACATCATCGGACTGTGGATGATCCAGGAGGTCCGCAAAGAACTGGGGGAAAAATACTCCTTCGCCGAGCTCGCGGAGATGGCGAGGAAAGAGCCTAACGACGATCTGCTTGACCTCTCGGACTCCCGCTACCTCGCGCCGAAGAGCATGATCGGCGAGATCCAAGCCGCGGTGGGAAAGAGGAGCGTCGGTGCCCTCGCCTACACCGTTTTCCGCTCGCTCGCCCGTTCGTACAAAACGGCGCTCGAGGAGCTCGAGGCAGTGATCGGGAAAGGCTCGGACACCTTGCACGTGATCGGGGGCGGCTGTCAAAACGCCCTCCTGAACGAGCTGACTGCCCGTGAAACGGGCAAAAAGATCACGGTGGGTCCCGTAGAGGCGACCGCGATCGGCAACCTTATCGCGCAGATGATCGGGACGGGAGAGATCGCCTCTCTCAGAGAAGCCCGTGAGATCGTGAAGACTTCATTCGACATAACGGAGGTAAATTGAATGCAAAGATACGAAAGCGCAAAAGCGATCTACGCCGCGGCGGGCGTGGACACCGAAAAGGCGATCGCCGCTCTCCGCGAGATACCCATCTCGGTGCATTGCTGGCAGGGAGACGACGTGATCGGATTCGACGGCGCGGATTCGCTGTCGGGCGGCATCCAAACGACGGGCAACTACCCGGGACGCGCGCGCACTCCCGAAGAGCTGCTCGCGGACATTCGCGAGGCGTTCTCGCTGATGCCCGGCAAGAAGCGGCTGAACGTACACGCCTGCTACGCCTTCCTCGGCGAAGACAAGGGCAAGGTGGACCGCGACGGCTACTCCTACAAACATTTCGAGCCTTGGGTGAGCTTCGCGAAGGAGCTCGGGCTGGACGGCGTGGACTTTAACCCCACCTTCTTCGCCCATCCGATGATGAAGGACGGGCTGACCCTCTCCTCCCCCGACGAAAAGGTGCGCCGCTTCTGGGTGGAACACGGCAAACGCTCTCTCGAGATCGCGGCGGAGATGGGCAAGGCGTTCGGCAAGCCCTGCCTCGTCAACATCTGGATCCCCGACGGATTCAAGGACGTCCCCGCCGACAGGCTCGGGCCGCGCCTCAGGCTGCAAAGGTCCCTCGACGAGATCCTCGCGAAGTACGACAAAAAGCACGTGATCGTCGCCGTGGAGAGCAAGGTGTTCGGCATCGGCGTGGAGAGCTACACGGTGGGTAGCAACGAATTCTATCAAAACTATGCGGCGACGCGCGGCGTCTGCTGCCTATTGGACAACGGGCACTATCATCCGACCGAGGTCGTATCGGACAAGATCCCATCGCTCCTCGCCTTCTACGACAAGGTCGCTCTGCACGTGACCCGTCCCGTCCGTTGGGACAGCGACCACGTCGTGCTCTTTGAGGATGAGCTGAAAGAGATCGCGAAAGAGATCGTGAGGAACGACGCGACGAAAAAGGTGCTGATCGGGCTGGATTACTTTGACGCCTCGATCAACCGCCTCTCCGCCTGGGTGACGGGGCAACGCTCGATGCAAAAGGCGCTCCTATACGCCCTGCTGCTCCCTAACGAGTCCCTAAAAGCCCTGCAGGACGCAGGCAACTTCACCCGACTGATGGTCGAGCAGGAAAAGGCAAAACTGCTCCCCTTCGCCGACGTGTGGGCGGAGTACCTGAACCGCGAGAACATCAACGAAGACTACTACGACGAGATCGCCCGCTACGAAGAGGCGGTCCTCAAAGCGAGGAAATGATATGAAAGATATATTGACGTCAAAATTTATCCGTGAAATGTGCCTGACCACGGCGAATATGTATCGCCTCGGCTGGGACGAGAGAAACGGCGGCAACATCAGCCTGCTGCTCGACGAGAAGGAGGTCGCCGAATACCTCGACCTCAACAATGTGATCCGCGAGATCAAGATCGGTTTCAAGGCGAAACCGCTCGCGGGCAAGATCTTCCTCGTCACGGGCACGGGCAAATACTTCAAGAACGTCACGGACGATCCCGAGAATAACCTCGGCGTCGTGCGGATCAAGTCAGACGGCGAAACATCCGAACTGCTGTGGGGCTACAAGGACGGCGGCAGGTTTACCTCCGAGTTTCCCGCGCATATGATGAGCCATATGGCGCGCCTCGCCGCGGACCCGATGAACCGCGTCGTGATGCATTGCCATCCGACCAATCTGCTCGCGATGAACTTCGTACACGAGCTGGACGACCGATCCTTTACCCGCTCGCTGTGGCAGATGTGCACCGAGTGCATCGTCGTCTTCCCCGACGGGATCGGCGTCCTGCCCTGGATGCTGTGCGGCACCAACGAGATCGGCGAAGCGACCGCCTCCAAGATGAAGGACTACCGCGTGGTCGTCTGGGGACTGCACGGCGTATACGGCGCAGGCAAAGATATGGACGAGACCTTCGGACTGATCGAGACGGTGGAGAAAGCTGCCGAGATCTACATGAAGACCGCCCACCTGCCCCGTCTGAACACGATCACCGACGAGAACCTCGTCACGATCGCGAATCATTTCAAAGTAAACTACCGCAAGGATTTCATCGACTGAAAATGAGCGAGCCGCAAGGGAGAAACAAGGGATTCAAAACGGAAAACGCTTTCGACGAAAAGCGTTTTCTTTTCCCGTCTTCGGACTACGCGCCGATCTACACCTGGATGTGGAACAGTCGCGTCACGCGAGACCAAACCGACCGCCGACTCGCCGAGATGGAGAGGCTCGGGATCAAGCGATTCTACATCCTCCCGATGCCGAAATCCTTTCGCCCGACCTCCTTCCCGACGCCGCTCGAACCGGATTATCTGTCCGACGGATATTTCGATGCGTATCGCTACGCGCTGACCGAAGCGAAAAAACGGGGAATGACGGCGTGGCTGTATGACGAAGGCGGCTGGCCAAGCGGCGGCGCGTGCGGGCAGGTGATGCTCACCGATCCCTCCCTCGTACAGGAGCGCATCGAAGTACGCGAAAGAGAGGTAAGCAAAGGACAAACCTACGAAGCCTCCGAGGAGGTCGAAGCCGCTTATTACAACGGTGAACGTATCCATCGGGGGTTCGCATTTCCAAGAGACGGCGCGGTCGACGAATACATCCGCGTGAGAACGTCCTTCCCGCACGTGAACTCCGCCGACCTGCCCGACGTGACCAAGCAAGGGGCGACCGACCTCTTCCTGAAGCTCACGCACGAAAAATACGCCGCGGCGATCGGCGACCTCGCGGAGAGCGGCGTCACCGCCCTCTTCACCGACGAACCGACCGCACCGCGTCCCTTCCCCTACCCGGACGAGATCAAGCGACTTTTTCGCCGCGAATTCGGGAGAGAGATCGAGGACCTCCTCCCCGTCCTCGTCGGCAGAGAAAAACCGACGGCGGAGACCGCAAAGATCAAGATCGGGTTTTATCGTTTGCTGAGTCGTCTGTTCTGTGAGCGGGTCCTTGAAAAACAAAAATCGTGGGCGAATGAAAGGGGTCTCGCCTTCGTCGGGCATCTCGACAAGGACGACGAGATCAACGCATCGGTCACAGGCGGAAACTTCGGCATCCTGCGCGCCCTCCGCTCTTTCGACGTGCCGGGCGTGGACGCGATCCGCAGGCAGATCTTTCCGCCGAAAGGCAAACGCGGACTGTACGGCGAGAACAAGTTTTTCCCGCGCTACGCCTCCTCCGCGGCGGCGCAAACGGGCGGACGGCACGCTCTGTCGGAGTCCTTCGCCGTGTACGGCGCGGGAGTCTCCTACGACGAAATGCGATACGCTTTAAACCATCAGGCGATGCGCGGCGTGAACGTATACAACCTGATGGTCATTCCCTATGGCGAAAAGGGGTACGAGCAAGCGGGGTTGCTCCCTCACTTCACCGAGGACGCCTACCCCGACCTCGCCGCTTTCAACCTCTATCTGTCACGCCTCGCCTACCTCTTCTCGCTCGGAGAACGCCGCGCGGACGTCGCCCTCTACTACCCGATCGAAGACGGGATCGCGGAAGGACGGGACGCACCGAGCCTGTCGGTATACGAAAGGGCGGGACGGGAACTCGAACGAAAGGGGATCCCCTTCGACGTGATCGACGACGACCTGCTCCGCACAGCAAACCGCGACTCCCTCGAGAAGGGCGTGATCGCCGCCGGTCGCGCGGCGTATACGACGATCCTGCTGCCACCCGTAAAGTACCTCTCGGACGAAGCGCTCATGGCTCTGAAAGAGTTCGAACGAACGGGCGGGAAGGTGATCTCCCTCCCCCAAAATGCCGACTGCGCGAACGCTCTCGCGAGCATCGAGCCCCCCTTGCCGATCCAAGGCGCGGAAGGGATCACCTACGCCGAAAGCGTAACGGCGGACGGCACCCTCTCCTTCCTGATGAACGAAGGGGGAGACGCGCAGCTCGTCACGGTCAAGGTGGGAGACAAGACGCCTTACTTGATCCTGCCCTCCACGGGCAAGATCCTGTCCCCCGCCGCAAAAGAAGGCATCGTCGAGATCGAGATCGCCTCGGGCGAGATCGTCTGTCTGTATTTCACCGAGCGAAAGCTCAATGCGGAAGAACCTTTCGTCGAGAGCGAAAGCCTCGACCTCTCAAACTTTACCTATCGCCCCGAAACGCGCTTGCGGATCGGAGAAACGACCGAGCGCATCCCCGTGAACGAAAAGGGGGAAACTCTTCGCGCGGGGGAGAGCGGATTCCCCGAGGATTATTCGGGCAGCGTCCTGTACGAAACGAACGTATCGATCCCCGTCGGAACGAAGCGTGCCCTCATCGATCTCGGCAAGGTCGAGGGCTCTGCCGAAGCGTTCCTCGACGGTCTCTCGCTCGGGATACGGCTCGCGCCGCCCTACCTCTTCGACCTACCCGTAGATGAAGGGAAAAAGCGGAAGACGATCACGATCCGCATCACGAATACCGCGGCGAACGAATACGCGCATACGACTGCTTTCGACGCCTTTCGCCCGTGGCAACTCGGCGGCTACTACGCGGAGGAAACTCGCTTTCACCAAGATTCCGAACGAGGCGGGCTGTATGGCACGGTGAAATTGCGTTTGAGTCGATGAAAACGTTTGCTCTTCACGCGCGTATGTGCTAAAATCTTTTCGGTGTAACGATATGAAAAAAAAAGCCATCCGCAGCTCGATCAGAAAAAGAATGAACGTAGAACGCTTCGCCGACCTCCGCAGTGAAGTCGACGCTTTCGAAGCGCGCATCGCAGACCCCCTGCTCAAAAAGGTATTTCACAAGACCTTTTTCAACACGATCCTGACCACCCTCTTCTATGAAGAGGACGGCTCTGCCTTCGTCATCACGGGAGACATCCCCGCGATGTGGCTCCGCGACTCGGCGGCGCAGGTGATGCAATATCTCTTTTTCGCGAAGACCTGCCCCTCGGTCAGAGAGCTGATCCGCGCCCTGCTCAAAAAACAATTCACCTATATCCTGCTCGACCCCTACGCCAACGCCTTCAACCGCGAAGCCAACGGCGCGGGACACTCGACCGATATACCCAAGCAATCTCCTTGGGTGTGGGAAAGGAAATTCGAGCTGGACTCCCTATGCTATCCCTTGTGGCTCGCCGCAAGATACTACGAGGCAACGGAAGACGAGACGCCGTTCGACGAGACCTTCTACAAGGCGTTCGACCTGATCCTCGCGACCTTCCGCAACGAGCAACGACACAAGGAACACTCCCCCTACTATCACGAGAGGGTCGATCGCTCGCGCGAACTGTGGTGCGGTAAAGGCGCCCCCGTCAGCGAATGCGGACTGGTGTGGTCCGGCTACCGTCCGAGCGACGACTGCTGCACCTACAATTACTACATCCCGGGCAATATGTTCATCTGCACCGTGCTGACGAAACTCCTGCCCTACCTCCGTGACCACGGCGAGCAAAAGCGCGCCGCCGCGGCGGAAGAGCTGGTCTCGCGCATCAAGACGGCGCTTGACCGCCACGCAACCACCGTCGTGGACGGCAAGACGATCTACGCCCTCGAGACAGACGGACTCGGGCACCACAACGTGATGGACGACGCCAATATCCCCAACCTGCTCGCGATCCCTTATTACGAATACCCCTTCGCGGACGAGACGGTCTACGAGAACACCCGCCACTATATGTTGTCCGACGCGAATCCTTACTACTACCAAGGCAAAGCGATCACAGGCATCGGCAGTCCGCACACGCCGAAAGACTACGTGTGGCCGCTCTCCCTCATCGTGCAGGCGCTGACCTCGACGGACGAAGAGGAGATCCGCGCGTGCGTCAAGATGGTCGCCTCCTCAACGGGCGGCACCTACTACATCCACGAAGGCATCCACAAGGACAACGCCCGCGTCTACACCCGCCCCTGGTTCGCCTGGGCAAACTCCCTCTTTGCCTACCTCGTATTGAAGAAGCAGAAGGAACTGGGGATCGAATAAGACAATACCGAAAAGGATCTCGCAAAGATCGAATCGCGAGATCCTTTTTTATTATCCGTTCCGAGACGGCGGAGAGGGTGCGAAAACGAGCGCTCCCTAAAGAAACAATCCGCACAATCGACCGCATAGAATGGTGCAGATACAAGGCGCAACGAAAAAATCCCGCAAAACGCAGGATCTTTTCTTTTGCTAAGTCACAAGGCAACGGAGAACGGTGCGAAAACGAGCGCTCTCCGCGACTTCAAAAATAATCGTTTTCCCAGTATATCTTATACGAAAAAACGACTGCGGAGAAGGGTTGCAGATGCGAGGCACGACAAAGGGCGGCGAATGAGCGTACTTCTCGTACGTGATTTCGCCGCCCTGTAGTCAGAAACAAAGCAGATGCGCCCTTATGCGCAGTCGTTGCTTACAGCAGGAGGGTCTTATCCTCCCCCATCCCCATCATCCCGTCAAGGATATACTTATTGCCGTCCTCGTCGCGGATGTAGCCTTCCAGCTCGCCCCACGCGACGTAGTAGTCGATGTTCACGACCAGAGCGTGGAGGACCATCGGGTTGACCCCGTATACCTTAAACTTCAGGTTGACCATGTCGTGCTCGTCCTTCACGGTCCATTCGGAATAGTTCGTGAAGTCCTTGGACTCGATGGAACGGGTAAACTTCACGGGCGGGAGCAGGCTGGACTTGCCTTCGAACCACAGGATGTTCTCGTTGTAAGCTTCCTCGTCGATGCTCTGATTGTGCGTGAGGTTGAAGGCGAGGAATTTCTTCTCGCCGTTCACCTCGCACTTGCCCATCGTGGTGACCCAGTCGTAGTGTGCGTGGCGCGGATAGTAGCCGCGGTGATCGTCGATGATCGCGACGCTCTCGTCGTCGGAGAGCATCTCCTCCCCGTTGATGATGAGGGAACCTTCCGCCTTGAAGAAATCTTTCTGACTGTACAGGGTACGGTTGTCGCTGTACGGGAAGGGGATCGACACGACGCAGGGATCGGACAGGCGAGTCAGCGAGAAATTGTACTCGATGGTCGCCTCGCCGTAATGCTCCTTGACGGTCTGAGACTTCACCTTGTCATCCGGTCCGTTGATCAGGCACTTGCCGGTATGCTTGCCGGAGAGGTCCGCCTTGCCGTCCTGGAAGTTGTTGACGTACTTCACGAAGCCGACGTCGGACGCCGCCTCGGCGACGGAACCGTTCAAGAGGTTGGGAGCGATCTTGGTATCCTTGCTCTTGATCTGCGTGTCCCAGCAGTAGACCGTCTTGGTGCGCTTGTCATAGAACATATTGAGCTGTTTGCCGAAGATGCCCATATCGCAGACGACCGCGAGGAGCACGCCGTTCTTCAGGTGAACTTCGCACGCCTCCCAAAGGGTGAGCTTGAACTTTCTCAAAAAGTCGGGAGCCTTGGTCGGCTTCTTGGCACGCATCAGCTCCATCGTCTCGAACTCTTTGTCAAAGGTACCGAACACGACCTTGCCGTTCTCGTCGACGAGATCTTTCGGGGTGGGTACCGCTCTGCGTTTTTCCGAAATAAACTTGCTATATTCGCCCATAATCTTCTCCTTTTAAGGGTTTTATAACTTATTATAGCATAAATCAAAACGGCATTTCAAGGGGGGTTAAAAGAAAAAATGGCGGTTTTCGAGTAAACTATATTCGGAAACCGTAACTTCTGCGTCCGAAAGGCAACAAATCTCCCCGATCCCTGAGAAACGATCCGTTTTACCGAAAACGCCTTCGACAATAACGGTAGATCCATCCGGCGGAAGATCCTGTGGAACGTTGATCCCGCTTTTAAACTGCAATCCGATCACCACGACGCAACACCCCGTCTCATCTCCAACGATCAAAGCGGGCTGATATTCCGAATACTTCTCTACGTAATTGACAGAAAAGCGTCCTAAAGCCCTAACGACACTCCCTTGATAAGAATCTTTGTCGTAAAACATCTCACTAAGCCGAGCATAAGCCATCGTTTGATTCATCGTAGTCAAGTCGATCTGCTCTTCCACAGGTGCGATAACGACAGGCATAGGATCCGCAACATCCGTCCGAGTGGACAGATGACAACCGAAGGCGGCAACCGAAATGAGAAAAAGAAGCAAGATCAATACGATAATCTTTTTCATCTCACGCAAGCAATTATCTCGCCTTTTTCGACAAGATACATCGCAACACGGGAAGTGAGAGCGACAGGATCGCGAAGAGCGCGGGGAGGATCGCGGTGGACTGCACGGAACAAGCGGGGTTGCCCTTGCAGTAGCCCGAGACCATCGGATCGTTCATCGAGCGTGCGACGGCGTAACAGGCGATAAAGAGACCCGCCTCCGCCGCGGCGAGCAGAATGGCGATCACGTTGAACGCGCCCTGCTTATTCGTGATGGCGGCAAAGAGCGAGACGACGCCCTGCACGACAAGCACGAAGAGGGTGACCACGGTCAACAGGCACAACGTGCGCACTGCAGAAGGTACGAAATAGTAGAAGGTAGATAGGTTACCGAACGAGGCTTCGTCCGCGCTCTTGTAATTGCCGGACAATCCCGCCGAGATCGACTGGAAGCCCGTGAACTTCACCTCGATGGAATCGTCCGCGCTGTTGTGGATCGCCGCCCAATTCGTAAAGAGCAGCAAGAGCAGCAGGATCACGACGACGAGAGAGAAACAGGATAGGACCCTCGTCTTGGTGCGGATCGAGCAGACACTCTTTTCGTTTTCACGGCGAAGTTTGTCCGCTTCATAACGATTGTTTCTTATTATCTTTTTCTTAGCCATACAGCACTCCTTTTTTCGACAAATCAACCAACGCATTCCGAGCAGGTGCAACCGACCCCCACGCCCGTACATATGCAGATCACGCCAACGACCAATCCGATCATCAGCAAGCCCATAAATGCCAGAAAACCGTAGAACAGAACGTCGGATCTTTTCCGCTTCCGGCGATCCCGCGCGGATCCGATCGGATCGACGCTCTCCTCTGCGTCGGCTTCGACTGCATCCTCCGAGACTCTTCCGTCCTCCGTTTCGGGCGGCGTTTGTTCCTCGATCAAGCCTTCTTCTTGAACCTCATTGATCTGCATACTCTTCCCCCCTTATTTCGTTACGTAATACGCGAGTCCCGAATAGTCCTCGATCACGGTGAGCGTGGTCACCGCGAAATGATAAAAGACCACCGTCTCGGTCTTCCCTTCGTCGATCTGTCCCGCTGCGTCGTAGGCATGGATCACGATCTCCTCCCTCTCCGCCGAGGCGACGCTACCCTCGACGTGGATCCAAGATTTGTCGGGCGTGTCCTCACTCTGATTCCTCGGCTCGGGGATCACGCCGTCGTAGTCCAAGATAAAGCCGATGATCGTATCCTTGCCGCAGTTGCAGCCGTACCCTGCCGAGCATTTGCGCACGCCGCACAGGTGATCCACGCCCGCAACGTCGGTCAGGCGGTAAGTGAAACAATCGAAGGAGATCGCCTTGCCGACGTATTCTTCGGGGTAGAGCTGCATCGTGGTCATACCGTAAAAGAAGGTCTCTTCGGTCAGATCGTAGCGATCCGACCCGCCGCACGCAGCAAGGCAAATAACCATAATACACAATGAAATAGTAAATAACGCCTTCTTCATACTCTTACCCTATCCTTGATGAAGCCGATCAAATAACAGATACCGAATGCCGCCGCCTGTACGATCACGATGGTGGGACCGACCGGCACGCCCTGCGGCAGACCGATCGCGAGCAGCAAACCTACGAGGGCGGTCGTGACCGAGATCACGGTCGCACCGATCGTCACGGACAGGAAGCTCTTGAAGATGC
>JAFSZO010000080.1 GCA_017455605.1 Clostridia bacterium
GAATTAGGAATTAGGAATTAGGAATTGCGGACGACGCTGGGCTCCGAATAATAAACTCTTTTTTGTTCTATATAAAAAAATCGGGCGCTCAAGTGAGCGCCTTTATCTTTTGTGCAAACAAACGTAAAAATAACCGTTATCCCTTGACTGCCGTCGTGCCGCAAGCCGTGATGCCGCCGACGAGGGACAGCACGCCGCTCGCGACAGAGCCCGCCGCGAGAGCGGGAACGCCGACCGACGTGCCGTTCAGCAGGTTCAGCGTGCAGAACGCCAGCACGCCGCCCGTGATCATCAGCGCAGAAGCGACGAGGGCAAGGATCCGATTCCCCTTGCCGATGATGAGAACGCACGCCGCGAGGAGCGGCAGAAGGTAGGCGAGGATGACGCCCGCCGACGCCTCGAAGACGACGACGTTGTTGACGGTGTAGCCGAGACCGATCTGCAGTCCCGTAAAGGTGCTGCCGAGGATCAATCCCTGATAGCTCACCGCATCGGCGAAGACCACGAAGAAGGCAGCCACGCCGCACGCCGCGGCGAGGATCGTGAGCCCCCAAGACAACATAGTTTTGGTTTTCTTTTTCATATTCTCTCCTTTTCGTCGAGCGAAGAGGTCTCGGTGACTGTCGCGCGCGCTTGACACAAGATTCTATAATAATAACAGATATCGTGCGCCATTTCAACAGTTTTTACATAATTTTTCGTATCATCGAGGGTTGTTTGCCGCATTTTCTCCCGTTTTTATCCGAAAAGAAAAGCGATCGACGTCGTTTTTTCGTTTCCCTATTGACGGAAAGTGCTTTACTTTGTTATATTATAAGTATATTACTTTGAAAAAGGAGACGCGATATGAAAGAATATGACGTCATCGTCGTAGGCGCGGGCAACGGCGGACTCGTCGCAGCCACGACCACGGCGCAAGCGGGCTACAGGACCCTGATCCTCGAGAAGCATAACCTTCCCGGCGGATGCGCGACCAGCTTCGTGAGAGGCAGGTTCGAATTCGAGCCCTCCCTGCACGAACTGTGCGCGGAGAGCACCTCGGCGGATCTCGAATCCACGAAGGGCATCTTCGCAGACTTCGGCGCGAGCGTGGAGCTCCTGCACGAAGACACCCTCTACCGCACGATCTGCAAGGATCCGACCTGCAGCTACGACGTGGTGATGCATACGGGACGCGAGAACTTCCTCGACGACATCGAGGCAGCAGTCCCCGGCAGCCGCGAGAGCGTCGGACACTTCTTTGATCTGTGCAAGAACATCGACGACGCGCAGGTCTATATGAACGGCGGCAAGAACGGGCCCAAGATCAATCCCTTCGCCCTGATGAGCAAGTACGGCGACTTCATGCGTGCGGCGTCTCACTCGACGGAAGAGGTAGAGAAGGAGCTGGGCATCCCCGAGAAAGCGCGCTCCATCATGAACACCTACTGGGGCTACCTCGGCGTGCCGACGGACGACCTGTCCGCCCTGCACTTCATCAGCCTCCTGACCGCCTATATGCAGGTCAGACCCACGATGCCCTACAACCGCTCGCACGAACTGTCGCTGAACCTCGTCAAGGCATTTGAGGGCTTCGGCGGCGAGATCCGCTACAACAGCGAGGTCACGAAGTTCCTCTATGACGAAAAGGGCAAGGCGATCGGCGTCGTCGCGAACGGCGAAGAGTACCGCGCGAGAAAGATCATCTCCAACGTGATCCCGAACAACGTCATCAACCGCTCCGACGCGAGCAAGCTGCCCAAGCGCTTCCGCAAGATGGCGAACGTGCGCAAATTCGGCATGACCTTCGTGACCGTCTATCTCGGACTGGACAAGACGAGGGAGGAGCTGGGGATCGACGACTACTCCGTCTTCATCACTCGCAACAAGGACGCGCGCGTGCAGTTCGACACCCGCGCCGACTGCGGCTACTACGTCGTGAACTGCCTGAACAAGGCGCTCCCCAACGCGACGCCCGAGGGCACGTCCACCCTCTTCTTCACGATCCCCTTTATGCCGGGCGACTTCCCCGAGGATCTGACGCCCCGCGGCTATAAAGAGTTCAAGAACACCATCGCCGAGAAATACATCAAGGACTACGAAGAGACCCTCGGCATCACGATCCGTCCCTACATCGAGGAGATCTCGATCGCCAGCCCCGTGACCTTCGCGCGGTACCTCGGCACCCCCGAGGGGGCGATCTACGGCTACGACACGGGCAGTTGGGACAACGTGGTCGGACGTACCGCTTTGGAACCGATGGAATACAACATCCCCAACCTGTTCTTCTGCGGCGGTCACTCCACGATGGGCGACGGCTTCCCCTCCGGCTACATCACCGGTGACAGAACGGGCAAAAAGGTCGTGAAAGAACTCAGGAAGGAGGACAAATAAGATGAGCAAGTCCAAGATCAACAAACTCGCCCGCACCGGGCTCGTCGGCGTCATCACCAAGAGAATGAGCGCGATCGGCAAAGGCAACGACGCACCCGCGAAGCCTCTGCTGGAGTACTATCCGAATAGACTCGCGGCGGAGCTGCACCCCAAGGCGCAGCACGTCGTCATCAAGGAGATCCGTGAGTTCTCCCCCGATATGAAGAGCATCGTCTTCGCCCCCGACGTAGAGGCGGGGACCAAGTCCCTCGCCTGGTTCTCGGCGGGACAATACCTCTCGATCTGCGTGGATATCGACGGCAAGATCTTCAAGCGTCCCTACTCCATCGCCTCCTCCCCCGCGGACACCTTGAACGGCACCTATATGCTGACCATCAAGAGAGTGGGCGGCGGCATCGTGTCGCAGTACGTCCTCGACAACTGGAAGGTCGGGATGAAGGTGACGGTCTCCGCTCCGCTCGGCGACTTCACCTACGAGAGACTGCGTGACGCAGAGACCGTGATCGGCATCGCGGGCGGCAGCGGCATCACCCCTTTCCGCTCCCTCGCCAAGGCGATCTACGAGGGCGACGAACCCTGCTCCCTCGTGCTGCTCTACGGCAGCAGGACCTACGCGGACGCCGTCTTCAGCGACGAGATCGCAGCCTGGGCGAAGGAATGCGACAAGATCCGCCTCGTGAACGTCCTCTCCGACGAGAAGAAAGAGGGATGCGAGAGCGGATTCATCACTGCGGACCTCATCAAGAAATACGCGCCCGAGGGCGACTACTCGATCTTTATGTGCGGACCGCAGGCGATGTACAACTTTGCGGACAAGGAGATCGAGAAACTTGGCATTCGCCGCAAGTTCGTCAGGCACGAGCTCTTCGGCGAGTTCTTCCACCCCGAGAAGAACGCCGACTACACGGGCAACATCGAGAACAAATACAAGCTGACCGTCACGATCGCGGGCGTCACGACCACCATCGACTGCAACGCGGACACTTCTCTCCTGCGCGCGATGGAAGCGGCGGGGCTGAATCCCCCCTCCGACTGCCGTTCGGGCAGATGCGGTTGGTGCCACTCCAAGCTGATCTCCGGCGACGTCTACATCCCCGCTTCGGTGGACGGCAGGCGCATGGCGGATAAGCTGTACGGCTACATCCACCCCTGCTGCACCTTCCCCCTGTCGGACGTCGCGATCGACGTACCGCCGATGCCGAAGGACTGATCAGGCAGCTCCCCACCCCATAGATAATGGCGAAATGCCATCAAAAAAAAACAAATAACAAAGGAGGAAAAAGGTTATGATGATCACTTGCGCAGAATGCGGACGCGAAGTCTCGGATCAAAGCTACGTTTGCCCCCGTTGCGGCAGAGACGTGCGCGTCCTGAAGAGCAACGGTTGCAGTTGTAGCAACTGTGACGAGAAATGGTCGTGCGACAAAGAGTGGGGCCCCAGCGGCTACCCCTGCCTGCACTATTCCGAACTGGACAACGATTGATAATTAAGACCGAATTCGCAGCGCCCCTCGTAAAAGCGAGGGGCGTTTCTCTTCTATGCCGATGAAACGCAAACCAAACCGCATCGCCAATCCCTTCCCGCCCATCGCAGACGAGCATTCGCGCGTGCTGATCCTCGGGTCGCTCCCCTCCGAAGCGTCGAGGGCGGCGGGATTCTACTATATGAACCCGCGCAACCGATTTTGGAAGGTGATGTCCGCCCTCCTCGGCGAGGACTACGAGAGCAAGACGGCGGAAGGCAAAGCGGCGGCGCTCTGCGCACGCGGGATCGCCCTCTCCGACGTGATCGCCTCCTGTGAGATCCATCGCTCGTCGGACGCCTCGATCAAAAAGGTCGTGCGAAACGAGGATATCACGGAGATATTCAAGAGCGCGACCATCGAGAAAGTGCTCCTGAACGGCGGCAAGGCGTACGCCCTCTTCCTAAAGCATTTTCCCGAGCACGCCGACCTCGCTCGGCAGATGCCCTCCACCTCGCCCGCCAACGCGAGGCTGTCTTTGGATGACCTCGTGGAAGAATGGGGGAAGGAATTGAAAAGGTCGTTTTAAGGAACGATGTCCTTATATTTCAGCAATAAATGTGAAAACGCATTGCATAAAACCTCCCTCTCAACTTTTCTTTGAAGAAAAGCTGCAACGATACACCCAAAGGAATCTTTGATTCCTCGGGGACCCTGTGAAGGCGGGGGATTGCGATCGCTCGAGGCAGAGCCTCTCACGCGCTTTGGTTTTTCATCAACTTTTCTTTGAAGAAAAGTTGCAACGATACACCCCAAGAAATCCTTGATTTCTCGGGGACCCCGTGAAGGTGGGGGTTGCGATCGCTCGAGGACAAGCCTCTCACGCGCTTTGGCTAAAAACGCCGCACTGTGGCGTTTTCTTAACGCGTCGCGCCCCCAAACCCCTAAACGCTTTTAATCGGTTGTTTCGCGAGCATAGCTCGCATTTTAAACCAAATGGATGTAAAACATACACTATTTTTTAAAGGATAAATCGCTCGTAGACGAGCGAAGGATATATGATGGGCATTAAATCGAGACAACAACTGCGCAACAAAAGATAACGTGGAGCGCGGCTCCGCGGGTCAATAGCTATAAGTGGGAAATGTTTAAGAAAAAACAAGAAGTCCACAACGAGCGTTCTTTATTCGGAGCATCAGCGCCGCATTATGCGCGATGTGCGACCCTTAATTCCTAATTCCTCATTCCTAATTCCTAATTGAAAAGACGCCTCTTGGCGTCCACAATTCCGCATTCCGCATTCCGAAACAATCGGAAAAGGCACTTCGCCGAAGTGCTTTTTCATTAACGTATCTGCGGCAATTGTGCCAGTGGCGAACCACCTTTGGGATTATTCTTCCACGGGTTTCGTGTAGTAGATGCGGTAGCTGTCTTGCAGGATGGGAGCGTCGTCATCGTCGGATAATTGATGAATGATCGCGTTGCGGAAGGTCAGCACCAGATAGTCGTCCGAGGGAATGCGCGCGGGCGTGACCCCTTTCGGCAGGTCGCGAGACAAGAGATAGTCGTCCTCCCCGTTGATCCGCCAATACCGCTTGAGAAAGTCTTCGAGGTCGCCGTTCCATCCGTCCTCGACGGCGATGGATGCTCGGTGGGGCGCGCCGACGGTATAGATCCCGGGGCGGCGCGTCGAATAAACCTCGAGATAGTAGAGGTCCTTTTCTCCTTTCAGCGGAACGTAGGGATGAAAGCGAAGGGCGTAATACAGCACGTCCATCGACCCCTCCTCGCCGTAACAGATCACGTAATCCTCGGCATCGGGCGGAACCTCGACCCCCTTCAGCAGAGAGAGGTCGCAGGTGGTCGCCGCGTCCTCGCGACAGACTGCCGCCTCAAAGGAGGTCACAGCCGGCTCGTATTCATTATACAGAAACGCCTTTCCTATGGGGCTCCATACCCCCGTTTCTTCGTCCCGCTCCAACGCCACCGCAAACACGAGGAAGAGGGCGTGACGGTCGGTCGGACGATAGATCTTGTAGATCTGCAAAAAGTCATCCGCGGAGATCGCCCTGCCCCCGATGACTCCGGTCACGGGGACGCCGTTCCTGCCGTAGGAATAGGTCTTCGTATTCAGGTTAACGTACAAAAAGGACTTGACTCGGGGCGAGGTGCCCAAGCTCCATTCGCGAAAACCGTCCTCTCGCAGCATTTTCACGAGGGGAAAAGAGGGCGACTTGAGTCGATCGTCTTGGATCAGGAACGCCTCCTTACCGATCTCCGCCTCGGCGGGGAGGTCAGACAGCGCCGCAGGTCCGCGAAAAGAGCCTTCGGCGGCGAGGAGCATACGCAAGGCGGGATAGTAGCATTCCTCCCGTTTGCGCCGAAAGTGGCGCGTGTCGGCGCCACGCTTCACCTCGCAATTGTGTTTGAGGTCGGCGATCTTTACCCTGCGTGCGAGAGGGTTCTTCGCGATGCGCGCGACGTATTCGAGATAGGGGACTCCTTTGACGTGCGTTAAAAGGGACAGCGCCTCGATCACCTGCTCGCCGAACCCCGCCTCGCGCAGGTCGTCGAGGGTGACAGAGGTGTCCTCGACCACGTCGTGCAGGAGAGCGACGACGGTGGAATCCTCGTCACACATCTGCTCGGCGAGATGATAGGGATGCAAAAAGTAAGGATACCCCGCCTGATCCTTCTGCCCGGCGTGCGCCTCGTGCGCGATCCATAACGCTTTGTTCACCTTTTCGGAATAATACATAACCTTTTCCCTCTCTTGAACAAAAAACAGCGATCAAAACAATGCTTTTCCAAGAATCTCAACGAGCGCGGAGAGTGGTGCTCAGGAAAGCGCTCTCATTCTTTCCCCATTGACTTCGGAGAAGACGGCAGAGACAAGGTTCTTCCCTTCTTCTCATTTCCCTATAAATCGGCGAATGAGGAGATAGGTCAAAAACGCTCTCTTGCTTTTCTTACTCGATTGACTTTGGAGAAAGGCTCAGATGCAAGGCTCTTCTCTTCTCATTCTATCCTCACAAATGGCGAGTGAGGAGAGTGGTGTGGAGACGAGCGCTCTCCAAGGAGGAGGGCATGCGCGTACTCCCATCTTCTTCCCCACATAACTACTCCATTGACTTCGGAGAAGGCGGCAGGAGCGAAAACGCTTTCGCGTATGATAATTCGCTCCGCTCAAATGATAACTCCCTTCGGTCGAATGATAATCACTTCGTGATATGATAACTCGCTATCGCTCGTATTCCGTTCCACGGAGAGCGCGGAGAGCGGTGCTCAGGCGAGCGCTCTCATTCTTTCCCCATTGACTTCGGAGAAGGCGGCAGAGACAAGGTTCTTCCCTTCTTCTCATTTCCCTATAAATCGGCGAATGAGGAGATAGGTCACAATCGCTCTCTTGCTTTTCTTACTCGATTGACTTTGGAGAAAGGCTCAGATGCAAGGCTCGACAAGCCGACGGATAGGCGCGTACTACTTGTACGTAACTATTCGGCGGCGCAGGCAGTAAACACAGCAGATGAGCCTTTA
>JAFSZO010000081.1 GCA_017455605.1 Clostridia bacterium
ATCATACGGGTCTTGCTGACGTCCCCCACGATCTTTGCCCCCGGGAGGTGTCCGCCGATGCCCGGCTTCGCGCCCTGCCCGATCTTGATCTCGATCGCCGCGCCGCTCTCGAGATAGTCCTTGTGCACGCCGAAACGACCCGACGCGACCTGCACGACGGTGTTGGCGGAATACTTGTAAAAATCTTTGTGCAGTCCGCCCTCGCCGGTGTTGTAGTAAATGCCGAGCTTCTCCGCCGCACGGGCAAGCGCCGCGTGGGCGTTGTAGGAGATGGAGCCGTAGCTCATCGCCGAGAAGATCACGGGCATCGAGAGTTTTAAGCGCGGGGGCAGAACGGGCTTGATCTTCCCTTGATCGTCCCTAGCGACGGTCTGCGGCTTCGCACCCAAAAAGACGCGGGTCTCCATCGGCTCGCGCAGAGGATCGATGGAGGGGTTCGTGACCTGCGAGGCGTTGATCAGGATCTTGTCGAAGTAGACGGGGAACGGCTCGGGGTTGCCCATCGAAGACAACAAAACGCCGCCCGACTCCGCCTGTTTGTAGATCTCGGTCAGGTATTTCTGCTGCCAGTTCGCGTTGGGACGGAAGCTGTTTTGGTTGGGAACGATCTTCAGCGCCTTGGTCGGGCACAGACAGACGCACCTCTGGCAGTCCACGCATTTCGTGCTGTCCGAGATCATTTTCCCGAACCCTTCTTCGTAGTGATGCACCTCGTTGGAACATTGCCTCTCGCACACGCGGCAATTCACGCACTTGTCGTAATCGCGCACGACCTCGAAAGGCGCCACGTTGTAGTCGATCATTGCTTGCCTCCTTTCACGCGGTAGACGATGGGCTTGCCCCCTTCCGCGTAAAACATTTTGTCGTAGGCCGGGCATACGCGGCGGATCGCCGCCTCCTCCGACGCCATATACACTTTGTCTCCTTGCTCCGCGACCGCGAGCGTGCGGAGTTTCAGTCTGTCGTTCAGCGCCATCACGCCGCCGTCGAATCCGACGATGATGGAGAAGGGTCCGGTCACGAGGCAGGAGGAGAATACGTCGCGGAGATAAGTCGCGCGCGCTCTGTCCTCCTCGCTCATGCGGTCGATCCTCTCCCAGAACGGCGCGGCGATCACCTCGGCGCTCTCCGCGAAGGTCAGACCCTTCTTGCGGGTCAGATAATCGAGAATGTAGGTGATGACCTCGGTGTCGGTCAGAAGGGTACACTTGTAGCCGTACATCTCCATCGCGCGGCGGTTGGCGTCGTAACTGCTGATCTCGCCGTTATGCACGACCGAGAGACCGAGCAAGCCGAAGGGATGCGCGCCGCCCCACCATCCGGGCGTATTGGTAGGATAACGCCCGTGCGCGGTAAATAGGTAGCCCTCGTACTCATCGAGTCGATAAAACCTGCCGACGTCCTCGGGATAGCCGACCGCCTTGAAGATGCCCATATCCTTGCCCGAGGAGAAGATGTACGCCCCCTTGATCTCGGTATTGACCGCAAAGACGGTGCGGAAGACGCATTCGTCGGGTCCCGTCTTCACGAAGTCGATATACGCCTGCTTCGGATAGACGAAGTAGCGGCGGATCTCCGGCTCATCCACTATCTCGGGGATCTTGCGCGTGGGGATGTCCTCGTCCGAATCGATCTCGTAATAGCGCGAGATATACTCCTCAAAGTCCTTCCTCGCGCTGTGGATCGTAAAAAAGACGTGGAACGCATACAGATCCTTTTTCTCCGGGTAGATGCCGTAGCACGCGAAACCGCCGCCCAGTCCGTTGGAGCGGTCGCGCATCACCGCGATCGAATCCACGACGTCTTTTCCCGAAAAGCG
>JAFSZO010000010.1 GCA_017455605.1 Clostridia bacterium
CAAAAAGCGGAGATCATGTCGTAATAGGTACTCTCGTCGATGGAGAGATACTTCTTTTGCACCGATTGAGAAGCGATCTCTTTGGTAATCGTGACCGTGCCGTCCGCGGCGGGAGGGGTGGTGATGACCGCCAGCTCCAAGGAATTGTACGCGACGCGCAGGTCGCCGTCGGAAGCATAAGCAAAGTGCGCAAGCACCTCGTCCCCACAGCGTGCACCGTAGCTCTTCAGCCCACGTTCGTCCGTCAAAGAGCGACGGAGCGCGCCGACGATCTCGTCCGAAGAAAGCGGCTTGAACTCAAAGAGACGACAGCGCGAGACGATCGCCTTGGTCATGCTTATAAACGGGTTCTCTGTCGTGGAACCGATAAAGGTGATGACGCCCTCCTCGATGGCGGAGAGCATACAATCGGACTGCGCCTTGTTCCAACGGTGACATTCGTCGAGGAGCAGATAAGTGCGAGTACCGTAGAGTTTGAGACGGGTACGAGCCTCGTCGATGACTTTCTTCGCATCCGCAACGCCGCTGGAAACGGCATTCAACTTCTCAAAATGGGAATGCGTGGTCTCCGCGACGATATTGGCGAGACTGGTCTTGCCCGAGCCGGGCACGCCGTAAAAGATACAGCTGCCGAGTCGATCCGCCGCGATAGCCCGACGCAGGAGCGTCCCCTCGCCCACGATGTGTTTCTGCCCGATGAATTCGTCGAGAGAACGCGGGCGCATACGCTCCGCGAGCGGCTTGACGCTATTCGCATTTCCCGTATAGTCAAACAGATCCATACGGTAATTGTATCACATTGATCGCGAGAGAGCAAGCGTTCAGCAAAAGTGACGGATCACCGAGATCTCCCGACCCTCCGAAGAGAGGTCAACGTATTCCGCGCGAACGTCGTTTACGAAGAGCGCGTTTTCCCGAGCGCGGAGAAATCGGATCGAGACAGTCTTGCCCGCAAAACGGAGCGTGACCTCCGCCTCGTTCATACAAGTAGGCAGATTCGGCTCGAGATAGAGTCGATCGCCCCGCTTCTTGATCCCGTAAAAGTCCTCGGTCAGCACGTAATGGAGCCAACCGGCGCTACCCGTATACCAGCTCCATCCCGCACGCCCTCGATAAGGCTCGAAGCCATAGACGTCGCCGGCGAGCACGTACGGCTCGCCCATATAGGTTTTCGCCCTACTCTCGTCAGTCGATCGCGAGATCGGATTCAGCATCGTTAAGACACGATATGCTTTGTCCCTCTCTCCGACGGCGAGGAGCGCCTTGAGATACCAAACGGCGGCGTGGGTATACTGTCCGCCGTTCTCCCTGACTCCCTTCGGATATGCGGCGATATAACCGTAATTCGAGTTTTTGTCAAAGGGCGGGACAGAGATCCTGACGATCTCCGCCTGCTCGTCGACGAGATCGCTCGCACCGAGGAGAGCGCGTTTCGCGTCGGCAGTCGGCAGCGCGCCGCAGAGAACAGCCCAGGTCTGCGGATTCAGAGAGTGCGTACAAGCGGACGAGTCGGAATAGCCGAGCCAAGTGCCGTCGTCGGCAAAAGCGAGCGGATAACGCCCTCCTCGAAAAAGAGGCTTCAACGCCGAAACGAGACGATCCCGCGCCGAGGCAAAGATCCGCCTGTCCTCCGCGCCGAAAAAACGCAGTGAATCCTCGATCACGCGGCAGGCGAACATCGACAGCCAAACACTCTCGCCACGTCCCCGCACCCCGACCCGATCCAAACCGTCGTTCCAATCGCCGCTCCCGATCTTTAACAGGTCGTGCTCTCCGAAATCCAGCGTACGAAGGATCGCGCGGCGCAAATGCTCCCGAAGGGTGGCGACCTCCCCCGTCTTGGGGATCTCGTAGCGACTGATCTCTCCCTCGGCGAGCGTGGGTGATGTCAGGAAAGGGATCTGCTCGTCGAGGATCAGATCGACGCCGCTCGTTTCGACGTAGCGAGCGGTCAGATAGACGAGCCACAGCCGATCGTCGGAGATGCGGGTGCGAACGCCGATGCGCGGCGGATGCCACCAATGCTGCACGTCCCCTTCCGCATACTGGTGCGCGGCTGCGTCGAGGATATGGCGCTTGGCGAGATCGGGATCGGTCAAAAGAAAGGCGAGACAATCCTGTAACTGATCGCGAAAGCCCACCGCGCCGCCACATTGATAAAACCCCGTTTTCGCGTTGATACGGGCGGACAAAGTCTGATAGGGCAAAACGCGGTCGTAGAGTTCGTCCAACGCGAACCTACCGCTCCGTGCGTTGATCGCGCTGCGAAAGAGACCGCGCATGGCTTCGGCACGCGATCTCACGAGATCAAAAGATCCGAAGTCGATCGGTTTGGAAGAGAGATAGAATCGACACGCACCGCGAGCGAGACGTTCCACCGTATGGATGCGGAACGGATCCGACTTTCCCCGCGGAAGATCGATCTCACACTCGACGTCACAGTAGGCGTATGCCGTCGCGCCGTTCGTCGAGATCAGTTTGAACCCCTTTTCGACCCGCTCGGCGAAGATACCGTCGTCAAACCGCCATCCCAACGCGAAATAGAGAGACAGTCCGAGCAAAGCACCCTCGGGAGGCTCGGAACCGAAGAGGACCTCGAACACCTTGCACGCCCCTTTTTCTGCGAGACTCAGAGACAAGCGTACCGCCTCGCCGTGTATGAGGTGGATAAAGTCGGTCGATCCGATCCTATGCTCTGCGTGGTCGCCGTTCAAAAGATACCTGCCCTCGGGCAGATCGAGCGTGACCTCTTCGCTCCGCGGATCGCGAAGGGCATCTCCGCTCCAAACGGTGATCTTGTTTTCACGGGAATTCGCTCCGAAGGTGTAGCCGCCCCCTCGCTCCGTCACCACAAATCCGCCCTCCTCTCCTCCGACGACGTTCGCGTAGGGCAAGAGAGTCGCTTTTTCAAAGGGGATCACGCGATATCCCGCCTCGGTGAAACCGCCTTCTCCCGTTCGAAACACGATGCCCCCTCCGCGCCCGTCATCGGGCGTAAGGAGAGGACGAACGGGTGATGATTTGACACGATCTTCCGCGAGAAGAGGAAAAACGATCTCAGACGCCGATCGAAAAAGTTCTTTCTCCTCTGCACCGACAAGAACCGCTTCCGCACCGATCTCTCGCAGTTTCTTTCGAACGAGGTCCGCACCGTTCATCCCCGCTCCCTCCGTGTCGCCGACGGCGAGTGAAAGAGTATGCGGAACGCCGCTCCGCCTCAAGCGTTCGGAGAGACGAGCCACCCTCTCGAACAATTCCCTGCCGTAAGATTCCGTCAAATCGAGGAAAAGCAGAGGCGAATCCAAAGGAACTCCCTTAGCGATAAACTCTTCCCGATGCGTGTATCGCGCCGCAAGGACGGAAGGAGCTGGATGGCGAAAGAGTAAACGAGAACAGACGCTCAAAGAGAGGGAGAGATCGCCGTGATGCTCCTCCCCGCTTCTGCCGATGAGTTCGATCGCACCCGAACGATACGCAAGATCGACCTTTTGGTTTCGCACCTTCAACGACTCGATCGAATCGGTCGCGAGCAGGACCAAATAGAAGCTCGCTTCGGAATAGGGAGGAACGGACAACGACCCACTGAAGGAAAAGCAGGGATAAAGAACGTCGCCAAAAGGCGGCATTCTTCCCTTTTCGATCCCCGAGGCGAGATCCGACCTCGCATCTCCGCCTCGACCGATCGCGTTATAAGCGTTGCAATTCGCGCGCACGTCCTCGAGCCCCTTGACCGAGAGGGACGCCGCCAAGGATACGCGGCAATCCGAACCCTTTCGATACAGATACTCGACGTGGGTTTCTTCGTCGTACTCGGCGGCAACGAACATATCGGAATAGGCAGGATGAGAATCATACGCATCCGCCGTATTCAACGCGACGTCGCAAAAAGCTGAAAGTGTGAGCTCACGATGAGCGTCTCCATCGTTATGGACGGTGACCTTTCGCAGTTCTCCGTCGTATCCGTCGAGGAGGGTGACCGACATCGATACGCCACGAGAAGGAGCGTCGTAGCAAACGCAATCCTGCGAGAACTCGACCACGCAATCGGCATCACCGCAAGGATACGCCGTGGGAGAGTAGACCTCCCCCTTTTCTTTGATCTGGACGAACAGACCGCCGATCTCGGGGAGATAAGGTCGATACTTACCGATCAAGTAATCGCGAAAAACGGTACGCCCCCTGCCGGAAGCATCGTAAACGGCGGTGAACTCCCCGTTTCGGATCGCGAGAGTTGCGGATGCGTCCCCCTCCGTTCGAAGGGTATCGGCGACAGGTTTCGGTCGTTCGATATGGGAGCAAGATCTCTTGGGCAGTCGCTCGTAGATATTCTCCTCGGCGAGCAAGAGTCGTATCGCGCGGACGCGCCCCGATTCGGAAAAGAGGCGAACCAATTCATCTCCCGTAAGCGCATTCGTGAGTGCGGCGAGAGACATCCCCTGATGGTGCGTCATATAGCTCATCACGGGGCGTCCCGCCTCGAGGTCCATCGCCTCATAAAATCCGTATCTCCCTTCGAGTCCCATCTCGCGTAGTCGGCATAAATTTTCCGTTGTTTGAAGGGGGAAACAGGACATATAAAGATAGGAAGCGTAGGGAGCGATCACGTCGGCGCGTTCGGAAGACAAAGCAAGGCAAGCGCATCCGATCGCCTTGTAACGATAGGCGCCCGAGTCGTCGAATTCGGCGTACCCGCATTCCGATCGACCGAACACTCCCTCGGAACGGTCTCGCATTTGCATTCGACCCGAACGGCGTTCCTGCTCCGCGAGGAGACTCCCTTTCGGCGCGCGAAGAAAGAGACGAGGAAGCATATACTCGAACGCCGTGCCGCTCCAAGACAACAGCGTATTGCCGTACGCTCCATCGCACTCCCTGCCGAGGGAGAAATAGCAGGCGGGATCGACCCCTTGTGCGATCGCGAAACAATAGGCGAGGCGAGATTCGGACGCGAGCAGATCGTAGCGCCCTTCCATTCTCTCCTCGTCCGGATATCTTACGATCGCGAGCGCCTTCTCCTCCGGGCGATACAGAGCGGTAAAGTCCGCCTGATCCGCCATGCGTTCGACCCGCTCGGCGAGGGAGGATTCTCCTTGCTCTCGCCAATACGCCGCTGCGACGTAAAGACAGGCGACGAAATTGGCGCTGTCCACCGTAGAGACGACGCGCGGTGGCATCACACGAAAGGTCTTCACGTCATACCAATTATAGAGATGTCCTTTCCATCGTTCGAGCCCTTCGACCTTGGATAACAGCGACAGAAACCTCTCACGCGCGAGGTCGGCGGAAACGAGACCGAGGATCGCCGCCGATACCTCGGCAAGCAAAGCAAAACCGAGATTGGTGGGAGAGGTCATCCGCGAACGCATCTCATAGGGAAACAGTTGAAGATTGTCCGTCGGCAACCCCTCTCCCCTGACGGCGTCAAAATAAGCGTAAATATTCTCGGCGTCTCGTTTCCATTCGAGCCGAAGGGACTGAGAAGGCGCCTTCACGGATATTTTTCTCCCCTCGAAGAGCAAAGCAAGAGCGTAGAGACATACGAAGAGCGCATACAGACTGACTCGGAGATCCCCAGCGAAGAGGACGAACGCAGAGAGCAAGATCACGGAAGGAAGCAGAAGCTCCGCGCCCGTTCCCACGCCGCCCGCTCCCTGTGTGGTACGAAAGGGTCGCCATTCGAGGAGCGAGGGGCTGCGGATCGCCATTTTAAAGCAAGTCACGACGAAGACGTAAAGACCGACGACGGCACGATAGGGACTCAAAAAGAGTTCTTCGGCAACCGATCCGAGCGAACGAATAAAGCCGCGCGCCGCGTGGGAGAATCGCACGTTCGTAAAGAAGGCGCGAAGGGAATCGATGAGCGCATACGCTTTGGCGACGAGCAAACAGGAGATCGCATATCCGATCAGGAAAGGCTCTCCTGCGAAAAAAGAGAGCAGCACGACGAACCACAGCATCGCATCGCGGAGAACGCCGAACCCGTTGATGAAGAGGATCAATCGGTAGATCGGCGCGATGGGATTCGGGATGCGTCTGCCCTCTCGATCCTTTACCCGAGAGCAAAAGGCGTATGGCAAGAGCTGGACGTCGCCGCGTTGCCAACGCACCGTGCGGACGGCGTCGGAGACAAAGGTATCGGGGGCGTCCTCGAAGACGCATCGCCGTAAAGAAGCGGAACGAAGTACCGCCCCCTCGATCACGTCGTGACTGAGTACACGCCCGTTCGGGAAGAAATCGCGCAGCTTCTCGAGGTAGGAGGGGATCCTGACGATCGCCTTGCCGCAATAGAGCGCCGCGTCGAACGCGTCAGAGTAAAAGTCCGAGTAGAAGGGATAGGCATCCACCGAGCAACAACGCAAGTATCTCTCGGAATAATGCGTTTCGAGAGAATAGCGATTCACCTTACCACCGAAGCTCATCAGATCGTATTCGGCATTCAAAGGGTGCGCCATCGAGAGGATGGCGGCACGGATCGTTCCCGGGAGCAGTTCGCTGTCGTCGTCGAAGAGGATCGCATAAGTGGCGCGCGGCTCCTCTCCGTACAGCAAAAAACCGCTGAAATCTCGACTCTCCATCGCGGAAAACAGATCGAGGATCGCCCCGCGTTTTCGTTCCCACGCGACGTATCGATCCCCCTTTTTACGCCGTTTTCGGATCAATATCGAGATGCGAGGAGAACGCGGTAAAGATCCGAGATACGACGCGAGCTGCTCGTCTTCCGCTCGCCAAGCCTCCTCAGCCGAAGGAAAATCGACGAGCACGACGACCCCGACGTTTGGGTCGAGCTCTCCCGCGGCGAGGGTCTCGGCTTGACGGATCGCGGCGCGGGCGTCCTCCTTTCCCGCGACGAAGCGAGAGACGACCACGACGGTTCGAAGTCTTTCCGGTAAGACGTCATAGTCCATCTGGGGCACGGGTCGTCCCTTTATGCGGAGCGAAAGAAACCGTTTGAGCAGATACTCCACGGGGTGTAAAACGGCGATAAAAAGAGGTAGAACGGACAGATACGCCCACACGTCACGAAGGAAGTACGCGGGAAACGCGGCGATGAGGAGAGAGACGCCGAGTACGGCAGTCGCATAGCCGCCCTGCACCCTTCTCTTTTCGTCGCCCAAAGGAGAGGGCTCTCCCGTTTTCAAGTAGCGTGCAAGCGCTTTCGGATAGTAAAAAAGGATCTCGCCGAAGTGAACGCCGAGGCTATCCGCCAGCGCCATCACTCCGTGCGCGACCGCAGTCTCGGATAAGTTGAGTTTCTCCGCCAAAGTACCGCAACGCTCCAGATAGGAGGCTTTTGCCTCGGCGCTCATATCGAGATAATCCGCACAGGCGCGAAAGATCTCGTTCACCGATGAGAGGGAGACCGTCTCGGCTTTATCGTCGAAGCGGAAAATTTCCCGAAGAGACCCGACATACGCCGCGGCGAGCACCTCGTCATCCGCAAGGACGTTCTCGAATCCGAGCAGGACCGAGGCGGGGTCGCATTCCGAACGAGCGGCACGGAAAGCGCCTTCACCGTGGCTGCGGATAAAGGCATAACAATACGCATCCGAAAGAGCATATTTCTCGCGAAATCTCGCTTTTTCGGCACGAACGGAAGAGGTATAATAGTGGATCGACCTCTCGGCAAGGAGCGATATCTCGAAGAGCAAACGATAGCGAAGCGCGGAGGACAGCGCGGAGATCTCCCCATAGGTGAGAGGCGTCACGGACCGAAAGGCGGCGAGAACCTTTCGCACTCGATCGACGGTGACCTTCCCGCCCGAATAGCGCACGATGAAATCTGCGAGGATCACAATGCGCGGCACCCCGTTCACGTGCGGCAGATCGGAAAGGTCCCGAATCGAAGACAACGCGGAAGAGATGACCCTTTGATTGTCCGACAACCATTTCTCGAACCCGAAAAGCGGCAAACCGCCCTTCTCTTTCCTACGAAAAACGACAGCACATTCCCTCAGCGCGAGGCGGATCGGCGCGAGCGCAACGCCCGCACCTCTCTTTCGAACGG
The DNA here is from genome assembly GCA_017455605.1 of Clostridia bacterium. Taxonomy (GTDB): domain Bacteria; phylum Bacillota; class Clostridia; order Christensenellales; family CAG-1252; genus CAG-1252. The sequence continues at coordinate 8,006 of JAFSZO010000010.1, forward strand.
AACGAAGCGCGTGAGAAAGATAATCGACGTTTCTGACCACGTCCTCGTCCGACATATCGGATAGGAATTCGTAGCCCTTCTTCGCGGAGATCTTGGAGAGCAATTTCAGGATTCGTTTGGCGAGAAAAAAGATCATAACGGGAGTATTCCCCGTCCCCCGCAAAATAATCATTTGCAACCTGCGGCGAAAGATGGTATACTGTCATCGTGAGTTAATCAGACGGTCGCATCGCAAGATGAGGAAAGTCCGAGCACCACAGGACGGAGTGCCGGCTAACTACCGGTGAAGGCGACTTCAAGGAAAGTGCACAGAAATACACAGCCGTACCCCACGGCGATAGGTGAAATGGCGAGGTAAGAGCTCACCGACGGCTCGGCGACGAGTCGGTCAGGTAAACCCCACTCGGTGCAAGAGAGGATAGGCTAAGGTGGTCCGCCGCTATCCGACGTTCGCTTGAACGCATAGGCAACTATGCGTCTAGACAGATGACCGTCAAATACAGAACTCGGCTTACAGATTAACTCACATCATCGAAGATCGGGCGCCTATCGGGCGCCTTTTTTCATAGGTCGACGTCGTTGTCGATCATATACTTTTTAAGCTTGGCGAGGACTTTGCTCTCGATCCGAGAGATGTAGGATCGCGAGATCCCGAGCTTTTTCGCGATCTCGCGCTGCGGCAGGACCGGCGCGTCCTCCAACCCGAAGCGATACTTCAAAATGGTATATTCCCTGTCGTCGAGCTGAGAGGATACGATCCGCATCAGTTCGGAGGCGCATTCCCGCCGTTCCACCTTGGTGGCAACGTCCACCTCAGAGGATTCGAGGGTATCCGCCAGAGTGATCTCGTTGCCGTCCTTATCCGCGCCGATCGCCGCAGATAGAGAGACGCAGACCTTATGCTTTTTCGTGGAACGGATCGCCATCAGGATCTCGTTCTCGATACAACGAGCGGCATAGGTCGCGAACTGCGTCCCTTTGCCGTAGCGAAAGGTGTCGATCGCCTTCAACAGGCCGATCGAACCGATCGAGACCATATCGGCGGGATCGAGGGCATCAACGTATTTTTTGGAAATATGCACGACGAGACGCATATTGTGCGAGATCAATTTCTCCCTGACCTTCTCGTCGCCGTTACGAAGCGCCGCAAAAGCCTCCTGCTCCTCAGCCGCCGTCAGCGGCCTAGGGAAAACGTGGTTTTTCTCTATGTATCCGGTCAAACAAAACGCATTGGTCAAAAGCGCCAAAATCCCTTCGATCACCGACAAGATCCCCCATTTCGCAAAGTAATATTCTATATTCTTCGCAAAGAGGAATATTGCTTGTACCGCTCAAAAACGTACAAGCAGGATCAAAGAGAGATCACGACGTCGTTGAGATAAGAGAGAGGTGACTTAGAGGGGAAGGCAAAGCGCACGGCGCGCGCCGTAAGCAAGGTCTTTTTCACCCCGAGGGCGCGGTTGACGTCGTCCTTACCGTACTTGCCGTCGCCGAGAATGAAGTGGCCGTAATGCGCGAGCATAGCGCGGATCTGATGGGTCTTGCCCTTGTGGAGGCGAACGAGGAGCACGGTGCTCGCCTCTTTCCGTTCGAGGACGGAGAAGGAGATGCGAACGGGGATAAAGCCCTGTCGCGGGCGATCCGAGATGGTCGCGCGCGCTTTCTCGGCATCCTTTTTATAAAAACGGTCGAGGGTGACCTCCCCCGTCACCGAGGGATGACCGTATACCTCGGCGAGGTACTCTTTCTCGATCAAGCCCTCCTTCATCGCAGAGCAAATTTCACGGTAGGAAGCATCGGTCTTGGCAAAAAGGATCACACCGTCGGTATTGGTGTCCAAGCGATGGGTCAGACGCGCTTCGGGATGAATGGCGCGAACCGACGTCTCGAAAGAGAGCGCGCCCTCGCTCGCGATCCCCTTGGGTTTGTAGCACGCGAGGAGGAAGTCGTCCTCGTACAATATCTTGATCTCTTTGGTGGCTTTGGGATAAACGGTGACGGTGCAGCCGTTAGAGACCGTGACCGAGTCCGAAGAGGTCCTGACGCCGTCTACCTTGACGTCACGACGGCGCAGGCAGGCGCGCAGTTCGGAATAAGATACCTCGGGAAAAAGTGACGAGAGCACCTTTTTGAGAGGTCTCTCGTCACCGAAATACTGTCGTTCTAACATTTTTTACCGCGGATCGTCTCGATCTCGGAAAGGAAGGTCTCGATATCCTTGAACTCCTTGTAGACCGAAGCGAAACGCACGTAGGCGACCTGATCCAGCTCTTTGAGCCCTTTCATCACTTCGTCGCCGATCCGCTCGGTGGATATCTCGTTGGCGCCGCTGTTGTAGACGGTCTTCTCGATCTCGTTCACGAGCTTCTCGATGCTCTCGTACGAGACGGGACGTTTCTCACAGGCTTTGAGGATACCGCTACGGACTTTCGCAATATCGAAAACCTCACGATTCCCGTCCTTCTTGATGACGAAAACCGGAATGCGTTCCACCGTTTCGTAGGTCGTGAAGCGCCGTCCGCAAGACAGGCACTCTCTCCTACGACGAATGGAGGAACCGTCTTCCGACAATCTCGAATCGATGACTTTACTATCCAAACAACCGCAATACAAGCATTTCATGGCAAGTCTCCTTGGTATGATTATACAATATATTGTGGTTTAAATCAAGAAGAAACACAAATTTTTCCTTTGTAACTCCCTTAAACGCCCATCGGAAGAACGGAGACGGCGAGATCCACCAAGATGACGTCGTCCCCGATCTTGCGAATATTTTGCCAAGGGATAAAGACAGCGTCCTTCCCCCCGAGCCTCTTGATCGCGCCACGCTCCCCGGGCGCCATCAACCCGAGGACTCTGCCGTTGCAAGACAGTGCAAGGTCAACGAGACGTCCGAGCCGTTTGCCGTCAGACAGATTCACGATCTCTTTTTCTCTCAACTCGCAAAAAGTCAATTCGTTCATAGTAAATCATATTGATCGAAAAAGCGGTTTATGAAAAAGAAAGAGGATCACTCCTCTTTCCTCATTCCGCGACCTCTTCCCTCATTCCGCGAGAGCGGCGCGCAGGTTCTTGATCGCCGTATTCTCCAGTCGCGAGACCTGCGCCTGCGAAATGCCGAGATCGGCGCTGACCTCGGTCTGCGTTCGACCTTGATAATAGCGAAGCTCGAGAATGGATCGCTCCGCATCGGGGAGCGCGGCGATGGCGCGCCGTAGGTCGAGTCTCTCCGACCACCCCTCCTCGGGATTCTTTTCGGACGAGATACCGTCTATAACCAGCAGAGAATCGTCCCCCTCCCCCGATACGCGATCATAGAGTGACATCGGGGCGGCGATCGCATCCAAAGCGCAGACTACCTCCTTCACCGGAACGTCCATCTCCTCGGCGATCTCATAGAGAGAAGGGTCGACGACGTTACGCATTTCCAAAGATTCTTTCGCCTGCATCGCGCGGTACGCCGTGTCGCGCATCGACCTACTGACCTTGATCCCGTTGCCCTCCCGCACGAATCGACGGATCTCGCCGAGGATCATAGGGACGGCGTAGGTGCTGAAGCGTACGCCGAACTTCAGATCAAAGCGATCGAGCGCCTTCACGAGTCCGAGACAACCGATCTGAAAGAGGTCGTCCGGATCTGCCTGCGCGCCGCGGAATCGATGCACCATCGACAAGACGAGTCGCATATTCGCGAGCAGAAATCGTTCCCGCGCGGCGGGATCGCCCTCTTTGATACGTCTGAGACAATCTTCACTCTCCGCTGCGCTCAATTTGGGCAATTTATTCGTATCCAAACCGCAAACGTTTACCTTGTGCGCCATACTTTCCTCCTATGTATCGGGCGCAAAGGTAGTATTTCACGGTTTCGGGCGTATTATACGAATTTTGCCATTTCTTTCCGCAATTTGCCGAGAACTTTCTTTTCGATACGGGAAATATAGGACTGCGATATCCCCATTTTGTCCGCGATCTCTTTTTGGGTCAATTCTTCCGAGTCCAAGAGCCCGTAGCGGAGCTTAATGATCTCGAATTCCCGTCGAGATAAAGCCGAAAAGGACCTGTACAGTTGCTCGACCTCGGTTTTCTTTTCGAGATCCTTATAGACCGAATCCGGCTCGGTCCCTACGACGTCGGAAAGCAGGAGTTCGTTTCCTTCCGCATCGACGTTGATGGGCTCGTCCAGCGAAACCTCACACTTCTTTCTCACGATCTTACGCAGGTACATCAGGATCTCGTTCTCGATACAGCGAGAAGCAAAGGTCGCGAACTTGATATTCTTGGTCGGATCGAAGGAATTCACCGCCTTCAGAAGCCCCATCGCGCCGACCGAAACGAGGTCACCGAGGTCGGCGACGCTTGCCTCGTACTTTTTGGCGATGTAGACGACCAAGCGAAGGTTATGCTCGACGATCTCGTCCTTCGCCTTTTCGTCCCCGGCGGCAAGACGCTCCATAACGGCGCGTTCCTCTTCGGCATCAAAGGGTGCGGGAAGGGACTCTCCGTAGATAAAGAAGTTACCCTCCTCCCTCTTGAAAAGATCGAAAAACGAGAAGAGTTTACGAAAAAACCGTTTGCATTTCTCCCACATATTACCTCATTCGCACGGCAAGATCAACGCGTATTCGTCCGGTAAGTCGGACAAGGCTGCCGTTACGTTAGTCAATATATTCTCCCCCTCTCGGGAATATATCTTGATCAGCGGGATTTTCACGAGAGACAGCACCCGACTGCCGCTCGCCGTCTTGACCCTCATTTCACCGTGGCGCTCCAGTTCCCCGAGAGGAGCGAGTCGTCGCCGATCGGTCACGACCACCCCCGCCCCACGTTCGTCGGTCAGCAGGTTGCCGCTGTCAAAAAGGGCGTTCAGTCGAACGGACTTATCGTCCTTAACGATCTCCGCAACGACACGTTTTTCGTTGGCTCTTCTCTCTCGTATCAGTCCGCCGATCTGACGGACGGCGTAACACATCAAGAGGGAGGCGACGGAGAGGAGCGCGACCGCCCCGCCGAACGAAACGCCGATAAAGCCTTTTTCGTCCGCTCCGAGCAAAAAGGTGAGCAATCCGCATAAAGAAAAAGATAGGACGGCATACAGAAAGAGTCGGATCAAAAAAGAACGTAGGGAACTTTTCAAAGAAAAGATCAAAACGCATAGAAGGAGCGTAGCCACCTTGACGAGGGGAGAAAAAGCACTCGGTATGAGGGGAAAGACCAATGCGACGGCGGTGCCGAATAACGCCGACAATACGATCCGAAGGAATCCGACTCTCCCTCGCGAAAGACGCAAAGTGAGATAACCGAGCAAACAATCCAAACAGAAGTTATCCAGAATCACAGCTTCCACGTACACGACCATGCTCGCAGGATACCATATCCGCAAGCGTGAAACGTGAGAGCATTTGTCGCCGAAGGGCGCATTCCGTCCGATTAAAAAGAAAAAGGCGTCTCACGAAAATCGCGAGACGCCGAGAATGTCATTAGGTCATTGCTTGTTGCCGCGTAGGAACCTCGGAAGTTCCTTATCCGAAACGCGGATGCGATCCCCGCGATCATCTGCCTGTGCGGAGGGGTTTTGATAGGGATGACGATCGGGCATCGGAGGCAGATCGGTCTGTTGAGTCGGCGCGGGTCTCTGCCCTACGCCGAAAGGCATCCTGCTCTGGGTAAAGCGCGGTTGCGCCTTTTGTCCACCGCTCCTGAATCCCGTAGCGATGATGGTCACGGCGAATTTGTTCTCGCACTCCGGAGTGATGTCCGCACCGAAGATCAGGTGCCCCTGATTCATCGCTTCGCGCACGAGATCGCCCGCTTCGTTGACTTCGTCAAGGCTCATATCGGGTCCGCCGTTCACGAAGAGGATGGCTGCCGTCGCCTCGCTGATATCCGTCTCGAGCAAACGATTGTGCACCGCCTTCTCGACTGCTTCGATAGTCCTACGCTCTCCCGAGGCAACGCCGATACCGATGTGGGCAAAGCCCTTTTCCTTGAGGACGGTCTTGACGTCCGCAAAGTCACGATTGATCAAAGAAGGCTTGACGATCAGATCGGCAATCCCCTGCACGCCTTGGCGCAAGACTTCGTCCGCAAAGGCAAACGCGTCCTTGAGGTTCGTCCCCTTGGGCAGAAGATCGCGCAGTTTCTCGTTCGGGACGACGAGCAAGGTGTCCACGTATTGACGCAACTCGTTGATACCGGACTGCGCCTGAGACATCCTGCGTTCCCCTTCGAACTTGAAGGGAGTGGTGACCACGGCGATGGTCAAAATGTCGAGCTCTCGCGCAACGCTCGCGATCACGGGCGCAGCACCGGTGCCCGTACCACCGCCCATACCCGCGGTGATGAACAGGAGATCGACGTCTTTTAGGAGAGATCTGATGATCTCTTTGCTCTCTTCGGAGGCTTTCTTCCCTACGTTCGGATTGGACCCTGCGCCGAGTCCCTTGGTCGTCGTGCGACCGAGCAGGATCTTGGTCTTCGCCTCGCTGTTCATCAGGTCTTGCATATCGGTGTTCGCCGCGGCGAAATCAGCGCTCGTGATACCGGAAAGGATCATACGATTCACGGCGTTATTACCCGCGCCGCCAACGCCGATCACGAGGATCTTGCACACCCTGCCCTTGAGCTCTGTGTCGTTGGGGTCGAAGTTGCCGATCGGATCGGTCTCCTGCGGTTCCGACGGCTCTTGCGAGGGGGCAGCGGGGGTCACGAACCCGTTGTATTGAGAATAAATATCATCCATAACGATACCTCCTATACCTTGAAAAGCTTTTTCAAAAAGCCGAATTTTTCTTTCTTTTCGAGCGCCATCGCCTCACGGATCAAACCCACCGCAGTGGAATAATACGGCTTAGCGAAATTGGGCGTCGTGGGATACACGAATTCCACCTTCCTGCGGAGCGTTTTCGCGAGATGCTCGCGCGCAAAACGCACGTCGCCGAGCCCCCCTCCCGTCACGTACAACGTGGCGCCGAACGGGATCTCGTACTTAAAGGAATCGATGGAACGATCGAGGTAAAGCGCGAGGCAATCCACGCATTCTTTGGTCATCTCGTTGACCTCGCCGATGGGACACACGTAGGTGGTCGCGTCGTATTTCAACGAGTAGTCGCCTTCGTCCTTGTAGCCGAGATTGATTTTGGGCACGAGCGCGCTCGCAACGCGGAAAGGCAGATCGTAGCGCGCCGTCAACCCCTCGGGGATCATGCTGCCACCGAGCGCAAAGGTCCGCATCTCGACGAGAGCATTGCCCGACAGATGCAGGATCGAAGTCACCGTGTAACCGACGTCGGCAAGCAAGACTCCACTCTCCAGCTCCTCGGCGGAAAAGAGCGCGCGCGCCGCAGCAAACTCAGACGGAAGGAAGCGAACTCCCTTCACCCCGTGGCGCAACAAGCCTACGCGAAGTGAGCTGAGGATATCCGACTCCGCCCCGACGTAGGAAACGTGGGTTCTCAAACAGGAAGTGACACGACCGATCGGATCGCGCAAACGCTCCCCTTTGTCGTCAAAAGCCGAAACGATCTCGACCGAAATGCGCTCGCGCGAGCCGTCGCGATAAGGATCGTTTTCGTCGTAGATCTCCGCAATATCCTGCGCCGTGATGCGCTTGGCTTTCGGGAAGGAAACCTTGTCGTAGATCGTCCTCACCACGCAGAAATCCGCGGGGATGCCGACGTACACCGTCTTGATCTTACCGACGGAACGCTCCAGCTTGTCCAGCAACTTATAAAGAGAAGGCAGAATCGACTCGGGACGGATCCACTTGCCCTCCGAATAGCCGTCGTACTCGATTTCGCAGGTGGAGATCACAGAAAAAGCGTCGTCGGAAAGCCGCTCTGCGGCGTAAGCGCAGATGCTACGTGAACCGATATCTATCACGATGACGTCGGACGACTGCAAGACGAAACCCTCCTTTATTTAGTTATTATACAATAGTTAAATAAAAGAGTCAATACGAAAAACCAAACAATTCCGAAGAAAAAGCGCAAGATCAGTTCGATTCGCCGATGGAAGCGACCCACTTATACGCAACGTGGTCGGAATCGCGATCGAGGATGATGTAACCGCGGGTGCGGTCGATCTCCACGTCCTCCGAGGCATAGAAATACAAACAGGTATAAAGTTGCTGATAGATCGAGGTGGAAAGGGTGCTGTCCAGAACGAGGGTGACCCCTTTATTCGTCTGAACGTAGGCGGTGATGCCCTCCCCCGCGACGAAATCAATGGAACGGAAGAGCGTGCGGAAGCTCGTGCCGGACACGTCAAGATTGGGATCCGCGGCGGCAGTCGCGATGTCCTTCAATATCTTGCCGCAAGATTCGTTGGTAAAGGAAACGGTGGACCCGACCAAAGAAATCACTCCCTCAGGAGGGACCCTGAACGCCAAACCGGACACGGTGGTGACGCCCACCTTGGCGGCGTCGGCGGCGGACAGGACGTTCAGCACCTTAGCGGAAGAGTCGATGACCGCGGCGTTCGCCCCATCCTCGGACGGCAAAAGCATGATGCCCGTGCGGACGGTGGCGTGAATGATGACCTTGCTCGGAAAATCACGCTCAACGTTCGTGATCTCGACGTAAGGATTCTCCTTCTCGATGTCGGCAATGACTCTGGACTTGTCGATGGAAATAATATTCTTCCCGCGGGTAAGGCCGCTGGATTCGATGATCTTCGCCTCGTCGATCAGATGAGAAGAAACCGCCGCTTCGACCTGAACGTCGCGCACGACGAACACCGTGAACGCCAAAAGAACGATGGTCAAGACGACCAAGATAAGCGCTACGAAAATACCGATAACTACCTTTGACCTTTTCATCCTATCCTCTCGATCTCACCGCCGAGCAACGCGAACGTACTCTCGATGCGATCGTAACCTCTTTCGATATGGCACACGTCGTCCACCGTCGTGTAGCCCTCTGCCCCGAGCCCCGCGATCACGAGCGCGGCGCCTCCGCGCAGATCACCCGCGACGACCGACGCGCCCTCCAAGGACCTCACCCCTCGGATCACCGCCGTGCGATCCCTCACCGTGATGCGTGCTCCCATCTTGGTGAGCTCGCGCACGATGCGGTAGCGCGTCTCGAAGATATTCTCGACGATCATGCTCGTCCCCTCCGAAACGCACATCATCACCATCATCTGAGACTGTAGATCCGTGGGAAACCCGGGATAAGGCTGCGTCTCGAGCCGATCGAAATGACGCGGTCGAGAATCACACTTCAAAGTTATTTTATCACCATTGACCCGAGGAACGCAAGAGGATTTATTCAATTTGAATAAAAGGGCGTCGAGATGGTCGGGGCAAACCCTCGAAACGGTGACATCACCGCCGCAGGCAGCGGCTGCGATAAGCAACGTTCCCGCGACGATGCGATCGGGGATGGGCGTATAGACCGAACCGTGCAATTTCGTTACTCCTTCGATCTCGATGCGGTCGCCGCCCGCGCCCGCGACCTTTGCGCCCATGGAGACCAAAAAGTCTTGCAGATCGACGATCTCGGGCTCCTTCGCCGCGCCGGTGATCCGCGTCTTCCCTTTCGCGAGGACTGCCGCCATCATCAGGTTCTCCGTCGCGCCGACGCTCGGGAAGTCCAAGACGAGATCGGCGCCGTGCAAGCGGGTGCCGTCGCAGTAGATGATCCCGTGGCTCTCCTCGATCGCGACGCCCATTTCGCAGAGTCCTTTCAGATGAATGTCGATAGGTCGCACCCCGATGTCGCACCCCCCGGGATAAGCCACCGCCGCGCGTTTTGTCTTCGCAAGCATGGGACCGAGCAGAAAAAAGGAGGAGCGAAGCTCTTTGGCGAGGTCGGTCGGCACGCTGCAACCCGTCGCATCTCGATTATCCACAGAGAGCACTTCCCCTTCCAAGGCGACGCGTGACCCAAGTCCCCTCATGATCCGCATCATATTCGTCACGTCCGTGATCCGAGGCACGTTCAGTATCTCACAGCGATCCTCCGTCAACAAGGTAGCGGCAAGAATGGGTAAAACGGCGTTTTTTGCCGCCTTGATCTCCACTTCGCCACAGAGAGGACGTCCGCCTTTTATCAACAGTTTACTCATAAGCATCTCCCGAAAAAAAGATACTACATACTATGGTCCGTCCGCATCGAGTTGCCACCGCGACGCGAGACCGAGAGCAGTACCCCGGTCGCCGCCGTAAAACTGACGAGAGAGCTGCCCCCTGCGCTCACGAAGGGCAAAGGCAAGCCCGTAGGCGGGATGCATCCGGTCACAACGGCAAAATTGACTGCCGCCTGAACGGCGACGACGGCGGTGATCCCCGAGGCGAGCAAGGACTCGTAGCGCGTCGCGGCATTCGACGCGATGCGAAATCCGATGAAAACGTAGGCACCGAACAAGAACATCGTCCCGATCGCACCGAACAGTCCGAGTTCCTCGCCGATGATCGAGAAGACGAAATCCGATTCGGCAAAGGGCAAGAACAGGTATTTTTGTCGACTTTGGAAAAGCCCAACGCCGAAGAGACCTCCCCTGCCCAGCGCATAATAGGACTGTATCAGCTGATATCCTTCTGCTTTGGGAGACGCCCACGGATCGAGGAACGCCGCAAGACGTTTCAGGCGATACGGCTCCAAAAGGATCAAGAGCGGAACGAGCAAAAGGATGGGGAGAGCGAGGAGCAGCAGCTTTTTTCCCGAGACACCCCCCGCAAGGAGCATAAACGCCATAACGGCGAGCAGACACATCGTGATGCTCATATTCGGTTCGAGCATGATGAGCAGGCACATCAGGGCTCCGGGGAGCAGCGCCGCAAAGATCTTGCGAAAGGTATCTACGCCGTGATCGGACAGATAAGAGGCGGCGTAGATCACGTAGCCGAATTTCGCGACTTCGGACGGTTGCATCGTCATAAAGCCGAGATTGATCCAACGTCGCGCGCCGTAACTCTCCATTCCTACGCCGGGCAGAAAGATCACTCCGAGCAAGGCAAAGGAGATCGCGAGGATGACGTAACGAAACTTTTTCAACAAATAGGGATCCAGACGGGAGGTCCCGAACATCGCCGCGCCACCGACGAAGAGAGCGACGGCTTGCTTCTTGACGTAATAAAATGCGTCCCCGAAGCTCCGTTCCGCCGCGTAGTTGCTCGCGCTGTAGATCATCACGAGTCCGAATAGGGACAAAAAGAGCGTCAGCAGCACGAGCGAAATCGAACGAGCGCGACCCGCTCTCGAACGAAAGGAAGGCAGCAGAGGCGCGCCCGTCCCGAGAGGCGCTCGTTTATTCGTGATCGTCAAGGTACTTTCGGACGATTTCATCGAACTCTCTCCCCCTCTGCTCGTAGTTTTCATAACGATCGAAAGACGCGCAAGCGGGCGAAAACAGCAGCGTATCGAGCGGATCGGCGGCAAAGTGAGAAACCACGCTCTCGAGATCCGCCATCGGGAGGCACTTTCGACGCGCCTCGTTCGACGCCGCAAGATACAGTTCGCGCGCATTTCCGCCGACCAAATAGATCCGTGACGCTCGTTCCGCGCCGCGCATCAAGCGAGAATAATCCTCTCCTTTATCGCTTCCGCCGAGGATCAACGCCGTCTCGCCCTTGCAGTGTGACAGCGCAAAAAGAGTCGCGTCCACGTTGGTCCCCTTGCTGTCGTTATAGACCGCCCCACCTTTGATCGTGCCGACC
>JAFSZO010000082.1 GCA_017455605.1 Clostridia bacterium
ATCACGAAAGTGAAATTCGACAGCTTGACCGCCGACCTGATCGAGAGAACGATCCGCCCGACCAAGCAGGCGATGTCCGATGCGGGGCTTACCTTCTCGGAGATCTCCAAAGTCATCCTCGTCGGCGGCAGCACGCGTATCCCCGCCGTCATCGACGCGGTGCGTAACCTGACCGGCAAAGAGCCGTATAAGGGCATCAACCCCGACGAATGCGTCGCGATCGGCGCGGCGATCCAGGCGGGCGTTCTCGGCGGCGAGGTCAAGGACGTCTTGCTCCTCGACGTCACTCCGCTTTCCCTCGGTATCGAGACGATGGGCGGCGTCTTCACCAAGCTCATCGACCGCAACACCACCATCCCGACCAGCAAGTCGCAGATCTTCTCGACCGCAGCGGACAATCAGCCCTCCGTCGAGATCCACGTCCTGCAGGGCGAGCGTTCGATGGCGAGCGGCAACAAGACCCTCGGTAGGTTCATCTTGGACGGCATCGCGCCGGCGCCCAGAGGCATCCCGCAGATCGAGGTCACCTTCGATATCGACGCGAACGGCATCGTGAACGTTAAGGCAAAGGATAAGGGCACGAACAAGGAGCAGAGCATCACGCTCACCGCGAGCTCGAACCTCTCCGAAAGCGACATCGATGCGGCGATCAAAGACGCCGAGAAGTACGCCGAAGAGGACAACAAGAGAAAGGAACTCTTCGAGATGCGCAACAGCGGTGAGCAGTTGATCTACACCGCGGAGAAAGCCCTCAAGGACAGCGGTGACAAGCTCAGCGAAGAGGACAAAAAGACCGTTGAAGATGCGGTCAAGGTCGCGAAAGAGGAGATCGTCGAGGACGATATCGAGAAGATCAAGGCGGCGATCGACAAGCTCTCCGCGGCGATCAATCCCGTCTTCACCAAGCTCTATCAGCAGGAGCAGGCGAACAACCCGAACGGAGGCGATCCGACCGGCGGAGACGGTAGCATCGACGGAAACGGCACCGTAGAATAACATAGCAAGAGCAGAGAGGGGCGACCCTCTCTGCATATCGTTTCAAGAGAGGCTTTCTCCGACGGATGATCGGAGAAAAGAGTGTATATGGCAGATAAATTCGATTATTACGAGACGCTCGGTGTCAGCAAGAACGCGACGGACGAGGAGATCAAAGCGGCGTACCGCAGGATGGCGAAGAAGTACCATCCCGACCTTTATTCCACCAAGCCCGAGGCAGAACGCAAGGCGGCGGAAGAGCAATTCAAAAAGGTCAATCACGCCTACGACGTCTTGTCGGACAAACAGAAACGCGCGGCGTACGATCAGTACGGCGACGAAAACGGACCGATGGGCGGCGGATTCGGCGGTAGCGGCGCGGGCGGCGCGCAGGGATTCGGAGATTTCGACAGTTTCTTCGGGGATTTCTTTAATGCCTTTACGGGCGGCGCCAGACGTTCCGCTCGTCCGAACGGCAGGATAGACGGCGACGACATCACCGTCACCATCACCATCGACTTTATGGAGTCGGTTCGCGGCGTACAGAAAGACATTCCCATCACGAGGCAGGAGCAATGCTCGGATTGCCATGGCACGGGCGCGAAGGGCGGCACCGCTTATAAGACCTGTTCCACTTGTAACGGCACGGGGCGCGTGACTACGAGGCAGAATACCATCTTCGGTCAACAGGTCGTGCAGACCGTCTGTCCGAATTGTCGAGGAAACGGCAGGATCATCACGGATTCTTGTCGTACCTGCGGCGGAAAGGGCTCGATCAAGCGTTCTCGCGTGATCCACGCCGACATCCCGGCGGGTATCGACAACGGGCAGATGATCACCTACCGCAACGAAGGGAATTGCGGCAAAAACGGCGGTGCGAACGGCAACTTCATTTTGATGGTCAACGTCAGACCGCACGCCTTGTTCAAGCGCAAAGGATACGACGTCTACTTCGACGTGCCCATCTCCTACGTGACGGCAACGCTCGGCGGCGAGATCGAGGTCCCGACCTTGGACGGCGTCGTGAAGTACAAGGTGGCGGAAGGCACCCAGACGGGCACGATGTGCCGCTTAGCGGGCAAGGGTATCAAACGGTTGAACAGCGAATCGCGCGGCGATCTCTATTTCACCGTCCAAGTCCAAACCCCGTCGGGACTTTCCAAGGCGCAAAAGGAATTGCTGTCTCAGTTTGAAAGCAGTCTCTCGATCAACCAGTCGCCGAAGCAGAAGAAATTCGCGGAGTTCCTCAAAAAATGATCAAGATCACCGTCAAAACCACACACGCAGGTTCGGAGCTCGTTTCGGATCTGCTCTATGAGTACTCCCGATCCGGCGTCGTCGTCGAGGACAGCGAGGACGTCGCGGAACTGTGGAATTCCACCCTTGTTTGGGACTATGTGGAAGACTCGGTTTTGAATCGTCCGAAAGAGGTCTCCGTGATCGGGTATTACGACGGCGAATATTCGGATATTTCCGATGATCTCGAGAAAAGACTTTCCGAGATGAAAGAGGATTGCCCCTTCGCTCTTCCGCTGAGTGTCTCCGTCGAAAACGCGCTTGATACGGATTGGTCGGAAGATTGGAAAAAGTGTTACGACATCATCACGGTAGGCGACCTACAAGTGGTGCCCGTTTGGAAAAAAGAGGAAGCAACGGGCAAAAATCTCGTCTTGATCGACCCGGGATCGGCATTCGGTACGGGCGAGCACGAGAGCACGCGCCTGTGTCTGTCGCTGATGCAACGTATCGACCTATTGGGGAAATCCGTGATCGACACCGGATGCGGCAGCGGGATCCTCGGCATCGCCGCCATGAAAAAAGGCGCAAAAGAATGCCTTTTCCGTGATATCGACGAATCCGCTCTCAACAATTTACGTGAGAACCTGTCTTTGAACGAAGTAAACGGTCGGGTCGAATGCGCCTCTCTTTTGGAAGGGATAACAAAGCCCGTTGACGTCGTCCTCGCGAACATCACGGCGGATATCCTCGCCAAGATAACGAATGCCGGAGAGGTGGTCAAACAAGGCGGGTATCTCGTGATGAGCGGCATTATAGACAAATATGCCGACGGGCTGATCGCACGATATCGGGAGATGGGCTTCCGCTTGCTCCGAGAAGAGCGAGACGGTATTTGGGTCGGACTGCTGTTGCAAAGATCCTAAAAGGCGAGCGATTCGCCTTTTTCTTTTCGCCAAAACATTGATTTATAACGACCGTTGCTTTATAATGTGAAGTATGGAGCCGAAACGCTTTTTCGTGAGTAAAGAGACGACCCTTGCGGTAGGGATTCTCGCCCTCGTGACGGGAGACGAATTCACGCACGCCGTCAAGGTCAGTCGATACAAAGTCGGATACAAACTTATCCTCTCCAACGGAGACGGGATGGACTACTTTTGCACCGTGACCTCGATCGACAAGGACTCCTTTACTTGTCGCGTCGACGAAGCGAAGAAAAACGAGAATGAACTCAGCAAGAAAATGATCCTGTATCTCTGCGGGATCGAACGCAGTGATCTCGCGGTACAGAAAGCGACCGAAGTCGGTGCGAGTGAGATACGCCTGATGATCTCGCGTTTTACGAATGCGAAAAATCAAAATGTCGACCGTCTGCGTAAGGTCGCCCTGGAGGCGGCGAAACAATGCGGCAGGGCGGTCGTACCGGAGATCTATGCGCCGATCCCCTACGAAGAGGCGATGCGGGACGCCGCGTCGCGCGCCGATCAAACGATCTTTTGTTACGAATGCGCTACCGGCGATCACGTAAAGGACGTGATCAATGCCGAGGCGAACGCGTACGCACTTGTCATCGGCAGCGAGGGGGGATTCTCTCCGGAGGAAGTGGCATTTGCCGAGTCACTCGGCGCGAAGGTCGTCACGCTCGGCAGACGTATTTTGCGTGCCGAAACGGCGTGTATCGCGGGGCTTGTCCTCATAGCGGACGAGGTGGAAAGGTATGAAAACAGCGGTCATTAACATCGGATGCAAGGTCAATCAATGCGAATGCGACAGCCTGATGACGGGGCTGATCGCCCTCGGACACGAGGTCTCGGATGAGCTCGTGTTTGCGGATAATTACGTCATCAACACCTGCGCGGTCACCAAGGAGGCGGAACGTAAGTCCCGTCAGGTGATCGGCAAGGTCAAGAAGATCAATCCGAAAGCCGATGTCTACGTGATCGGTTGTGCCTCGGAGAAGAATGCTGAGCAGTTCGAGATCAAGGGCGTGCGCTACGTCTCGGGTACTGCGAAAAAGGAAGCCGTTCTCAGAATGCTCAGCGGGGTGCATGTTGAACCTATTCCGAATGAATACGAGTCCCTACCCGTAGGGACGAACTTTCGCGCCCGCGCCTACGTTAAGGTCGAGGACGGATGCAATAATTTCTGTTCCTATTGCGTCATCCCCTATTTGCGCGGTCGGTGTCGATCCCGTGCGCTCGACGACGTGATCTCGGAGTGCCTCTCCGCCGCGGAAACCACCGATGAGATCGTCCTGACTGGGATCAACCTCTCCGCCTACGGCTTGGATCTCGGCACGAATCTTGCCGAGTTGCTCTCGCGCCTCTCCGATCTGCCTGCGAGAATACGTCTCGGCAGTTTGGAGGCGAACGTGATCGACGAGGCGTTCATCTCTGCCCTCGTTTCGGCAGGCAACGTATGTCCGCACTTCCACCTCTCGCTCCAGAGCGGGTCAAATGAAGTTCTGAAGGCGATGAATCGTCACTATACTGCGGAAGAGTTCGCGGAGAAGGTTGCTTTGCTCCGCACCTATTTCCCGACCGCCGCGTTCACGACGGACGTCATCGTCGGCTTTCCGACAGAGACGGAGGAGACCTTTGAGGAGACGATGCGCTTCGTACGGGAGATCGGGTTTTCCAACGTCCACGTTTTTCCCTATTCTCGCAGGGCGGGAACGGCGGCATTTCCCCTCGGTTCCTTGCCCGACGAGGTCGTTTCGGATCGCGTCAAACGGTTGTCCGCCCTCCGCGACGAATTGAAACGTGAGTACGAGAGCGCTTTCATCACGTCCGAGCTCGAGGTCGTCGTCGAGAGTACGGACGGCGTCTATCAAGAGGGGTATTCCGAGAATTACATTCGCGTCTATATTCCCGATCGGGATTATCCCACGGGTAAAAAAATAAAGGTCACGATCGAAGGCGAACGCGCCGACGGTCTCGTGGCGAGATAGGAGGAACTTATGGACTGTGTATTTTGCAAGATCATCGCCGGGGAGATCCCGAGCCCGCGTCTCTCCGAAGACGAGGATTTCATCATCATTCGCGACATTGCGCCGCAGGCGAAACTGCACTATTTGGCTCTCCCGAAAAAGCACTTCGCCGACGTGACCGAGATGACGGCGGAGGACGCTGCTCTCGTCGGGCGTATCTTAAAGAAGATCGGGGAGCTTGCGCCTTCTCTCGGTCTGACGGGCGGCTTCCGATTGGTCTCAAACAAGGGCGCGGATGCGATGCAGAGCGTACCCCATCTCCACATTCATATTCTCGGTGGAGAAAAATTGTCTGATAAAATGTGCTGAAACCGTTGACACATAACGGTCGATGCGATAAAATCTTTTTTGAAATAATACCGTTTACGGAAGGTGGGTGAAAGAAATGACCAGCATCAAAGTTCGTGAGAATGAGTCCCTCGACAGCGCGATCAGACGTTTTAAACGTCAATGCACCAAAGACGGTATCATCGGAGACATCAAGAAGAGAGAAGCCTACGAGAAGCCCAGCGTGAAACGCAAGAAAAAGGCGGAGGCAGCTCGCAAGAGAAAGTCTTCCAGAGATTAAGAAAACAGCCGAGTTCGTCTCGGCTTTTTCATTGCTTTTTGAATGGTTTTGCTTTTTCGTCAAATTCGACGTTCTCGCCGTTTTTCAGCAGCGATCCTCTTGTGATCGCTCCGTATCCGAACTTTTCCCTGATCCCGTCGATGCTTTTTTCGAGCCGAGTTCTCTTTTGACTTTGTTCGTCTTCGCCGAACAAGGAGGTGGGAACGTACTCGCCGTTTTCGACGAGGCGGATGGCTGTCACGGTGATGGCGCGGATGGGTTGATCTCCCTCGTGCCACAGTTGGTCCAGCAAGGTGAGCGACTCGTCTTTGAGGTCGGTCGTCGAAGCGATGGGATAGGCTAAGATTTTTTGTTTTCCGACGCTCTTCAAGGTGTTGAATTTGATCGTTAGGTGAACCCCTCCCGCGTATAAGCCGTGTTTGCGTAGTCTCGTGGCGACACGCTCCGCCATAGCGGTGATGAGTTCGGCGCATTCCTCTCTCGATTTGAGGTCGTGAGCGGCGGTCGAGCCGTTGCCGACGCTCTCGGGTCTGCGCGTCTCGTAATAGAGCTTTACGCTGTCGTCCTCCTCTCCGTTCGCCCACCTTTTCAGGGTGAGTCCGAGCGCGCCAAGGTGCGCTGAGAGCAGTTTTTCGTCCGCTTGTGCGAGGTCGCCGATCGTTCTGATCCCGACCGTCTTAAAAAAACGGCTCGATCCCGCGCCGACCATCAAGATGTCCTCAACGGGGAGGTCCCAAGCGATCGTTTTATAGTTCTCTCTCGAGATCAAGGTCTGCGCGTCGGGCTTTTTGTAGTCCGATCCGAGCTTCGCGAATACTTTGGTAAAGGAGATCCCCACGCTGAGGGTGATCCCGAGCTCCTCGCGAGCTCGGCGTCTGATCTCTTCCGCGATGTGTTCGCTTGACCCGAATAAGGTGTGGCTTCCCGACACGTCGAGCCAACATTCGTCCAAACCGAAACTCTCGACGCGGTCGGTGTAGCTCGTGTATATCTCGAACAAAGCTTTGGAATACTTGACGTAGGAAGGGAAATCCGGTGGCAGGATCGAGAGGTCGGGGCAGAGGGCGAGCGCTTCTCGGATGGTTTGACCCGTCTTGACGCCGCGCGCTTTCGCACCTTCGCTCTTCGCGAGGACGATGCCGTGACGTTTTTCGGGGTCGCCGCAAACGGCTATGTTTTTCCCGCGCAGAGAAGGATCCTTGACCATCTCGACCGAGGCGTAAAAGTTATTCGCGTCACAATGCAAAACGTCTTCTCTCATTTGCTGCTCCGATTTCCGAACGTCTTGGTTATATTATAGCATATTATTTAATAGAATTAAATAATGTTTCTTGATTTTTTTATCGGAAACGACTATAATATCAGGAGGTAAAGAGATGACTCCGAAAGGTGTGATCCTCGCGGCGGGAATGGGGTCGCGACTGGCGCCCATTACCCCCTTCATCCCCAAGGAGATGTTGCCGATCCGCGGGTTTCCCGTGATCCATCACGCCCTCTGCGAGCTCGCGGGGGTAGGGGTGAGTGATGTCATGATCGTCCTCTCTTCGGGGAAAGGTTCGATCCTGTCCTATCTCGGCGGATCCGTTACGGCAAAAGGTGCGGACGCGACGCGGCTTTGCAGGAAACGTGAGGATTTGCTTTCCGGGTTACGCATCGTCTTTGCCGAACAAAAGCAACTGCTCGGCACGGCGGACGCGATCCTGCTCGCCGAGGACTTCGCGGGTGACGATCCCATCGTGGTTCTGTATCCCGACGACCTCTTGACCGTAGACGGCGTTTACTCGGATGGTATCGAGGCTACGCGCGCGCTCGTGCGCATTACTGATGAAACAGGCTGTTCCGCTGTCCTGACGGAGGAGATCTCCGGTGAAAAGGCGCACGATTACGGTGTCCTGACCTTGCGAGAGCAAGGTGGATCCCGGCTTGTGGACGGCATCGTCGAGAAACCGCAGAATTACCGAGGGGCAACGGCTCACGTTTTGATCGGTCGAATGGTTTTGACGCCGCAAGTCATGCGTTCCATTCGTGATTTCGATCGAACCGATGCGAGCGGCATCATCCCCGTCCTCGAGCGAGAGGCGGCGCGAAACGCCTTATACGCCCTTCCGTACCATGGCAGGCGCTATGACGTCGGCTCGCACGAGGGCTATGCCTCGACCCTACGCGCCCTTACGTAGATGACCCACGCACGTTCCGCATTTCCGTCTCGGAGAGCGTTTGGATCAAATAGAATAATACAAGGAGGAATAAAGCCATGAATTACGATTTTTCCAAAGAAACGCAAAGCGTCGTGGATTATGCTACCAAGCTCGCCTATTACACGGGCGGTCTGATCAAGCCCGAGCACATCTTGGTCGCGCTCCTCGCGCTGGACAAGCCCGTCGCGGAAAAGATGGCTGCGCGCGGCGTCACCAAAGAATACGTCTTGAGGTTTATCGAGAAAAAGACCTATCTTTTCTCATCCATCGGCATCAGCGAGAGCGGTGCGGAAGTGCTGAAGACCGCGAAACACGTCGCGATGCAGCTCGCTTCCCCCGTGATCGAGCCGATCCATCTGATGATCGCGATCCTGCTCGTGGATTCTCGTGCGAGAAACATCGTCATTTCCCGTCAGATCGACCCCGAGACGCTTGCCAAAGAGTTTTCGGACGAACTTTCCTCCGAACTCGATCGTGATACGGACGAACCGGACGAGGAGGAAGAGGACGAGAACGGGGGAAACGACCCCTTTAATTTGGAGAGTTTGTTCAAAAACCTCTACAACAAGGCGGCGCAGGAGGAACGGCGTGATCCCGAAAGGAAAAAGAAGGGCGGACAAGGCGGCAAGCTCGAGGAAGCTCTCGAAGAACTCGGCGAGGACCTCACCGACAAGGCGAAGAAAAGCAAGCTGGATCCCGTGATCGGCAGAAAGAACGAGATCGAACGCATCATTCAGATCCTTTCCCGCCGTACGAAAAACAATCCCGTCCTGATCGGCGAGCCGGGTGTGGGCAAGA
>JAFSZO010000083.1 GCA_017455605.1 Clostridia bacterium
CGTACTCCTTGTACGTGACTGCCTCCGAGCGAAGCGGTAGCGAAGTATATGCGCCGCTATCCGCCCGCGCTCTATAATCGGCGGAAGAGTCGCAACGCCACAACAGTTTGGTCATCCGCGGCGGAAACGTACGCCGCATCCCTGACCACGTTGTCCGCCACAGTCTGCGGATTGTTGGTCCTGCCCGACTCCGCGACGCGCACGACCCCCTCCACCCCGATCGCATCGGTCACCCCGTCCGTCGCCAGCACGACGACGTCTCCCGAGCCGAGCTTTCGCCGTGAGATCACGGGGCGCACCTCCCGAAGGATGCCGAGAGGGAGGGAGCCGCCCTCCACCACTTCGCACCCCTCTTTCCTAAGGATCACGGACTCGGGCGCGCAGAGCTTGATGAAGTCCGCCTCCCCCGTCCGCAGGTTTACGACGCACATATCGAGGGTCTGGAAACTGCCGTCGTTCCGCATCGTCAAGAGCCGATTGATGAGGGGCAGGACGACCCGCTCGTCCACTCCCGTGCGGTAAAAATTCTCCACGAGGGCGATCGCCGCGCTGCTGCCGCGATTCGCCTCTTCCCCACTGCCCATCCCGTCCGAAAGGGCGATCATGATGCGGTCGCCGCCGAGGCGGGTCACCGACTTGGTATCGCCGCACGCTTCGCTCCCCTCCTTCACCCGCACTGCCTCTCCGACGAGGGCGTCGTACTGCGGCGCGGCGGCGAAGGTCACGGAAGCGGACCCCGCGCCGAGCACGGAAACGCTCTCGGGGATCAGCGGCAGATCCATCGCCCGCGAGACGGCGCGGAGCACGCGCGGTTCTTCCGCTCGGTCGCCGTCCATCGTGACGGTCACCCCCGTCCCCGTCTCGTCCTCGGTCACCATCGCGTCGTAGGCGGAGACCCCCGCCGTCCACAGTTCGGCGAGCACCCGTTTCTCCCGTTTTCCGTCGAAGGAGAGCACGCGGCGCGTCTCCTTTCTGAGTTCGTCCAAAACCCCCGCGATCCCCTCCGCTTCGGACGCCATCCGCTCCCGCTCCGATCGGAGCAGCGAGGCGCGTTCCTTCTCGGCGGCGTAGAGTTCCGCCGCTTGGGACAAGGCATTCAGCACTTCCTTTATTTTGTGACAGTTCGCATTGAGATAGGAGGGCAGATCGCAGATCGACGCCCTGCCCGTCTCGATGGCTCGGCGGATCGGCGGCTCAAAGAGGGTCGAGGTGCCACCGCCGCCCTGCGCCGCGCAATCGCGATAGCCTTTGCACCCCGCGCACAGATCTCGCGCAAAATCGCGGGCAAGCCGCTCCGCCGCTCGGCTGTCGTCCTCGGGTTCGATCAAATACAGGCTGTCGGACATCGCACGCAAAGCGCCTGAGACATAGCCGAGCTTGCCGCTGACGTCCAGCCGCGCCTTGTTGACGAGGGCGTGCGCGGCGCTGTTCTCACTCTTGCCCAGACGAACGCCCATCCTCCGATAAAAGGGCTCGGGCAGGAAGGCGGCGAAGATCGCCCCGCCGAGCATCATAGGGAAGTTCAAGGGAGAAAAGCTCGCCGCCCCGAGGAGATACAGCAACCCCTCGGAGAGAGGGAGGGCGAACCCCGCGATCCGCCGTTCCTCCCGCGTCGCCGCCGCAAATGCCCAAGCGAGAGCCGCTCCGAGCGGGAGCGCCGCCTCGCCCGAGACCGCCGTCCCGCCGATCGCGAACGCGAGGGGGATCGCCCCGCCCTCCGAGCCGAGCAGCGCCGTGAGCGGCAACAGGAACGCGAGCAGGAGATAATAGGGCGTTATACCGAAAAAGATCACGCCGCGCGCCCCCGCGCCAAAGGCGAAGGCGAAGAGGAGCACGAGCGGCAGCTCCCTCCCGAGCCGAAGAACGCGCCGACCGCTCCGCCCCGCGAGACGGAGACACAAGAGGGCGAAGAGGCAGGAGAGCGCCGCGTTCCCGAGGAAGGAAAAGAGATCCCCCCGCGGCAGAAAGATCATCGTCAAGAGTTCGGTCAGGAAGGCGGCGAGCACCGTGTAGAAGGAGGAGAAACGCCTGCGAAAGAGGATCGGGAGCAGCCTGAGCACACCCGCCCCCGCCGCGGCAAAGGTCGCGGAAAGGAGGGATAGGAGACTCGGTGCGGACAGATACCGCGCGAGCAGGTACGCCGCAGTGAGGGCGAAGTAGTTTTCGCCCATCGCGAGCAAGGCGGCATACGCGCCGAGGTAAAAGGGAGAGAGCCCGAAGGGGAACCTCGCCGCGGACAGCAGATAGGTCAACGCAAAGCAGACGCCCGCTGAGGCGAGCGCACGAAGCAGTTTGGTTTTCATACGGGCATTGTACCGCGCCCGCCCTGCCGAAGAAGGGCGACCTTTGGCGAAAAAGGCGCGCCTCTGTCACATAGGCGGAATACCGCCGCCCGCGCCCGTCCATACTACGGGAAAAGGAGGATAACTATGGAAGCGATCGCGGAAAGCAAAACCAAGCGCGTCTTTGCGGAGAACGAAGAAGAGCTGCTCAACGAATGTATGAAATCGGTGCTGTTCGGCATCCAATCGCTGGACGTGGTGGAAAAGGTGGCGGTGGGCGAGCTGAACGCCTACGTCAAACAACTGATGGGGGAATACGCCGCCCTCAGCGAGCGGATCAGCGACCGAATGAAGGACCTCGACGTCGTGCCCGAGAGCTACGGCTCGCTGAAACAAAAGTGGCAAAAAAAGATGGTGAAGCTCTCGATCTTCGGAGACAAGAGCAACAGCAACATCGCGGAAAAACTCATCAAAGGGACGAATATGGGCATCACCGACCTGACCCGATGCCTGCACGACAACGCGATCTCGGTCGAGGAGGAGACCGCCGCCCTCGCCTCGGACACGCTGTCCTTCTTCTCGGGAACGGTGGAAGCTTTAAAGAAGTTTCTCTGATCCTGCCCTTCGGGAGCGGAAAACGCGCGGACGAGACCTACCCGCGCGCCTTTTTATTTCTTAACGATCACAGCCCCAAGATCTGTTTCTTTTTCGCCTCGAACTCCTCTTGCGAGATCAGTCCCATGTCGAGTAGCTCTTTCAGCTTTTTGATCGCGTCAAGGGGATCACCCTGCGCCTGCGCGGGCGCTGCGGAAACGGGTGCGGGTTGCGTCGGCGCCGCCTCTTGCGCTGCGGGAGCGGCTACGGGCACGTAGATCTCTCTTGCCGCAGACACGGAGTTTTCCGGCTTGAAATCGCCCAAGTTATTCTTCTCGACGATCTTCCAAAGGATGGGTTGCGCCTCCTCGAAAGCCCCTTTGTTGTTGAACACGAACTCGGTATTTCCGAATTGTCCGTTTTTCCTCATATAACGAATGCCTTTGATGATGAAAGACACAGTCCCCAACTTAAAGAAGCTGGGACGCCTCACTTCGATCGCGGTGATGTCGCTGATCTTGAACTCCATGGGGATAAAGCCCATTTGTTGAAGCATCGCGTTTCTCTCGAAAGAAACGGTATTTGCGGAAAAATCGATCGTCATTCTCCCCATGTTGCCTGCATAAGTGTACTTTTCGCTCATTTTTTACTCTCCTTTTTTGTTTATTATGATTTAGCCGAACGCTTCGTTCGGGCTTGATCCCTATTCGGGTTCGGAGCTATCACAGCCCCAATATCTGTTTCTTCTTCGCCTCGAACTCGTCCTGCGTGATGAGCCCCATATCGAGCAGCTCTTTCAGCTTTTTGATGTCGTCGAGCGCGGAGCCGGACTGCGGAGCCGCCGTGGGAGCCGAAGTCGACGCTTGGATCGGGGCGGATTCCTGCACGTCGCTTTTGTAATACTCAAGCTTGCAGCCCGCAGGCAGATCACTCTCATCCAACGACACTTTCTCCTCGGAGCAAAGCACCCTCTTCAGCGAAGTGCAACCTTCGAACGCAGCAGAGAAAACGAGCACTAGGTTTTCCTCTTCCTCGATCTCGACAGAACTCAATGCGGTACAATCGGCAAAGGCGCGAGAGTTGATCGACTCGACCGTGCCGGGGATCACGACGGATCTGAGGCATTTGCAACCGGCGAACGCCTCCTCTTCTATTTCCAGATCGCCCAACACATCGACGTGCAAGGCGCTTTCGGGAATGCGTAATTCTCCGTCAAAGGGCTCCTTCCCGAGCATCAACGTCTCCGCACGGAGCAGTTGCTGAAATCCTTTTATTTTGAGGAGACTGTCTTTGGTCCCTTCGTACACGATCTTGCCGATCTCCTTCGGGAGGGCATTCTCGGCGATCTCTGTCACGCTTGAAGGAACAGTTAATACTTCTATTTTTTTGCACCCGGCATACATTCTCCTTTCGAGCTTCTCTGTGCCGTCCGGGATCTCGACCTCCCCGTCGAACGGTTTTCCTCCGACGATCAGGGTGCCGGCAGCCAGCAAGGGCCCGAATCCTTTGATCCGAAATAAACTCGCCTTGTCTCCAAGGTAATTGATCTCGGAGACCGTCGAAGGGATCGCATCCGCTCCGATCTCAGTCACACTCGCGGGCACCGTCAAAGAGGTCAGCTCTTTGCAGCCGAGAAAGGCGCTCGCGCAAATGCGCTTTACCCCATCCGGAATGACGACCGCGCCCTTTATCTCCTGTTCACCGACGAACAGAGGAGCGCCGTACCTGTGAAGATTATTCAGTCCTTCGATGTCGAGCCAGCCCGCAAGGTCGCCTTGATAGCGGACCGTAACGGGATGACAATCCGAAGAAAAACCGAACACCTTGATTTTTTTCAAGCTCGCGGGGAGGGTGACGGATTTTGCGTTCTTTTTCTTGGCGTAGCGATAGCTCTCTACCACCGTCGTCCCGTCGGGGACCACGAGATCGATCATTTTGCTCGGCGAAAGCGACGAGGACTTGATCAGCCCGTAAAGGCAACAGATCACGCCGATAAACGCCAAAAACAGAAATGCGGCTGCGGCGCCCTCTCCCCCATGCGTCATTTCGTGGATACCGAGTCCGCCGCCTCCGAAAAGGAGCAGAACGCCGATCGCCAACGCCGAATAGACGCGGATCCTCTGCTTTTTCGGACCGAGCGCCTGCCAACGCTCGTTCTTTTCCTTTTGCTTTTGCCATTGAGCGCTTTGCCACGCCTTCCTCTCTTGCTCCTTTTGGGCGAGATTCGCGAGGAAGGTCGCGTTGCTCCGATAAGAAGATGCGATCACGTCGTCCGCCCCGCCCTTGGTCATCTTCGCGATGGACTGACTGCCGTCCTTCCAATTGATCTCCAACATAACGTAGCCGCCCATATTCTGCGCGATCAAGGCACCCTGCAATCCGGCGACCAGCGCTCCCTTCAGCGCACTGCCGTCCCGCGTATTGCGGACCTGCACGGACGTAACGTATTCGGTGGTGATCGTGATGTCGGTGCCCTTCAGATAAACGGTCTTATCGGGTCCCATCGGATTCCAGCAAAGCTGCATTCCGCTATATGCCCCTCCGACGATGGTGTTGATGTCTTTCTCTGCCATAGTTTTCTCCTTGTATGTGATTTTCCAAAATTAGCACCAAGGCGCTATTTTCCTATTATGGTATCACCTTGGCGCTAAACTGTCAATAACAATCGACGAAAAGGAGGGCGACGAATGGAGATCCGAATTGCAGAAAGGATCCGCGAGCTGATGCGCGCGGAAGGACTGAATCAGAGCAAACTCGGGGAAAAGATCGGCGTCAGGCAAAATACGATCAGCGCCTGGCTCCTCGGCAAAAAGGAGCCGTGTATTCGCTCCCTTTGGCTCCTCGCCGATTACTTCGACGTGGATATAGATTATTTGGTCGGCAGAAAAAACTTTTAAAAAAAACGTCTATCGCGCCCCGCTCACGGAGTCGTGGGGTATCACTTCTTGATCTTTTTCGGCTTCAAATGCTTGCGCGGCTTCTGCCCCCAAAGGGAGAGCATGGAGTCCGCTTCGTCCTTGTTTGCTTGGATCATTCTGTCGGTCGGGTTTATATCCTGTTTCGTGCGCGTTTTCATATCCGTAGTATGCGCGCAAGGTCCCCCGTTATTCCGAGGAGCCGTCCCTTGCGAATGCCTTGAGTGCGGCGCGAAGTCGCTCTGTCCTCACGGGGTCCGAGACGAACTCGCCGCGCGGCTTCACGAAGTTTTTGCTCCCGCGCTCCTCCCCTGCGTAGCGGGGGATCAACTGCACGTGGTAGTGATTGGCGGGGCCGTCGCACATCGTGCACAGATAGACCCGCTCGCAGCCGTAGACCTCGGGCAGGAGGTTCATCAGATATTTCGCATAGCGAACGATCTTCGCGTTCAGCTCGTCGGGCGCCTCCGCCATATCGCGGTAATGCGGCACGGACAGGATCGCGAGGTGCCCCGCGGCGCGCGGATTCCCCACGAAGAGGATCTCGATGTCCTCGTCACGGTAGAGGCGCTTGTCCGTATCGTCTCCGTAGATCGCCCCGTGATACTTGCGGTTCAAGCAGGTCGGGCACACGCCGAGATCGATCAGCTCCTTTGGAGACAATTTCAAAAGCTCTTTTTCTTCCATATCAATTCTCGCTCTCGCCGCCCTCTTCTTTCCGCTCGCTCGCGCCCGTCTCAATGGATGATTGCGCATCAAGCGCCGCCTTTTTCGCGCCGCCCTTTCGGTCCGGCACGATCCACCACAGCGACACGACCGCCACGACGATGAACGCCGCGATCGGGCAGAACCCGCCCAAACACGCCGCGGCGAAATAGACGATCAAGCTGACAATGCTGCGGACGGAGAGGCGAAACTTCTCGTTCGGGGCGCTGTCCTTATGAATGAAGTAGCACATCAGATGAAAGGTGATGCTCGCCAGAGACATATCGCCGAAATAGACGCACAGCGGCGCCCACGAGGTCGGATAGGTGCCGACCCATGCCGTCGTGAAGGGGATGAAGGACATCGCGAAGAGCCAAGCGATGTTGCACCACAGTATCTTCACGTTGACCTGCTCGGCGTTGTGGAAGGTATGATGATGGTTGATCCAATAGATCGCGATGAAGACGAAGCTCAAGAGGTAGGTCAGGAGGGTGGAACCGAGAGCGAGCAGGTCCTTCAGCCCGTCGCCCAAAGGTTGCTTGAGCTCCAAGACCATGATCGTGATGATGATCGCCAAAACGCCGTCGCTGAACGCTTCGAGCCTGTTCTTTTCCATACTTCTCTCCTTTGCTCGGATCAATCGTCGAGCGGATATTTCGCGAGCAACATTTCCCCCACGCCCGGAGTCTCGGGGTCGCGCATCACCGCGTTTTTATCGAGGGCGCGGATCGCCGCCATTTCCTCCTCCGTGAGGTCGAAATCAAAGACCTCGAGATTGGAACGGATGCGCTCCGCGCGAACGGACTTCGGAAGGACGATCAGCCCTTCCTGCAATTCGAAGTGCAGGATGATCTGCCCGACGTCCCTGCCGTGCGCCTCCGCGATCGCCCCGATCGTCGGATCGGTGAGCAGTTCCGTCCTGCCCTGCGCGAGCGGACCCCAACACTCCACCTTTACGCCCTTCGGCGCGAGGAAGTCGCGGATCGCACGTTGCTGTGCAAGGGGGTGGCATTCGATCTGATCCACGCTCGGGATCGTGTCGAACGCCGAAACGTAGCGGTTCCAAAGGTTCACGGTCATATTGCTGACGCCGATCGAGCGGATCCGTCCCGCCGCCTTCCCCTCTTCGAGGGCGCGCCAGGCACCGACGAGGTCTCCATACGGTTGGTGCAGGAGGTAGAGGTCGACGTAGTCCAGCCCAAGGGTTCGGAGCGACCGCTCCAACCCGACCTTCGCCCGCTCGTAGCCGTAATGGCTGATCCACAGCTTGCTCGTCACGAAGAGCTCGGCGCGGGGGATGCCGCTGTCACGGACCGCCCTGCCCACCTCCGCCTCGTTGCCGTACATCAGCGCCGTATCGACGTGACGGTAGCCGAGGTCGATGGCTTCCCTGACCGCACGATAGGTGCTGCCGTCCGCGGGAATGCGGAAGGTGCCGAACCCGATCACGGGGATCGTCACGCCGTCGTTCAAGGTAATGGTCTTCATTCTTTTCTCCCTTAGCGCGCCCTAAGAGCGCGAACGAAAACAGTATATCATTTCCGCGCCCGTCGGTCAAGGCGCGCGAACGCTCTTTCGGACGTCACTTCCCCTGCCCCATCAAAAAAACGATCGGCACGGCTGCGTCCCGATCGTTTTTTCCACAAGATCCCTGCGGATCAATAATTCTCCGCGTTGATCTCGAAATAGGACTGCGGATGCGCGCAGGTGGGACAGACGTCGGGCGCCTTCTCCCCCACGACGATGTGCCCGCAGTTGCGGCACTCCCACACCTTGACGCTGCTCTTTTGGAAGACCGCCGCCGTTTCGACGTTCTTCAGGAGGGCGCGATAACGTTCCTCGTGGTGCTTCTCGATCGCTGCGACGAGGCGGAACTTTTTCGCGAGCTCGGGAAATCCTTCCTTCTCCGCGGTAACGGCGAAGCCCTCGTACATATCCGTCCACTCGTAATTCTCCCCCCCTGCGGCGGCTTTCAGGTTGTCGGCGGTGCTGCCGATGCCCATCAGCTCCTTGAACCACATCTTGGCGTGCTCCTTCTCGTTCTCGGCGGTCTTCAGAAAGAGTGCGGCGATCTGCTCGTATCCCTCTTTCTTCGCGACGGAAGCGAAATAGGTGTATTTGTTACGCGCCTGCGATTCGCCCGCGAAAGCGGCTTCGAGGTTTTTCTCCGTCACGGTGCCCGCATATTTGTTCGACGGCTTTTCCTCGATCTTCTCGAAAGACGAGGAAGGTTGCTTGCATTTGGGGCAAGCGTCGGGCGCGGTAGCCCCCTCGTGAACGTATCCGCAGATCTTACATTTCCATTTTGACATTTTTCTTTTCTCCTTTTTATTGTTTTTCCACGCGCAACCACTCGATGTCTGATACAATTGTATCAAAAAAACCCGCCCTCGTCAACAGGCGATCGGGCGGAACTGTTCTTTACTCGGAAATGCGCTTTTCAGATCCTTCTGAAATCCCGCATCGCCTGCAAACGCGCGTTTTCTATCGTTACGTAAAGTTTCGCGAGTTTGTCGCGATCCGCACTCAAGTGGCGGCATTCCGTTCGGTATGCTTCGCTACCGTAAAAATTCTGATCGTAGATAAATTCCAAAAAGGTGTCGTGGCACCAATGATTGCGCATTCTCGCGATGTCGCGGAGCAACGCATAATCCGCGCTCCCGAGATACGCCTTGCCATCGCTGAGATCCAACTCTTCCAGTCGCATCACCGCCTGCCCGAGCGTCAACTTTTCCCTCTCGAGCGCCGCATAGTTTTGTTCAACATCGCCCCGTTGCATCGTGGCGTAGATCAGCTTGACGTCGTGCTCTATGATCTGACAATACATGACGATCTGTCCGAGTGTGGTGTGGAAGGATTCCAACGTCATATCCTTTGTCTCCTTATTTGCTCGGATCCGCGAGGGGGACCGCCCCGCCGCCCCGATCCGTCACGTTCCGTCCCGCGGCGAGCGCGGTGCGAGGATCAATAAAACTCTTTTAAAATGAAGAGCAACGTAAAGCAGGACGACCAGTTGAAGTCCACGATGGAGTGCCATTGCTTGCGGAAGTCGGGTACACGGGGTTGCTTGCCTTTTCTTTCGCAACGATAGGGAATGGTCTGATCCAGCGGGTCGTAAAACTCAAAGATCGTGCCGGTCTTCTTGTACCACTTGTACACGGTGGCGAGGGTCTTTTCGCGCAGGTCCTCCGCGATCTCGTCGTAGCCGTAATCCTTGAGCCCCTTGATGATGAAATAGTTCAGGTTCAACCACACGCCGCCGCGCCACATATCGGTGGAGAACGCGGGATGATCCTGCGAGATCGAGGCGAGCGGGACGGGCGTCCACAGCTTGGTCTTGTCGGTCAAGAGCGCGACCATCCTCTTCGCCTGCTCCGCGGAGGGAATGCCGCAGAAGAGCGGGAAAAAGCTGAGGGGGGACAGCACGCGGGTCAATTCGCCCGAGAGCAGCTTGTCATAATAGGTCCCCGTCTCCTCGTCCCACAGTTCGGCGTTGATGCGATCCTTGATGTGATCCGCAATGCCCTGCCACTTGTCGGCGCGCGCGGCGTCGCCGAGCTCTCGGAAGATCAAGGAGAGGTAATGCGCGTCGTGCACGGCGAAGGCGGAGAAGTCGATGGCGTCCATCTCCTCGTCAAAGTCGAAACGCGGGCTGTTGTCCAGTCCCGATTCACCGCACCTGCAGTTCGGTTGATCCGGCTCGGTCAGCCATTCGAGCAACCCGTTGCCGTTGTTATCGCGGTGCTCCATATCCCAGGTCAAGTACTTTTCGAGCACGTCGGTGTACTGCGCGAGGAAGGCGCGGTCTCCCGTCTTTTTATAGACCGTCCACACGCCCCAGGCGAGCACCTGCGGCTGCGTCACGTCCGAACATTGGAACGGGGACATCATGTGCGGCATAAAGCCGTCCGGATGCGCCTGCTCCAGCACGGCGCGCAGGGCGTCCTTCGCCAGTTCGGGGTTGTAGTTCACCATCGCGAGGGCGTGGAACACGCTGTCCCACAGCCACATATGGCGATGCGGCACGCGGTTCGGGGTCGTCCAGCGACAGGGGATGGTCCCCTGCGGAGAGTGGACGTTGACCTTGTTGACCGAAAGCGCCTTGTAATAGAGCCTTTCGTATCTGCGATCCTTGCATTTGGGCAGGTTCGCGAAATAGGCGTAGCGCGCGGCTTTGAGGGCGTCGGGATCCGCCGTGCGGAGCGTCTCGTTCACGCCGGCGCGCGCCCCTTCGATGGAGAATGCGTGGTAGATCGCGATCTTGTAGCCGCGGTCCGTCTTTTCCCAAGCGACGCCGATGCGGTCGTAGGTGGTGGCATAGACGTCACGCCCCCAGGACAGATAGTGCTTCAGCCCCTTCTCCCCCTTGAAGGTGGGGAGTTCAGGCACGTAGCCGATCAAGGCGTCTTCGCTGACGTAGGTCAGGAAAAACTCCCCTTGCTCGATCTCCGCGTCGATCATATCGCCCGTGATGGCGCGGAAGCGGACTCTGCCCTTCAGCGGGAAGGTCACCTTCACCCATTCCTTCAGCTCGAAACGCAGTTCGCCCTTTTTCCAGCGGAGCGTCGCGACGAAATCGTCGTAGTAGCGAGTCAATCCGTCCAAACCCGAAAACGCAAATAATTGTCCGTATCCCCAAACGTCGTTCAGTTTCATATCCTTCTCCTGTCTGCCGCCCCTTGCCCTGTGATTAAAACGTAGTTTTACGCGGCAATGTCAGTATACTATACGAGTCCCGCCCGCGCAAGTGATTTCTTGTCGAGCGCCGCCTTTTTGTACAGCGATACTCTTCCATAGAGGGGTTTTCACCTTTCGCCAACCCGCGCCGCGCACCCACTCCACAGCTTAGCGCGGCGCCTCGTCCCGTCCAAAAGTTGGACAAATCTAAACAGCAATTCTATTTTTCCGAAAAATGCAAGCCTGTCGAGGCGGCTTTCTGCGTGTTTATGTAAAATTTTTGCGTATGCCCGCAAATATTTTAAGTTTGTTTTCGCATATTTGGCAGTCCGAACCCATTGAACGAACCCATGAAGCAATCGAAAATCTCCCGAATTATAGGACAAAGACAGAAAAAGACTCAGTCGCTTTGGAGCATCTGAGATCTCAAGTGTTGCCCCCTTCCGATTCCCCGCCTGTGCGGGCCTACCCGCTGAAAGTGCATCCAAACACCTTCACTTTGCCATACAAAGCGCTCGTTCCTCGCGGCGTTCTATTCAGCCATGCGGGCATTGCTAATGATATATCACTTGCGTGATATGATATACTCGCTAAGCGAGCATGATATACCCTTCGCGTTGCTCGAGCATGATATAATATTCGTTCCGAGAATGCGCCGCAGGCGTATATCACCGCACGCAGTGCGATATCATACCGCAGGTACATCACTCGATTCGCGGGAACGAATATCATTGAAAAAGGCTCTTGACTGATGTCAAAAGCCTTTTTCTTGGTGAACCGCAGTACACCGTAGTTGCTCTGCGGTTATTTATAACCATATACGGCTATTCTGTTCTTTTGACCAAATCTCCATCCGTGCAGTGCACCACATATCTTCCGGTGTTTTTGTCCCATAAATCCGATAATAATGCATATTGATTTTTATCGATAGCCAACCACTGCGCTGTCGTACCGCGATAATATATATCTTTCAGACTGCAACAATGACCGAACGCCCCCTCTCCTATAAAGGCCACGCTCTCTGGGATAGTAATAGACGTCAGTCCTCTACAATCCCAGAACGCATACGCCTCGATAGAAATCGAACCTTCCGGGATAGTGATGGATGTCAACCCACTGCAGCCATCGAACGCATCTTCTCCGATAGCGGTCACATACGAAGGGATCTCGCTGGTCTTGCATCCAACCACCAACACCTTGGTCTCGGTATGAATAATACAGTTACCCTCACTATGATATACGGAGTTACCTTTTGCTACCGTCAAAGAAATCAAATTGCTGCAGCCATCGAACGCATCTTCTCCGATAGAGGTCACGCACTCTGGGAGAGTAATGGATGTTAATCCAATACAGTACTTAAACGCAGAGTCTCCAATCTCGGCCACGCCCTCTGGGATGGTAATGGATGTTAATCCACTACAGCCCTTAAACGCAGAGTCTTCAATAGTGATCACGCCTTCCGGGATAGTGATGGATGTCAACCCACTGCAGTTCTCGAACGCACAATATCCAATAGACGTCAACCTGTTCGGGAGCGTAATGGTTGTCAATCCACTACAGTCCTTGAACGCCCATTCTCCGATAGAGGTCACGCCTTCCGGGATAGCGATGGATGTCAACCCACTGCAGCCATCAAACGCATCTTCTCCGATAGCGGTCACATACGAAGGGATATCGCTGGTCTTGCATCCAACCACCAACACCTTGGTCTCGGTATGAATAATACAGTTACCCTCACTATGATATACGGAGTTACCTTTTGCTACCGTCAAAGAAATCAAATTGCTGCAGCC
>JAFSZO010000084.1 GCA_017455605.1 Clostridia bacterium
CAGATGCAAGGCTCGACAAGCCGACGGATAGGCGCGTACTACTTGTACGTAACTATTCGGCGGCGCAGGCAGTAAACACAGCAGATGAGCCTTTATACAAAGTCAATCCAAGAACATGCCGTAGGGAACCCGTCCCTGCCAGGTGTCCGGCGCTTTCACCCCCCGCGCATAGCTCACGATGGGCGCGAGGTCGGTATTCACGTATTTGCCGGGAGTGCCGGACTTGATCGTTTTGCCTGCGATGGCGAAGGTCACGTTGACCTCGAGGTCGGTATTCTTGCCGTGGTTCTTGTGACCGCCGGGGAGCCTGTGGCCGTGGTCGGTGCAGAGGACGAAGAGGGTGTCCTCGAGCATACCCGCCGCCTCGTAGGCGTCGTAAAGCCTGCCGATCAGCATATCGACGCGGGAGACCGCATTGACGTAGCCGGGCTTGCCGTAGCCGAAGCTGTGCCCTGCGTGGTCGACCTGATCGAGGTGCATATAGGCGATCTGATACTTGTCGGGATCAGAGACCGTCTCGGTGATGATGCGCTGCATCGTCATCGCGTCACGCATCTCGATGGTCTCATCCGAGTAGCCGTACTGCATGACCTGATCGCAAAGATATTCATACAACTGACCCTCGATGCCCGCGATGTCGTCACGGATGACCGTGTCCACCTTGGGCTCCTCGGTAGCGTCGATCACCGTCTTCACGGTAGCGCTGCGCTCGCTGTAATTGTGGAGGAACTCGTAGATGTCGTCGGGGTAGCTGTTATACTTGGTGATGCGAGGATCGTCCTCGATGATGCCGTTGCTGACGCCGCGCCAAGTGCAGACCGCAAGGGCTTTGCCATTCGGATTCTGCGCCAGATACTGCGCGATGAAGGAAGGATACTTCTCCTCGTTCGTGTGCTCGCCCTGCTCCACGCGCTGATTGGTACTGCGGAAGATAAAGCCGTGGTAGACGGGACGCACGCCGTGGAACATACTCATCCAGTTCTCACAGCTGATGGTCGGATAGACCGCGACGCCGCTGTACGTGACGGACGCATTGATCTGCGTATCGCCGATCTTCTTATCGCTGAACATCCTGTCAAAGTTCGGGGTGTAGGTCTTGCCGAAAAAGTCGCCGACGCCATCCACGCCGATGATGACGACGCGCTTGTACTGCCCTGCCTGCGCGGCAAGTTGCTCGTCAGTCGGGACGAAGCCCTCCGAAAAGCGGTTGAACAAGAACGCGCTGAGGCAGCAAAGGGTGACGATCACGCACGCCAAAACGAACGCGGTGACCGAGATCGCGATGGTTTTGCCCTTGTTGGCTTTGATCTTTTCTCCGAGATTCTTGAAAAAGTTTTTCATAGTATCCTCCTTGAACTTAGGGATATTATAGCGCGGCGCGCGCGAAATGTCCATATATTGTGAATCTTTTTCACATTTCGGCTCAATAGCGCGCGATCCCGATCGCGAGGACGCCGAGCGCCGATTCCTCTTCGGCGGAATAATAGGCGCGCATCGCCTCCGCCGCACGAGCGGCGTCCACCGCCGAAAAGCCCGCCGCTACGCGGAGTCCTGCGTCCTCAAATGCGGCGCGGAAAGACGGAAAAATCGAAAGGAACGTCACCTCGGCGAAGAGGAGCGCTCCATCCGTTTTCCTGCGGAAGCGGATCAGATCACCCACGCGAAGCCGACGCCGCTTGTCGTCAAGAAGGCGCATCTCCACCGTTTTTTCGCCCCGTTCGATCGCCGCGAAGGGCTCGTCCGCCAAGGTCATATCCGCAAAGACGACCTGAGACTCTCCGCCGAGGGGCAAGGTGGGCAGGATCGCCTGCGCGCGTCTGTGGCAAGCGGCGTTGTTCAAGAGGAGCTCCTCGAAGGTCACAGGCTCGTAGCCGTTCACGTCCATCCCCGCGTTCAGCGCGTTGGGCGCCTCGAGCACGCGACGATAGAGCTCCTTCACGTTGTTGTGGATGTGTCCGTGGATCAGGTAGCCGTAGGTCTTGTCCGTCGGGAGTCGTCTGCTGCCCCGCCACTCGATCATCGGGTAGTGGCAGAGCGTCACCCACCTGCCGTCGACGTTCAGCTCCTCGAGCAAAGAGACGGACTCGAAAATGCCCGCGCTGCTCGGTCGGCGGAGGTAGAGGTCGTGATTGCCGGGGATCAAGATCTTCCTGCCCTTCAGCCGCGAGGCGTAACGGGCGGCGTCGTCCGTGATCGTGAAATCGCCGAGGACGTAGACGAGGTCGTCCGCGTGGACCTTACGATTCCAGCGGCGGATGATCTCCTCGTCCATCTCCTCGACCGAGGAAAAGGGACGGCGGTCGTAGTCGATCGCGTTCTTGTGCCCGAAATGGATGTCCGAAGTGAAGAGCGTTCGCATAATCCTTTTTTACAGGCTCTCACGCAGGATCTCCCTGACGTCCTCTTGGGTCAATTCCTTGTAACCTGCGTCCGAGACGAAGGTCGCCTCGACGATGCCGTCCAGCATCTCTTCGGTGGCGCCGAGCTCGGAGATCGTCATCGCGACGCCGAGCTCCCGCATCCACACCTCCATCGCGGCAAGCCCCTCGCGGGCGACTTCTTCGTCGGTCTTTCCCTCCGCGGAGACGCCCCATACCTCCCGTGCGAAACGAGCGAACTTAGGGAGTCCGTAGGGGAGAATGTGCTTGTAATAGGGCAACGAAACGGCGGCGAGGGTCATGCCGTGTGTCGCGTCGGTATAGGCGCCGACGGCGTGTCCGAGCATATGCACGTTCCAGTCCTGCACCTTGCCGCACCCGCTCAAGGTATTGAGCGCCCAAGTCGCCGTCCACCTGATCTTGGAGCGCGCCTCGTAGTTCTCGGGGTCTTTGACCGCGACACGGGAAGAGGCGATCACCGACCGCATCAAGCCTTCGGCGAGATAGTCGCTGGTGTTGTCGTCCGTACCCGAAAAATACTGCTCGCAAATGTGATTGAAGATGTCGTAGATGCCCGCGACCATTTGACGCTTCGGAAGGGTCATCGTATAGCGCGGATTCAGGATCGCAAACTTCGGCATCACCTCGGGACCGAAGACGTGCCCGAGCTTGAGCTTCGCCGCGTGATCCGAGATGACCGACCCGCCGTTCATCTCCGACCCTGTGCCCGCCATCGTCAGTACGCATCCGACGGGAACGATGGGGCAAGTCGGCTCCTCGTAACGGAGATAATATTTCTCCCACGGATCCTCGTCGCAATGCACCGAGACCGACACCGCCTTCGCGTAGTCACAGCAGGATCCGCCGCCCACGGCGAGGAGCAGGTCCACCTTGTGCTTGCGTGCAATACGGACGCCGTCACGGAGCTTGTCCACCGTCGGATTGGGCATCACGCCGCCGTCCTCGACGACTGTCTTACCGCAAGACTTCAAGATGGCGACGATCTCGTCGTAGAGTCCGCTCC
>JAFSZO010000085.1 GCA_017455605.1 Clostridia bacterium
GAAGACGGGACGCTCGCCATTAACGGCGGCATATGGCGCGGCGAGCTCTACGGAGTCTGGGATTTTCTCGAGGAGGATATCGGCTGGCGCTTCCTCGGCGCGGCGTTCATCCCCTCCGACAAGCGTGAGTATCTGTACGAGAGCGATTATCTCGACATCACCTCCGCGATCGACCGTACCGAAACGCCGGATATCCCGATCATTCGCGCCGGCGGCAGCGCCCCGATGCGGCTGAAGCACACCTACGCGCTCGAAGGGAACAAGAGCGCGTTCGGCAGCTACGGCTGGGCGAGGGCGACCTGCCACGGTCTCCAGGGCGCTCAATCGAAGATAGTCTAAGTCGATTACGAGTGACTCTACGAGGGATGCAGCGTCACCTGACGTCAGCCCTGCTTCAAGAAAGAGGATATCCTCGAAGCGATCGATCACTACGCTCTTACATATGTCGAAGAGCGCCTCAACGCCGGTCAGGAGATCGGCAAGGAACTGACCTGCGTCGACCTCGGTCACTGGGACGCGCTGTGGTATTCCTTCTGCGACTGCAAGAACTGTCTGAAGGTCGAGAGGGAAGAGGGACCGCTCCACAGCGGTCCGGTCGTGCGTATGGGCAATCGCGTCTGCGCGCTTCTCGACGAATACTATCCCGGTATGTGCGCGTCCGTGTTCGGCTACTGCGGCACGAACAAGCCGTGCAAGACTCACCCCGCGCACAATCTCTACGTCTCGTACTGCTATCACGTTTCATCCGACTGGATATCCTGTCAGAACCACTGTCTCTCCGGTGAAGAATGCGATCCGTCCTCCCGTTATACGAACGCGATCGCCGCAAAGGAGCTTGAGGGCTGGGCGCAGATCATGGACCCGTCAATGCTTCAGATATGGATGTACCCGTCGAACTGCGGGATCTATACCTACAACGCGCCGCTCTTCCGCAACGCGCTCAAGGACTGCCGCTATCTCGCTTCGCTCGGCGTGAGCCAGCTCTTCATCGACAGCCAGTGGATCGACGACGGACTCATCAACGAGGAGCTGACGATGTATCTCTACCTCCACTTCGCGTGGGACTGCGACGTGACGGAAGAGGAGGAGCTGGCTATGATCCGCGAGTGGTGCCGGCTCGTCTACGGCGAGGATGCGGGCGATCTGCTCTATGAGGTCGATATGCTCGCGGAGCAGGCGGGAGACCGCGTCGGCTGCTGGTCGTCGCTCGGAAGCTGCGCCGACTTCGATCACGAATTCATATCGGAGTACGCCGATCAGATCTGGGAGTACTGCGACAAGGCGCTCGCGCTCGCCGAGGACGCCGAGTGCGAGGCGATGATCGAAAAGTTCGTCACAGGTTTTCGCTATATGGCGCTGCTCTCCCGTTATGACGATATGTACGCGGGCGGCACGGACGCCGAGCGCGAGTTCATCACAGCGAAGTACCGCGAGGTGTGGGACGCCTTCAAGAAGTACAATCTGCCCACGCACGGCGGGATCGACCGCGGCAAGTGGGTCTATCTGCCGAAGAGCTCGGACTTCGATCCCGACGTCCATCCGCACAAATGGATCGAGGACTACGGCGACGATGACTGGATCGAGAAATAATATCCCGATATAATCCGCAAAAAACGCTGAAAATCCTGCGCTCCGTCTTTACAAACGCGCCGCGCGGTGGTATAATGTGCGAGGAAAAATTTATTTCGGAGGTCAAACGAAATGTCTGACAAATTTCTCATAGAAACATCTGCGCGTCACATCCACGTGACGAAGGAACACCTTGCGATCCTCTTCGGAGAGGGACACAAGCTCACGAACAAGAAGGACCTCTCCCAGCCCGGGCAGTTCGCCTGCGAGGAGAAGGTCACGATCGTCGGGCCGAAGAGCTCGCTCAAGGCGTCGATCCTCGGACCGGAGCGCCCCGAGACGCAGGTCGAGCTATCGCTGACAGACGCGCGCGCGATCGGCGTGACCGCGCCCGTGCGTGAGAGCGGCGACATCGCGGGAAGCGGCGCGAGCAAGCTCGTCGGGCCTTGCGGCGAGGTCGAGATCGCCGAGGGCGTCATCGCGGCGAAGCGCCACGTCCACATGACTCCCGCCGACGCCGAGAAGTTCGGGATCGAGGATAAGCAGGTCGTGTCCGTGAAGGTCGACACCGACGGACGAAGCCTGATCTTCGGCGACGTGGTCTGCCGCGTCAGCCCGAAATACGCGCTCGCCATGCACATCGACACCGACGAGTCGAACGCCGCCCTCGCTTCCGGCGAGATCTACGGCGAGATAATCAAA
>JAFSZO010000086.1 GCA_017455605.1 Clostridia bacterium
AGCGGACTGGATCTTGGTGTCGCCGAAACGCAGGTGAGAGACGGTGATGCCGCCCGACTTCTTGCTGTCGTAGAAGAAGTAGCCCTGCACGTACTTGTCGGTGTGGTCACCGATGATCTTGATGCTGTTCTTGTTCGCGCCGACGGTGCCGTCCGAGCCGAGACCCCAGAACTTGCAGGAGATGGTGCCCGCGGGCGCCGCGTCGTACTCCTCGGAGAAGTCGAGAGAGGTATTGGTGAGGTCGTCGTAGATACCGACGGTGAAGTGATTCTTCGGCTGAGCCTGCTCGAGGTTCTTGTAGACCGCGTAGACCATCGAGGGATTGAACTCCTTGGAGCCGAGGCCGTATCTGCCGCCCACGACCTTGATGTCGGTCTTGCCGTGCTCGAGGAGCGCGGAGCAGACGTCGAGGTACAGGGGCTCGCCGAGGGAGCCCGCTTCCTTGGTCCTGTCGAGGACGGCGAGCTTCTTCACGCTCTTCGGGAGCGCGTCGAGGAACGCCTTGACCGCGAACGGACGATACAGACGGACCTTCAGGAGACCGACCTTGTGACCTTCCTTGTTCATCTTGTTGATGGTCTCTTCCACCGCGTCCGCACCGGAACCCATCAGGACGATCACGTTCTCCGCATCGGGAGCGCCGACGTAGTCGAAGAGGTGATACTTCCTGCCGGTGAGCGCGCCGACCTTGTCCATCATCTCTTGGACGATGGCGGGGGTCGCCTCGTAGTACTTATTCGCGGTCTCGCGGTTCTGGAAATAGATGTCCGCATTCTGCGCCGTGCCGCGCTGGATCGGGTGCTCGGGGTTAAGAGAGCGCGCGCGGAAGTCCTCGATGTCCTTCATATCGACGAGGGTCTTCATCTCGTCGTACTCGATCATATCGATCTTGGACACCTCGTGCGAAGTACGGAAACCGTCGAAGAAGTGGAGGAAAGGCACCTTCGCCTTCAGGGTGGAGAGGTGAGCGACCAGAGCGAGGTCCATCACTTCCTGCACCGAGTTGGACGCGAGCATCGCAAAACCGGTCTGACGGCACGCCATCACGTCGGCGTGATCACCGAAAATATTGAGAGCGTGCGCCGCCAAGGCACGAGCGCTGACATGGAAGACGGTGGGGAGCAGCTCGCCCGCGATCTTGTACATATTCGGGATCATCAGGAGCAAGCCCTGGCTCGCCGTGTAGGTC
The DNA here is from genome assembly GCA_017455605.1 of Clostridia bacterium. Lineage (GTDB taxonomy): Bacteria > Bacillota > Clostridia > Christensenellales > CAG-1252 > CAG-1252. The sequence goes on from JAFSZO010000086.1 coordinate 1,190, forward strand.
GTGGTCAGAGCGCCCGCGACGAGGGAGCCGTGCACCGCGCCCGCAGCGCCGCCTTCGGACTGCATCTCCGCGAGGCGGAGCTTTTGCCCGAACATATTGACGCGGCCCTGTGCGGACCATTCGTCGGCGACTTCCGCCATCGGAGACGACGGAGTGATCGGGTAGATCGCCGCGACTTCCGAGAAAGCGTAAGCCACGTGGCTCGCAGCGGTGTTGCCATCAACAGTTTGTTTGAAACTCATAAAGTACCTCCTTTTATGGGTATGGTAAAAAGAAATTAAAATCATTATAAAACGCGCGCGGGCGGGTTGTCAAACGCTTTGGGAAACAAATAATAAACAAGAACGCCGTCAACGCGCACCCGTCAACGGCATTCACCTCTGCGAGATCTATACCTATCAAACGATGAAAAACGCCGTGACCACGAACAGTTCGTCCAAACGGGCAAAGGATGCGTCTCCGCCGTACTTCTCGGCAACGCTCTTGATGCTCTTTGTGCCAAAGCCGTGATAGCCGTCGTCGACCTTGGTCGTTTGGGGCAGTCCGTTTTGGCGAAATCGCAACGGCGCATCACAATAATTCTCCATGCGGATGGTGAAAATGTTACCTTGTTCATAGGAAGAAATACGGATGAAGCGCTTTTCCTCGTCCACGCCGGAGAGATACTCGATCGCGTTGTCGATGGCGTTCCCGAAAAAGGAATTGATATCCCCCACGGACATAAAACCGAGCGCAGCGCCGTCAAGCATCACGGTCAGCTGTATTTTGTGAGCATTGCAAAGCAAAGATTTTTGAGTCAAAAGGGTATCCAGCGCATCGTTCCCCGTTCTGACCTGCGCGTCAAAGATCGAAATGGCTTTTTGGGTCTCTTCGATAAATTCCGGATCGAGATTTCGCCCTTCCAAAAGCGTACGCAGTTGATGCTTCATATCGTGGCACTTCAAATTGATGAGTTCCATATTCCGCTCTTGCATTTCGACTTTTTCTCTGTAACCCTCGTAAAAAAACCGCACCGATTCTTTCTCTTGCGACGTATGCGCCCAAACGAGGATAAATCGCATCATCACGACGATCGTCACGTCCCATATCGCCATAAGCCCGTAAAAGACGTATTGGACGGCATTTTCCGTCGCGCCGTTAAAGAGCGGATTAAAGACGTTGGATCCCTGTATGCCCGCCATGACGTAGGTGGAAATGACGAAAATCCCGAGGATCGACCTGCCGATCTTTTTTTCAAAAGATTTGCTCATTTCGGCGAAGGGCTTGGCGCAAGTAAAGTAAGCGA
>JAFSZO010000087.1 GCA_017455605.1 Clostridia bacterium
AGCTTTTACAGCTTGGAGGATTACAACAACCAACTGCGGAAATACAACAGAGAATACAATAACTTCCCTATGCGTCCATTGAATTGGTTATCTCCGAACCAATATCTTCAAAAATACTTTTCTCAGCTCGTAACAAATGTTTGACAACCCTACGCTATTATTCATATCGATAGAATTGTATATCATCAAACCGAAGCGGATATAACAATACACGGCATAGCCGTGATGATATACAAAGGCGATGCCGCCTTTGGTGATATACAAGCGCTCGGCGCTTGATAATATACCAAATCTTGCTCCGCTTCGGTTTGGATAAAAAAGAACCAAAATCGAAAAGGGTTCAATTTTGATTCTTTTTGGCGGAGAGTTAGGGATTGGCTCTTGCTCCTCAAGCTGCAGTACTTTTGGACTGTTTATATGTGGCGCTCGAAGCTTCGGGCGCTATGGCTTCGCCTGCGCGGACCTGCGCTGCGCTCCGGTACAGCCGCTGAAAACGCGCCAAGTCAAGGCGCCTTTTCTTAACGCTCTCGTTCAAATCCCTATAAAATGTCTCGGTTTGCGAGATACATAATGCTTGCGCAGCAAGTACATAATGTCGCCACAGGCGATACATCATGTTTTGCGAACGCGGATAAGATGATTGTGATTGTACCGCCGCCGGCGGCATGATGTACACCCTTCAGGTGCATGATGTATATTTTACTCACTCGTTCGCAAAATACATAAAAACAACCGACTCGCAAATGCGACTCGGTTGTTTGTAGCGGAGAGTTAGGGATTGGCTCTTGCAATGCTCAAGGCATTCCGTTTTGTTCTGTGTGTGCCTTTCGCATTGCTTCGGTCAGCCGCTTGAAAACATCGCACCGTGATGTTTTCATCCCCTTCGGGGTCGCTCTCGTTTAAATCCCTAACGTCAAGTTTTTATGAAAAAAGTCGGATAAATCCGACTTTTTTGCCATCTGGCGGAGAGTTAGGGATTTGAACCCTAGTTACCCTTGTGGGGTAAACACGATTTCCAATCGTGCGCCTTCGACCACTCAGCCAACTCTCCATTTGCTATGGGGCGGGGGACCCGCGTTGTGTCGTCAAACGGGGTTTGACTATGAAATTATAGTATATTCGGGCGTAGAATGCAAGTGAAAAACGTTATTTTGCAAAATTATTTGCGGCAGGGCGGTCGGGGCGTTGCGAGGTAATGGGAAATATGTTATAATTACGTTCGGAAAAGGCTGTCTCCGAGCGGAAGGGGCGGGGCGCTCGTCGGGTGACGAGAGGTTCGTCGGTCGCCGTCGCTGATACGCTCGCGCTTTAGGGACTTTTAGGGACTATCGGATGCATTTGAAAGGGGATAAATATGATCAAAGTAATGTTCGTCTGTCACGGAAATATCTGTCGTTCACCTGCCGCGGAATACGTCTTTGCGGAATTGCTGCGTCGCGCCGGTAGGAAGGATATCGTCGTGGACTCCGCCGCGGCGTCGACCGAGTCGATCGGGGAGGATCTCTATCCCCCTATGCGTCGCGAGCTGACGATCCACGACGTCCCCTGTCCCGCGCGCGCCGCTCGCCTCATCACGGCGAAGGAACTCGCGGAGTACGATCACGTTCTCTGTATGGATGCGAGAAATTTGCGATTTCTCTCCTATATCGGCCCCGTCGGCGCGAACGTGCATTTGCTCGGTGAATACGGGCTGGGCGGCAAAGAGATAGAGGACCCTTGGTACACGGGTCGATTCGACCGCGTATACGAAGAGATCGCCCTTTGCGTCCGCAATTTTTGGGATACCCTGCCCGCCGAGAAGTAGGCTTTTCGATCCGGGCAAAGGGTCGTTTTGCAAAAATCTTTACTAATTGTCACGAATTATGATATAATTTATCAATAGGTCGCAACTGCGATCACCGTCGCAAAAGCGGCGCAGGATGACGAGAAAAAGTGAAGAACGGAATACTGATCACGATAGGCGTCGCCGTCTGGGCGGCCCTCAAAGGAGCGGCGAAACTGCTCAAGATCCTCATCACGCTTTTGACGGAGATCGTGATCTTTTTCGGGTTGTACATCCCTCTCTTCTATCTGCTGTTTGGTTTGATCCTCCTCGCCACCACCACCTTTACCCTCGGCGGGACGGGCACGGATCAGATCATTTACTACGTCGGTCTCGGCGCCTCCTGTATCGCAGCCGTGATCATCGCGATCCGCAATTCGCTCGTGCGTCCGCTCTCTGCTATCTTTGCGCCGCTCGCCGCGTTTTTCCGTAGCAATCGCGATAGAAAACGGGCGCAACGCGAGGAGCTCGAAGGCGATTATCCCTACGAGAACGGTGACTACCGCGTCGCGCCTCTGCGCGACGGATACGGGCAGGCGCACTACGGCGTCGATCCCCGCGACCTATACCGCGCTCCCGCTTACGACGATCGCCCGAGATACGATGACGACGGTTACGACGAGCGCCTTCGCCCGACGACGCCTGCCGCATATCCCGCATACGGCGGCTACGAACGCGCGTATCCCCGCGATCCCTACTATTACCGCTCCGAACGTGTGGGGAGGTCTGCCTCTTACGCCGAACCTCTCGCCCCTGTCGGCTCCCCTTCGTCCGACCGCTACGCGACTCCTGCGGAGCATAACGAGCCTCCCTCGTATGAGGGCGGAGCGTCCCGGTTCGACGCGCCCTCTCCCCGCGCTCCCGAAGCCGAGCGCCCTTTGCTCTATTACAGCGAGCGCCGTCCCGGCATCCTCGTTATGGAGTATTCCGACCGTTTCGAACTCTATCGCGAAGACGAAAACGGCAGGGTGTACGTCGGCACGGAGTACAAGGACGAATAGTATGCTGTTCAAGGGAGAAACAAGGGAGATCGTCAGGAATTATCCCGGCGCGGAACGGGGAAGCGGCAGGCGCATTTGGGAGCTGGATTTCTTGCGTGGTTTCACGATCCTCTTGATGGTGATCGATCACTTTATGTTCGACCTCGCGTACCTGTTTTCCCGAGATTGGATCAAGCAGGGCGGCGCCGCCGAGGCGGTCGCTCGTTTTGCCAAAATGTGGTGGGATCACGGCGCGTCCTGGGTGGGGGCCACCCGCGACGTCGTGCAGGTGATCTGCCTCTGTATCTTTTTCGGTCTGTGCGGCGGGAGCACGATCTTCAGTCGTGACAACGCCACCCGCGCGATGAAGACGATGCTCGCCGCTGCCGTCATCACGCTCGGCACTTATCTTGCCTCGGTCCTCGATATCATTGACGCCGCGGACGTCATCACCTTTGGTGTGCTGCATATGCTCGCGTTGGCGACTCTCGTCGTGGCGGGCGTATATGCGCTCACTCGTCTGGCGAAAAAGCGCGCCGACCTGATCTTCGTGATCGTCAGCGCCGTCTTGGCGGGGGTGATCTTCCTCGCGGACTATTTGATCGGGCAGGCGGACGTTGCCGTAAACGATTGGCTCTTTCCTTTGCACGTCGATTTCGCCGACCCGCGTTTGATGGGGGGCGACTATTTCCCGCTGATCCCCTATCTCGGCTATGCATTCGCGGGCGCAGCGGTCGTGACGCTCTTGTACGGCGGTGGCAGATCTCTCCTGCCGCGACTCGACGGGGGGTGGAACCGCCCCTTCCGTTTCGTGGGTAGGCACACCCTCGTGATCGTCATCGTCCACCAGGTCGCGAATATGCTACTCCTCGCGCTCGTTACCGCCGCTTTTGTGGACCCCGGAAACTTCGTCATCTTTTAGAGGATCTCATTCGGCGATCTCGATCTCTCACCACGCGTACGAAAGCGCCACCCGTTCTCTTCCTTTTTCCCCCGATCTTTCTCGTCCTTCGCCTTCGTCGCACGTTGTGCGGAAGCGGAAGATTTTATTGCGAGGTTATCCCCTTACCGCTTGACAACGTAAATACTCTCGTTTATACTGTTATTCGTGGTGCGTTACGGGAACGCCCGCGCCGCATTGCGAAATTTTATCTGTTTAGGGTATACTTATGAAAATAGGATTTGACAACGCATTGTACGTAAAGAAACAATCGCAGGCGATCCTCGAGCGCATCAACAGTTTCGGGGGCAAGCTCTATCTGGAATTCGGTGGCAAACTGTTCGATGATTACCACGCTTCGCGCGTTCTCCCCGGGTTCGACGTCAACGCCAAGGTCAAATTACTTCAGAAACTCAGGGACAAAGCCGAACTCATCATGGCGGTCAACGCCGCCGATCTGCAAAAAAACAAGATACGCGCCGATATGGGCATCGACTACGGTCACGACGTGATGCGCACCATCGACAACATTCGTTCTCTCGGCATTTTCGTGGGCAGCATCGTCATCACCCAGTACGAAGGACAACAAGCCGCCGACCTCTTTAAAAAGAAGCTGGAGCTCCGCGGCGAGAAGGTCTATATCCACACCCGCACCAAGGGCTATCCGACCGACGTGAACACCATCGTCTCGGACGAAGGCTACGGAATGAACCCCTACATCGAGACGGAGCGCCCGTTGATCGTCGTCACCGCGCCCGGTCCCGGCAGCGGCAAGATGGCTACCTGCCTGTGCCAGCTCTATCACGAGAGCAAGCGGGGCGTCAAGGCGGGTTATGCGAAGTTCGAGACCTTCCCGATCTGGAACATCCCTCTGAAGCATCCCGTCAACGTCGCCTACGAGGCGGCGACCGCCGACCTCAAGGACGTGAATATGATCGACCACTTCCACCTCGAGGCGTACGGCGTCAAGACGGTGAACTACAACCGTGATATCGAGGTCTTCCCGGTCGTCAAGGCGATCTTGACCCGCATCCTCGGGGAATGCCGCTATCAGTCTCCGACCGATATGGGAGTGAATATGGCGGGCTACGGCATCGTCGACGACGAGGTCGTCCAAGCCGCCGCGAAGCAGGAGATCATCCGCCGCTACTATCAGACCCTCTGCTACTACAAGCAGGGGCTCGCCGAGATGGATACCATCAAAAAGCTCGAATTCCTGATGAGCGAGCTCGGGCTCTCTCCCGCCGACCGCAAGGTGGTCGCGCCCGCCCTCGAGAAGGCGCAGGCGTGCGGCAAGAGGGTGGTCTCGTTGGAGCTTCCGAACGGACAGATCGTGACGGGCAAGACGACCGACGACCTCGAGGCGGCGTCCACCGCGCTCCTGAACGGCATCAAGGTCCTCGCCGGCATCGCCGACCCGATCAAACTCATCGCGCCCGCGGTCATCAAGCCGATGGTCGCCCTAAAGAAAAAGACCTACAAGGAACGCCACTATCAGCTCGATCCTTCCGAGGTCTTGATGGCGCTCGTCGTCAGTCAAACCAGCAACCACGCGGCGGAGCTCGCCGTAGAGCACCTAAAGGAGCTGAAAGGGTGTGAAGCCCATTCCACCTGCATCCTCAGCGCGGCGGATGAAAAGCTCTTCAAGCGTCTCGGGATCAACCTGACCTGCGAGCCGGAGTTCCCCGACGCGAACCTATATATGTAAAAAAAGGCGAAAATACCAACGTCAAAATCAATAAAAAAACACGGAGGCACTTATGGCAACATCATTTCTTGAGAAAGCGTTTGATTTCGATGCACACTTGCCCGAGATGGGCATCATCGCTATGGCGGGGGCGAAAGAACTCGGCGAGCGTATTGACAATTATCTCGTGCAATGGTACAATGAAGAAGCGGTAAAGCACGGCAAGCCCTCTTTTGCCAAGAAGACTTTCCTCTTGGAGCACGGCTGTCTCCGCTTCACGTCGGGTGATGCGAAGGCGCTTATCAAGGAATCCGTTCGCGGTATGGATATCTTCATCATCTGCGACGTCGGCAACTACAGCATTCGTTACAATATGTACGGGATGAGCGTTCCGATGTCTCCGGACGATCACTACGCCGACCTCAAGAGGATCATTTCCGCGATCGGCGGCAAGGCGAACTCCATCACCGTCCTCATGCCGATCCTGTACGGCGGTCGTCAGCACAAGCGCAGCGCGCGCGAGTCGCTGGACTGCGCGATGATGCTCCAAGAGCTCGAGGCGCTCGGCGTCAGCGAGCTGATCACCTTCGACGCGCACGATCCGAGAGTGCAGAACGCGACCCCCTTGATGGGCTTCGACAACTTTATGCCCTCCTATCAGATCATCAAGGCGCTCCTCAAGCGCTTTGACGACGTGCGTCTCGACAAAGACCACTTCATGCTGGTCAGCCCCGACGAGGGCGCGATGAACCGCAATACCTACTACGCCTCCATCCTCGGGCTCGACCTCGGTATGTTCTACAAGAGGCGCGACTATTCCACCGTCGTGAACGGCAGGAACCCGATCATCGCGCACGAATACCTCGGTGATTCCCCGATGGGGTTGGACGTCTTCGTGGCGGACGACCTGATCGCGACGGGCGACAGCCTCATCAACCTCGCCCATCACCTCAAGGAGCGCGGGGCGAACCGCATCTTCCTCTCCGCGACCTTCGGTCTGTTCACGGAGGGCATCGAGAAGTTCCGCGAGGCGTACGCCAACGGGCTCTTCGACGCTGTCATCACGACCAACTTGACCTACGTGCCCGAAGCGCTGCGCGCCGAGCCTTGGTTCATCGAAGCGAATATGGCGAAATACGGCGCCTACATCATCAGTGCCACGCATCAAAAGTGTTCCGTCAGCAAACTCCTCGATCCGCACGACAAGATTGTGGAGCTGGTGGAACGATACAAGAATAGGTAAGGAGAACAATATGATCATATCGCCGCTTGGGCATTCGTGCTTCCTGCTCGAAGAGAGCACCGGTACCAGGGTCGTCACCGACCCTTACTCGAGTGAACTCGGCATCAGTTTGCCGCCTCTCACGGCGGACGTCGTGACGGTCAGTCACGCGCACTACGACCACAACAACGTCAGCGCGGTCTCGGGCGATCCCATGGTGATCGACAAGCCGGGGATGTACGAGGTCAAAGGCGTGTCGGTCTTCGGCTGGAGTACCTTCCACGACGAAGTGAACGGGAAGGCGCGCGGTAGCAACGTGATCTATAACATTCGGATGGACGGCGTCAACGTCTGCCATCTCGGCGACGTCGGGCACGGTCCCTCGCCCTTGATGATCGAGGCGATCGGTCCGGTGGATATCCTCTTGGTCCCCGTAGGCGGCAATTATACCATCGATGCGGAAGTCGCGAAGGAGTACGTCGACCGCCTGATGCCTAGCGTCATCATCCCGATGCATTACAAGACGGACGACGTCGACCTCGACATCGAAGGGGTGGACGCCTTCCTCGATTACTTTGACAAGGACGATATCGAATACGTCGAAGGGGGCAAAGCCGAGTTTGATCGTTCGGACTTTGACGACGATTATTCGATGAAAGTGATTTGTTTTGATAAAAACTGAGCACCTTTCCCATACTCTCGTTGGGTAGGGAGGCGCGTTCGGCGTATCTTTTTGGCAGGCATTGGTTTTGACGGGCGATCCCGTCTAAAGGCGAAACGCATTTCATAATATTATTTTGCGGGTGTTTTCTCGCAAGAAGGTTTTCGGAGGTTTTTATGAGTATTGAGATCGAATTGAAAGACGTGACCAAGGAATATCTCGATCAATCCGGTATACACGACGTGCGGGAGTATGCGCGCACAGTCGGCGTACACGCACCTGCGGGAATGAAAAAGCAGGAATTGATCGACAGCATCCTCGGGATCAAAGAAGGTAAGATAAAGCCGATCTTCCCCGACAAGATCGGAAGGGGCAGACCGCCCAAGAAACCCCCCGTCCCCGTGCGTGAGACGGCTGAGCAAGAGCAGGCGGAGACGCCGCAAATAAAGTATAGGGTCTACGTCCCCGAGAATCCTCCGCAGCGGAAAGGGAACGGATACCGTTACGGACTCTCCAACGAGCGCGCGGACAAGCGATCCGATCCGAATAATTACCCCTTCGCAGACGTGGAGCGCAACGGTTTTTCTCCGAAAAAGAAGGCGGAAGAGGAGTTGCAGGAGCCCGCAAAGCAGGAGCCTTTTGACAGGAGATCCGAGCCGGAGATCCGTTCAGGTATCCTCGAGGTGCTGCAAGACGGCTACGGGTTTTTGAGAGCGAATAATTACAGAAACAGCAGCAAGGACAGCTACATCGCGGCGCAGAAGATCAAGCGTTACGGTCTGCGCGCAGGCGACCTCATCAAGGCGATCTGTCGCACGGCGGCGGAGGGGAAACCGCCCGCAGTCGAGGAGGTCACGGAGGTGAACGGCAAGCCCGCCGATCAGGCATTCAATCGCCCGAAGTTCGACGAGCTGACCCCGATCTTCCCGACCGAGAGGCTCCGCTTGGAGCTCGCGGGCAGGCGCAACGAGCTGGCGCTTCGTGCGATAGACCTCATCGCGCCGATCGGCAAGGGGCAGCGCGCGATGGTCGTCTCGCCGCCTAAGGCAGGTAAGACCACCCTCCTGAAGATGATCGCCCATTCTATCACGCAGAACAGCCCCGAGGTCAAGCTGATGGTCCTCTTGATCGACGAGCGCCCCGAAGAGGTCACCGATATGCAGCGCAGCATCAGCGGCGAGGTGGTGTACAGCACCTTTGACGAGGAATGCGACAACCATATCAAGGTCGCGGACCTCGTGCTGAACAGGGCGAAGCGTCTCGTGGAGATGGGAGAGGACGTCGTGATCCTGCTCGACAGCCTGACGAGAATGGCGCGCGCGAACAACGTCATCGTCCCCTCGAGCGGCAAGACCCTCTCGGGCGGCGTGGATCCCGTCTCGCTGTACTTCCCGAAGCGTTTCTTCGGCGCGGCGCGTAACATCGAGAACGGCGGCAGTCTGACCGTGATCGCCACCGCCCTCGTGGATACGGGCAGCAGGATGGACGACGTCGTGTACGAGGAGTTCAAGGGCACGGGTAATATGGAGATCCATCTCGACAGACGGCTCGCCGAAAAGCGCATTTTCCCCGCCATCGACCTGAATCGGAGCGGTACGAGAAGGGAAGAGCTCCTCTTGACGCAAAAGGAGCTTGAGGGCGCCTATTTGATCAGAAAGCTACTCTCTGCGGGCGACAACCAAGAAGCGGCGGAGAGCATCATCAATCTAATGCAGAAGACTCCGAACAATGAGGAACTCATCAAACAGCTGAATCTGCAAGTCCTTGCGATGCAAAAGGACGGATACAGGATGTCCTGAAGAAAAAAATAAAGAGAAGGAGCGAGTTATCGCTCCTTTTTTTGCGCCTGTCCGAAAATGCGGCGCGCCGTGATTAAAAGGCGTAAAAGGGGAGCATACTACGATAGAGTCTCCCAAATAGGGCGAGACTCGGGAGGTAATATGGAGAAAAGTTGTCATTGTTTCAAGAAGTATTTTGCCGAGATGATCGGCACGATGGTGCTCGTCCTCTTCGGGTGCGGCGTCGCGGTCTACACCGGCGCGAGCATCGTCCCGACCGCACTTGCCTTCGGACTGGCGATCGTCGCGATGTCCTTCGTGATCGGCGAAGTGTCGGGGGCGCATCTGAACCCCGCCGTATCCCTCGCGCTCTTCATTGGCAAGCGCCTGACCTTTAAGGATCTGATCGGCTATATGCTCGCGCAGTTCGTCGGCGCGACGGTGGCGTGCCTCGAGCTGATGCTCCTCTTCGGCAGGGAGCAGGGCTACGGCGCGAACGTGATCCAACCCGCCGTGACCTCGGTCTACACGGACGGTGCGGCGATCGTGGTCGCCATCGTGGCGGAGATCATCATGACCTTCGTCTTCGTGATCTCGCTGCTCGGCGTGACGGCAAAGACCGAGAATAAGGGCTTCATCGGGCTCGTGGTCGGCTTGACCCTGACCCTCGTGCATCTGCTCGGCATTGGGGTGACGGGGACCTCCGTGAACCCTGCGCGTTCGCTCTTTCCCGCCTTCTTCGCGGGTGGTGATGCCCTGAGTCAATGCTGGATCTTCGTGGTCGGTCCCTTCGTCGGGGCGATCCTCGCGGCGCTTTGTTTCAAGGTGCTGGACGCCACGCCCAAGCACGAACTCGCCGATCGTCTCGGCGCGTAACGGGCGGGCAGGGAAAAACAAAAAGCAGATCGAAGCTCGCTTCGGTCTGCTTTTTCTCGTGATACGGAGGGACTCTTAGGGACTATTCTTTGTCGTTCGGGTCCGTTTTATCCGTCACTTCGTCCGTCGTGGCTGCCACGGCTTCCTCGAGGGGAGCGGGCGCCGCGTCTGCGGTGGCGGTCACCTTCTTCTCGGCGACTTTGCCCTTGATGAACCCGATGAGCTTATAGATGCCGACCACCAAGCCGCTGAGGATCAAATAGGACGCGAGCATGATGATGGTGAAGAGGGGACGCAGATGCTTCCCGTCGAGATAGGAGGCGAGGTCGTTCATCAGAGGCACGCCGTCTCCGCTGTATATCTGCATATAGTCCGCGCCGTAATAATAGTTGAGCGGGCTCGCGATGACGGACAGCAACACCATCGGGACGACGGCGAGCAATATGTCTTTCCAGCGGAGTTTTACGTATCCGCTCGAGAGGAGCAACACGCCGACCATCAAGAGGTTGTAGTGGAAGAGGATTGAGTCCCAGGCGCCGTAGGTCCAGAAGGGATACCAGTTTAAGCCGTTGGTGTAGATCGTGCCGATGAGACCGCAGCACAGTCCGATGGTGCCGAGCCAGGTCAGGGCGATCTCCCTCGGCTTTCCCTTGCCCCAAGCGCCGAACCACAGGCAGTAGATCAGGAGGGAACAGGAATAGAAGGGCAGGATGCCGCCCGCGTTGAACCCTCTGCCCGTCGTGATGTCGTAGTAGCTCTCCCAGATGATCTTGGACGCTTCGAGCAGCGTCACGAAGATCGCGAGACCGCGCAGGAACCAAGTGATCTTCTTCTTGTCGAACTTATGCGCGAAGATCCCGATGGCGATGACGGACAGGATCGCCAGAACGATGAAGACGACATGCGTCGTGCTGAACAGATCGGTCGAGAACCCTTCGATATTGTACTTGTAGTCGAAAAAATGATATTTAAGCATACTTACTCCGTTTGTCGCCTCGTCTGTCGGCGATTTTTTTCATTATATCGCGCTTTCCCTCGCTTTGCAACCCTTTGATCCACTGTTGAGGGTGATGGAATGGTGCGGTGCGTTCTTAAAGAAAAACAATCCACCGAAAAACCCTCTATTGACTTTTTCTCCGACCCGCGTTTATAATACTATCACTTCGGCTTTGCCGAAAAGGAGATCCGCTTTGCAAAATGACTCGGACTTTTTGATCGTAAACGGCATTCTGACCGAATACCGCGGCACTTCCACGCGCAGAGTGGTCGTACCTTTCGGCGTCAGAAAGATCGGTATGCGCGCGTTTTGCCGCGCGAAAGGGGTCTCCTGCATCGTTTTGCCCTCCTCCGTCACGGAGATCGGCTCCTACGCCTTCGATTCCTGCAGATCATTACGCTCCGTCGAGTTCCCGCCCTATCTCACGCGGATCGGCGAATGGGCGTTCTCTTCCTGCGTGAAGCTCGCCTCGGTCGAGATCCCTTCGGGGGTCAAGGTGATCGAGCGTGGCGCCTTTTCGGGGTGTCGTGCGCTCACCTCCGTCCGTTTGCCGTCCGACCTCGCAGTCATTGGGTATCGCGCCTTCTATTACTGCGTGAAACTTGCTTCCCTCGTGGTGCCTTCGCGCGTGACTCTGCTGGACGAACGCGCCTTCGAACTGTGCGGTTCGCTCGCCACACTTCGGCTGGAGAGCGATCGGACGAGGATCGGCGCATACGCTTTCTACGGATGCGAGTCTTTGCGCGCCTTTCTCTGTCACGGCGAGATCGAGGCGCACGAGACCTCGTTCTCCCTTTGTCCGCTTGACCTGTCTGCCGCCGCGATGCGTATTCCCCTGAGCGGCGGGCACAAGCTCTCCGCCGCTCGCGCCTGGCTGGCGGGCTTATTCGAGGCGACTCCCGCGGATGAGCCTCTGCTCGTCGAGTACGCGAGGAGGCACAAAACGCTCTTATTCAAATGTATCACGGAGGATCTGAACGCTTCGGCATTCGTGCGTCTCTCCGAGGTGCTCACGACGAGGATCGACCCGGAATCGCTCGACGCCGCCCTCGCCGTCGGGGCGGGAAACGGGGAATTCACCGCCGTCCTGCTCGAATACAAGAAAAAGAATTACACCCTCGCCGAACTGGATCGTCGCGAGACGATCGCCATGGAGAAGGCGTTCGGCTTGAGACCGCTCAACGTCGCGGAGTATCGCAAGATGTTCGCGCTATCCGAGAGCGGTGACGGCTACGTCGTGATGAAATACAAGGGGGAGCAGAGCGCCATCGCGATCCCCGAAAAGATCGGAAAAAAGCCCGTCGTCGGGATCGGTAACTCCGCCTTTTACAATCGGACCGATCTGACCTCGGTCAAGCTGCCTGCTACGATCCGCACGATCGGTCGTTACGCGTTTTCCGGATGCGTGCGGCTGCAGAGCGTCGAGTTGCCATCCTCGCTCGAAAAAATCGAATACAGGGCGTTCGCCGAAACCGCGCTGAAGCGGGTCACGATCCCCGCGTCGGTCTCCGAGATCGAGAAGGGCGCCTTTGAGGATTGTAAACGCTTGACCTCCGCCGTCTTCCGCTCTCGGTCCTTGACGGTCAGAGCCTTTGCATTTTCCGTTTGTTATGCACTCGACACCGTCACTGCGATCGGGTCGGGCGTCGTTTTCGAGGCCTCGGCGTTCCCCTCCTTCGTTCGCGAGATCATCGCGCCCGCCGCGTCTCCCGCGGAGACGTATGCGGCGAAAAACGGTATCAAATTCACGGCACTTTCGGGGAGCGAGGACGTATAGTTTTGGCGGCGTATAAGGGCGCATCTGCTTTGTTTCTGACATCGCGTCAGCGAAATCACGTACAAGGAGTACGTTCATTCGCTTCCGCTCGTCGAGCCTCGCAGCTGCAACCCTTCTCCGCCGCCGAAGCGAAATGGTTTACATGATGTATTTGCTGCGTGGGACATGATGTATCTCGCCCTGCGCGGCATTGTCCCTCGCTGTTGCCGCGACTCTATTGAGTCGCTAACGCAACAATCCTCGGGACTGCCTTGCCTCGCTCGAAAACTGATGTTTTCTTCGCGCTTGATCGTAGCGTTCATAGGCTCGTTCGCGTTGCCCTTACTCTCCGTCGTTCGTAAGTGCTATTCGCTCCGCAGCCCATTTCCGCTACCTGCGCGGCATTGTCCCTCA
>JAFSZO010000088.1 GCA_017455605.1 Clostridia bacterium
ATCGGGAATTCTGCATTCTATGGTTGCTATAAATTAGTGGAGGTTTATAACAAGTCCACTCTCTCCATCAGCAAGGGCAATAGTAGTAACGGCTACGTCGGCTACTATGCAAAGAACGTGTACAAGACGGAGGGAGGTAGCAAACTCTCCACCACTGAGGACGGATATATCCTCTATACAGATGGCTCGTCGACCTCTTTGGTGGGATATATCGGCTCGGAGACCGAATTGACCATTCCCGACGGCATTACCGAGACCAATCGATATGCCTTCTATTATTGCGATGACTTGACCTCGATCACGATCCCGGACGGCGTGACGAGCATCGGGAATGAGGCGTTCCGCGGTTGCTCGGGCTTGACCTCGGTCATGATTCCGGATAGCGTGACGAGCATCGGGGAGGCTGCGTTCGAGAGTTGCTACAGGTTGACATCCATCACGATCCCGGACGGCGTAACGAGCATCGGGTCTGATGCGTTTGAGTATTGCAGCGGCTTGACCTCGATCACGATCCCCTCTGGCGTGAGGAGCATCGGGGAGTTTGCGTTCCATTATTGCAGCGGCTTGACCTCTGTCACCTTTGCCGAGGGCAGTAAGTTGACGAGCATCGGGAGAGAGGCGTTCGAGGATTGCAGCGGCTTGACCTCCGTGACGATCCCCGATAGCGTGACGACCATCGGTAATAAGGCATTCAACGGTTGCACTGGCTTGACCTCTGTCACGATCCCGTCCTCTGTGACGACCATCGGGAATGAGCCATTCAACGGTTGTACGGGCTTGACCTCGGTCACCTATCAAGGGACGAAGGCACAGTGGGTTTTGATCGAATCGTATTTTATTTGGGCTTATTACGACAGCTATATTTCGATCATTCATTGCACCGATGGCGATATAGAGCTGTAATGCGTTAAATGGTCGTACGATTTCCCGCTACGAAAACCGTACATTGGCACCGAAAAACCGTACATTGGAGTTAAAAAACCGTACATTGACATAAAAAACAAGATATTGACGCTCGAAAACAAGACGTTGGGGGGAACTTCGCATTCCCCCTTTTGTTTTTCGCGCGGGTGTAGTATAATAGTGGAAAGAGCGCTTTTCCCTATCGTTTGGGGGGCGGCTCACACGGAGTAGATGATGTCGGATAGAGATAAGGACAAGCAGACCGCGCACGCGGGTGACCCCTTCGGGGAGTATCGCCGCGCCGCCGATCCCTCTCGCAGGGAGGCGGCGTATTATTGGCGCACCGCCATTGGCTTGCAGGAGGTGGACGGGCTCGCCCCCTCTCCCTATCTGATCGAGACGGCTAAGAGGCAGGTCGAGGGCGAGATCACCCTCGAGGACGCGCGCTATCGCATCGAGGCGTACTACGAGGAGCGGCAGGCGGAGGTGGACACGCGCACCGAGGAGGCGGACAAGGTCTCCGCGCGCATCGCGTCGTTGCTCGCCGAACGCGGCTTCACCTTTTCGGTCGGCGAGATCCTTTCTCTGCACGGCAGGCTGTTTGAGGGGATCTACCCGCACGCGGGACAGCTCCGCACCTATAATATCACCAAGAAGGAATGGGTCTTGGGCGGCGACACCGTCACCTACGGGACGGCGCCCGAGCTCCGCGCCACGCTCGAGTACGACCTGCAGCAGGAACGAGGCTTTGCCTATGCCGGTCTGACCGAAGCGCAGAGGATCCGCCGTCTCGCCGCTTTTCTCGCGGGGCTGTGGCAGATCCACCCCTTTGCCGAGGGCAACACCCGTACCTTCGCGGTTTTCTTCATCAAATACTTGCGTTTTCTCGGCTACGAGGGCGTGACGAACGACGCTTTTGCCGAGCATTCGATTTACTTCCGCAATGCGCTCGTGCGCGCGAATTACACGAATCTGCGCCTCTCCGTTCACGCCACGACCGAGTACCTCGAGACCTTTTTGAGGAATCTCTTGCTGAATGAGGATCACCCGTTGCACAATCGCGCGTTGCACGTCTCGGCTGCTGCTTCCGAGGGCTCTGTCGATCAAAAACAAGACATTGCGGCTGAAAAACAAGACATTGGACGGCAAAAACAAGACATTGGGGCGGAAATGCAAGATAACGTCGGCGGAGAGTCCGATTGTATCTCGCTCGGGAAAAAAGGAAAAGCGCAGTCCGAGTTGCTGCGTTCTCGCCTCACCGAAGATGTATTCGGGAGAGAACAGGTGATGGCGATCCTTGGGTTGAGTCCCGCAGCGGCTTCTGCCTTTTTGAAAAAGCTGCTACTCTCCGGTGTGATTGTAACGGTAAGCGGGCAGGGGAAGGGGAAGTATTCTTTCCGCACGGAGAAACAATGAACGACGCGATTCGCCTGAAATTGAAGGAGCTCCCCACCGACAGCGGGGTATATATGATGCGCGACAGGGATGGCGCGATCATTTACGTCGGCAAGGCGAAGAACCTCAAAAATCGCGTCCGCTCCTACTGGAGCTCCTCCCCAAAGCCCGAGAAAGTGCTGCGGATGGTCTCCAAGGTCGAGAACTTTGACTACATCATCACCCGCACCGAGGAGGAGGCGCTCGTCCTCGAGAACAACCTCATCAAACTGCACAAACCCTTTTACAACATCCTTTTGAAGGACGACAAACTCTATCCCTTCCTGCGCATCGACGTCACCAAGCCCTTCCCGAAGGTGGAGATTGTCCGCCGTCTGAAACGGGACAGCGCGCGGTGGTTCGGCCCCTATATGGTGGGCATTTCCGCCGGCGAGATGATGAAGCTGATCCGTTCCGCCTTTCCCCTACGCGACTGCAACCTCAATATGGATCGCATCCCGAAGAACCATCGCCCCTGCCTGAACGCGCACATCGGGCGCTGTCTCGCCCCCTGCGACGGGTCGGTGACGCGGGAGCAGTATCACGAGGTCGTGCGCGAGGTGATCTCCTTTCTGAAGGGCAACGACAAGACGATCCGCGAGAACCTCGAGCGGCAGATGCGCGAGGCGTCCGACGCGATGCAGTTCGAGCAGGCGATGCGGTGCCGCGACGCGCTCGCTTCCCTCGACAAGATCGTGCGTCGGCAGATCGCCGCGCTCCCCGCAGACTACAACCTCGACGTCTTCGCCCTTGCGACGGGCGGGGATGGTATGGCGGTCGCCACGGTGATCGTGCGCGGCGGCAAGATCGTCGGCGGCGAGAAGTTCGCGATCCGCGACGGCAGCATCGACCTCGCGGGCACCCTTTCCAGCTTTATCAATCGCTACTATGACGACGGCGTCGTGGCGGACGAGGTGGTCAGCGCCATCGAGCTCCCCGACGCGGCGGCGCTCTCCGAGCTCCTCTCCGAGAAGAAGGGGGAGCGGGTGGCTGTCTCCACGCCCAAGGCGGGCGTGCGAAAACAGCTCGTCGACATCGCGACGGCGAACGCGATGGAGTACCTCACGCGCAGCACCGAGGAACTCTCGCGCAAGGAGCGCTTGACCACGGGCGCCTGCCGCGCCTTGGCGGACGTTTTGTCCCTACGGGGTCCCTTGGATCGCATCGAATGCTTCGACATCAGCCACACCTCGGGCGTGGACAAAGTCTCCTCGATGGTGGTCTTCACCAAAGGGGAAAAGGACGCCAAGATGTACCGCACCTTCCGCATCAAGACGGTGGAGGGCAACAACGACTTCGCCTGTATGAAGGAGACCCTTTCCCGCCGTTTCGCGCGGCTGAAGGAGGGGGGTGACGCCTCTTTCTCGCTGCGCCCCGACCTCCTCGTGATCGACGGCGGCATCGGGCAGGTGCATTACGCGATGGAGGCGATGCGCGAGGCGGGCGAGGACATCCCGATGATCGGTCTCGCCGAGCGGGAGGAGATCATCGTCCTGCCCTCGGGGGAGGAGATCGTCCTGCCGAAGTCCGGCTTTGCGCTCCGCCTGCTGATCCGCATCCGCGACGAGGCGCACCGTTTCGCCATCACCTTCCACAGGAAGCTCCGCGGCAAACGCAGCGTGAAGAGTATGCTCCTCGAGATCGACGGCATGGGGGAGAGGCGCGTCGCCGCCCTCTACAAAGCCTTCGGCGGGTTGGAGGAACTGCGTTCCGCCACCGTGGAGGACATTGCCGCTGTAAAGGGCATTCCGCGTCCTCTTGCTGAACGGATCGTCGCCTTCTTCGCAGACAAAAAATAGCGAGCGCGTATAGCGGCACATATACTTCGCTAACTATTTCATCAAAGGGCAGTTACGTACAAGGAGTACGCGCCTGCCCTTTTCTTCAAAGAGCGCTCGTCTCTGCACCACTCTCCACGCTCGTTGTGGGGTATGCGCCTCGCATCTGCAACCTTTCTCCGCCGCCGTATCTGCGTTTTCTTTTGAGCGGCACCCCCTCACCGCGCTGTAACCGGTTATGTTTCGGAGCGCAGCGCCCCGCAATTCCGCATTCCGCATTCCGCATTAGAGAGAGTTCCCTTCGCTCGCAAGCGGATCATTCGGAGCGTTAGCGTCGCATTGGGGTTCCCCGAAAAATCGAACAGATTTTTTGGGGCGCGACGTAGCGACCCAAAACTTGCGCTGTCGGCGCAAACTTCACTACGCAGTAACTTCACACGGCGGTAGCCATACTTCACGGCGATTGGCTTCACTTTTTTG
>JAFSZO010000089.1 GCA_017455605.1 Clostridia bacterium
AAAACGTTAGTTTTCGAGCGAGGCAAGGCAGTCCCGAGGATCGTTGCATCAGCGACTCAATAGAGTCGCGGCAACAGTGAGGGACAATGCCGCGCAGGTAGCGGAGATGGGCTGCGGAGCGAATAGCACTTGCAAGCGTAGCGCGCAAGGGCATCGCGAACGAGCCTATGAACGCTACGATAAAACGCGAACGAAACGCTATGTTTCGGAGCGAGGCAAGCGAGGGGGCGAGAGTCGTCGCAGTAGAAATGCTCATTGAGCATTTCGGCGACAGCGAGCCCTTCTCGCTTGCAAAAAGGGGCACCGCGCCGAAGCGCGATGCCCGTAAGGGAGGAAAAAGGAAGGGATATTTGTGTTATTCCGCCTCGGTCTGCGGTAGCGAGGGGATCTGTCTGCCGCGTCCCGCACGGGGCATTCCGCCACCCCACGTTTGCCGGGGCAGTTGTCCCTCTCCGCCGAGATCGCCGTTCGGCATCTCGGGGGGCGTGGTGCCGTTCGGATCGAAATCGCCGTTCGGCATCTCGGGGGGCGTGGTGCCGTTCGGGTCGAAGTCGCCGTTCGGCAGTTCGGGAGGCATTTGCCCGTCCCCGTCGGGAGCGAAGTCACCTTCGGGCAGGTCGGGCAGAGTCTGTTCGCCTTCCTCTGCGCCGCTTGCGCGTCCGCCGTTCGGTCTGACGCCCATACCGCCCATGCCGCCCATGCCACCCATCCCGCCGCGCCCGGTACTCGTGCCCGTGGTGGCGGTGAGGGTCGCCGTTGCCGTGCCGTAGGTCAGCGTGTAGCTGCCTGCGGTCATCTCCGACGTGCTGATGAGGACGTTCGCGCAAGCCTTGGGTGCGACGAAGCTCACAACCTCGGTGCCCGAGGGACTCCGTAGGGAGACGGTGGTGCCCGCGGCGACGCTCACGTTCGCGACGACCATATATTGCGTGGCGCCCACGAGATCCATCGCTTCACGGCAGGTCGTGACGACGGTGCCGCCCGAGATCGTCGTGCCCGTCTCGCTGTCCAAGGCGGAGTTGCCGCCGTTCACGGGACCGAAGACGTAGACCGTGCCGCCCGAGATCAAGAGTTTGCCGTTGCTGTCCACGCCGTCGCCCGAGCAGTTCACCGTGAGAGATCCGCCCGAGATCACGATGTAATAGGTGTAATTCGTGAGGTCGGCGTTCGCCGCGTTCACGCCGTCGTCCACTGCGGTCACATTGATGGTGCCGCCCGTGATCTCCACCGCCGCGCCCTCGATGCCTTCGTAGGACTTCGTGACGCTGATCGTCCCGCCCGTGATCTTGGTCAGGTACTCGGCGTGGATGCCGTCGTCACCCGAGGCGATCTCGAAGGTGCCGCCCGAGATCAGCACGTTCCCTTTGCTGTGGATCGCGTCGTCGTTGGAATCAAGGACGAACTTGCCGCCCGTGATGACGAGGGAGTAGTTTTCGTCATAGGTCGCGGGATAGTCGGTCTCGTTGCCCTCCTCGTCCTCGAGGACGATGCCGCCGACTTTGATCGCCTTGCCGTCCGCCGCGTCCGAGCTACGCGCTGTGACGGTGGTGGGGGCGCCGCCGTTCGTGGTGACGGTGATCGTGTCGTCCTCGCCGTTCGCGATATACAGGCAGTTATTCGCCGCGATGCCGTCGTCAACGGCGGTCACCGTGATCGTGCTGTTTTCGATATAGATATATCCCGCCGTTTTGTCCGCGGCGTAGGCGAGCGCTTCCTCCTCGGTGTCGGGCTCGACGTCGGTCTTGATGCCGTCGTTGCCCGCCGTGACGGTCAGATTCGCATTCTTCAGAATGATCGTGTTATCCGCCTTGACGCCGTTCTTGACGGCGGTCACGTTGATGGTCGCGTCGAGGATGGTCAGGGTGTCCTTCACCTTGATGCCGCCCGCCTCTTCGCCGATCGCGGTGACCTTCAGGGTGCCGCCGCCGTTGATGGTGAGGGAGCATTTTTTCGCTTGGATCGCCGCGCCGTCACCCTCCGTCGCGTTGTCGCCCACGCTGTCCGACACTTCGTTCACCGTGCCGTCCGCGACGGTCAGGATGCGCAGGGAGTCGGATTGCTTGAAGACGATCGCCGCCACGGCTTGGCTGTCCGTGGTCTTGACGGTCGCGCCGCTCAGTACGATGCGCACCGTGCCCTCCACGCCCTTCGCCACCTCGACCGCGCCGTTCAGGGTGCCGCTGAGGACGTAGGTGCCCGCCTCATTGATGGTCAGCACGTCGTCTTTAAAGGACGCGCCCGCGGGGGCGTTGTCTTTGGTGAGGGTAGAGAGATCGATGGTGACGGCGCCCTCTTCCGCCACCGTGTCGGCGGTCTGTTCGGTCGACACGGCGATGCGTTCTTCTGCGAGGTAGTCGGATGCCGCCGCCGAGGACAGGGTCTTCGCCACTTCTTCGCTCGCTGCGGCGATCTCCTCTGCGGTCACCGCGGTCGCGCCGTTTCCGCCGTCGGACGAGCCCGTGCCTGCGATCCCTTCCGTCCCCGTGAGCGTTGTGAGAGCAGAGCACGCCGAAGCAAGCACGGTGACGATGGCAAGGATCGCGATCAATATCATTATCCGTTTGTTTTTCATAAAAGCCACCTCCTTGTCTTTTATCACCTTCATTATGACGGGCAAAACTTAAACGAGGCTTAATATGCAAAACTTTTTTGAAAAAAGAAAAACGCGCCGATGGGCGGCGCGTATCGAGAGGTCGTTTTGAGCCTTGGAATGATCCATTAGGATCCGCGCTCACGCGAGCGGCAGGGTCAATCGGAACGTCACGATAGCACCGTCCGAGAGGCATGCCGCTTCGCCCCCGTGCGCTTCTGCGATCGCTTTGACGACGGACAAGCCGATGCCGTGTCCGCCCGTCTCGCCGTTTCGAGAGGCATCGGGGCGGTAGAACCGCTCAAAGAGCTCGGGGTGCGATCCCTTCGGCAGGGAGGCGGCGTTGCTCTCCTCAAGGATCGCGCGTTTGCCTTCCTTGCGGAGGGTCAAGCGGATCTCCTCGCCCTCGGCGTACTTGACCGCATTGTCGAGGAGCAGGTTCGCGGCGCGGCGGATCATCTCCTCGTTCGCGTTGACGCGAAGGGGCGCGAGATCGAGGGTGATGCGTTTGCCCGCCACGAGAGCGGTCTCCTTGAACCCGTCCGCGCATTCTTCGAGGGCGGCGGCGAGGGCGAAGGGGGCTTTGGCGATGGGCGCGTCCGCTTCGTCCATGCGCGACAGATAGACCAGCTCTTTGGTCAGTTTGCCGAGCTTTTGCACCTGTCCTTTGATGGACGTCAGCCATTCGTTGTCTTCGCCGATCTCCATTTCCAGCAGTTCCGCGTTCGCGCCGATGACGGTCAGCGGCGTTTTCAGCTCGTGACCCGCGTCGGTGATGAAGCGTTTTTGCTTTTGATAGCTCTCTTCCACGGGGGCGAGCACCGAGCGCGACAACACGATGATGAGGATCGCGATGGCGGCGAGTCCCACCGCCGTGATGACCGCGCCGGAGAGGATGAAGGCGCGCGTCGCGTCGATCTCCTTTTCACAGTCGAGGAAGATGTAATGCTTGCCCGTTTCGGTCGTTTTTACCTGATAGCGATAGTTGCCGACGAAGCCGCTCGTGCCCGTTGCCGACGCGACGAAGCTCGCGACGTCCGATTGCGACACGAAGGCGATGCGGTCGAGGTCGGCGGAGAGGACACGTCCCTCTGCGTCGGTCTCCACCGTGAAGTAACGCGCGGAGAATGCCGTCTCTCCGGGGAGGTCCCTCGGCTTCATGCCGAAGCGGTCGCCCTCTTGCCCGCTCCCTTGGGGCGGCTCGCCCTGCGGCGGCGCGGGCGGGGCGGCGCTGTCCGTTTCGAGAAAGGAGATGGTGTCGTCCGCGTTGTTTTTCATGTTGACGTAGTTCGCGACGTCGATGCCCGCGACGATGACGAGGATGACCGTCGCCACGACGGCGAGCGCCAAAAGTATAAACCGTTTTCTGAGCTTCTTTATCATACGATCTCCAGCGTGTAACCCGCGCCGCGGAGCGCCTTGATGCGGGCGTTCGCGCCCACTGCGGTGAGCTTCTTGCGTAAGTAGGCGACGTAGACCCACACGACCCCGATGTCGCTGTCGCTGTCGTAGCCCCATATCTTCTCCATAAACTGCTCGGGGGAGATCACCTTGCTCGGGGCGCTCATCAGCATCTCGAGCATCTGAAACTCCTTGTTGGTCAGGCGGGTCTCGCCCGTCGGGGTGGTGAGCAGATAGGTCGCGCGGGACAGCGTGCAGTTGCCGTAGGTCAGGCTCGCGTCCACCCCTGCGGTCAGCCGCCGTGTGATCGCCCTCACTCGCGCGAGCAGTTCCTTCACCGAGAAGGGCTTGGTCAGGTAGTCGTCCGCGCCGCTGTCCAGACCGAGGATGCGGTCGTCGATCTCCGACTTCGCGGTCAGGATCAGGACGGGCAGGGTCTTGCCTGCCTTGCGTATCGTCTTGAGCACGGTGATGCCGTCCGCCTTGGGCATCATCACGTCGAGCACGGCGCAGTCGTAGTCCCCCTCGGTCAGATAGGTGATCGCGTCCGCGCCGTCATAGACGGCGTCTACCGAATAATTGTTTTTGGTGAAGAGCGCCACGAGCGCGCGGCTGAGCTCCTTTTCGTCTTCCGCCAGCAGGATCCGCATCCCGTCCTCCTTTGCCGCGAGCGCGCGGCCGTTACCTTATTATAGCATAATTGTATGGGATAAAACTTAAACTGACCTTAAAAATGAAACCGGGAGTATAAAATTATGAATTCGGAATGCGGAATTGCGGACGCCGAAGGCGTCCTTCTAATGCGGAATTCGGAATGCGGAATGCGGAATTGTGGACGCCGAAGGCGTCCTTTTCAATTAGGAATTAGGAATGAGGAATTAGGAATTAAGGGTCGCCTGCGTCACGCCCCAACAAATCTGTTCGATTTTTCGGGGAACCCCAATGTGACGCTGTGCTCCGAAAACAGCCTGTCTACTTCATCCTATTATCGTAGCGGAAATGGGCTGCGGAGCGAAAAGCACTTGCAAGCGTAGCGCAAGTGCAACGCGAACGAGCCTATGAACGCTACGACAAAACGCGAATGAAACGATAGTTTCAGAGCGAGGCAAGCGAGGGGACGAAAACCGT
>JAFSZO010000011.1 GCA_017455605.1 Clostridia bacterium
CCGCAATTCCGCATTTCGCATTCCGAATTAGGATGCGCTCGTCTCTGCTGCCTTCTCCTCGCTCGCCGAATTAGAGGTCTATTATGGAACATAGTGACCCTTTATTCCGCATTCCGAATTCCGAATTAAATCGAGCGCGTCTCTTCTATCGGTTGCGCATCGCACCTGCTTTGCACCCTTTGTAAAGGGGGCTTGATTGCGAGCGCTATTTGCGCTCGGAATGGGGGATTTTCAAAGCTTTTCGCAAAGATAGAAAAGGATCAATCGGAGCGTTAGCGTCGCATTGGGGTTCCCCGAAAAATCGAACAGATTTTTTGGGGCGCGACGTCGCGACCTGCAACTTGTGCCTGCAGGCACAAACTTCACTGCGCAGCAACTTCACTTACCGTTAGGTAAACTTCACTCGGCGTCAGTCGAACTTCACCACGATAGGCTTCACCGTTGATCCGCATTAAAGAGAGCCTATCTTTCAAGGCGTTCGACCAGTCGTCGCATTGCGGCTTTTGCCTGCGTTTCGTTCGGGCATTCGACGAGGATGCGGATCATTGCTTCGGTGCCGCTTGCGCGGAGCAGGATGCGACCGTTCGTGAGCGTTTGCTCGATTTCTTTGACTTCGCGCAGGAGCTCGGGGCGTTCGAGGAGGGAGGGGGCTGCGGTCGGCAGGTTGCATTTGATCTGCGGATAGCGCATCGGGGGAGGTTCGAGCGCGAGGGGTCCGTCGTCGCGTATGCTCGCGAGCAGGGCGGCGCCCGTGAGCAGTCCGTCGCCCGTCGGCAGATAGTCCGAGAGGATCACGTGCCCGCTCTGTTCTCCGCCGAGATTCAGTCCTTCTTCCGCCATTGCCGCCGCGACGGCGCTGTCTCCGACGGGGGTGGTGCGGACGGTGATCTCCTGTCTTTCAAGGCTTTTCACTACGCCGCCGTTCGTCATCACGGTCATCGCGACCTTGCTCTTCTTGAGGGCTCCTTTTCTCTGCATTCGCAGTGCGAGGAGGTATACGATGTCGTCGCCGTCGAGTAGTCGTCCGTCTCGGGTCGCGGCGATGATCCTATCTCCGTCTCCGTCGAGGGCAATGCCGAGATCTGCGCCTCTCTTTATCGTTTCTTCGAGGCATTCTTCGGGATGGAGCGCGCCGCAGGACTCATTGATCCGATCACCCGACTCGCGAGCGTTTAGGGGGATCACCTTTGCGCCGAGAGTCCCTAAGAGTCCCTTGAAGCGGTACCCTGCGCCGCCCGCGAGGTCGAGGACGACGGTGAGCCCCGACAGATCACGAAAGAACTCGCGGAATCTGTCCTCGTAGAGGGAGAGCGGGGAGGGATCCTCCGCGTACTTTATGTCACGAAAATGCGTGCGGGTCGTATCGCGCAGGGTTTTTTCGATCTCCGTTCGCTCCTTTTCGTTCGGCTTCCCGTTTCGGGTAAATACTTTGAGTCCGTTGTGAGACGGAGGATTGTGGCTCGCGGTGACCATCACGGCGTTTGTGTAGGGTAGCCTCGTCAATACGTGATATATGGCGGGGGTGGTGGTCAGTCCGACAGAAAGGAACTCCGCCCCCGCCGACGCGGCACCGCAGGCGACTGCGCGTGCGAGCGAGGGGGAGGAGGGTCTGTTATCTCTGCCGATCAGCAGGTTCCCTTTTTCCCCGAGGGCACGCCCCAGTGCGAACGCCGTCTCTTCCGTCAAGGTCTCTCCGTATATGCCGCGGATGCCGTCCGTTCCGAATTTCGCTATCATATCCATAGTATATTCGCGCATGGCGGGAGGGGTTCGTCGCAAAGGCGCGAGGCGCGCGCATATAATAGGACGTAACGGGAGGATGATATGTGCGGCATCGTTGGGTACGTGGGAAGGGGAGAAGTCGTCGAAGTCCTTCTAAGGGGACTGCGGGGACTGGAATATCGCGGCTACGACAGTAGCGGGATCGCCGTCCACGACGGCAGGGAACTGGTCGTCGTCAAGCGAGCGGGCAGGATCGCCAACCTTGAGCGCGCTCTCGAAGGAACGTCCCTTTGCGGTGACGCAGGTATCGGGCACACACGTTGGGCAACGCACGGCGTCGCGACGGATGAGAACGCTCACCCGTTCCTCTCCTCGGGCGGCACCTTCGCCGTCGTGCACAACGGCATCGTCGCCAATTATCGTGAATTGGCGAGTGCGCTTTCCGCTCGCGGGGTGACACTATCCTCCGATACCGACAGCGAGGTGATCGCCCATCTGATGGAAAGTCGCTACGAGGGGGACGTGCTCGCTGCGATCCGCAGCGCCGTGGCGGAGCTTCGGGGCAGTTATGCGCTTGCCGTGCTATCCGCCTGCGAGCCCGGCGTGGTCTACGGGATCAGGCGAGACAGTCCGCTCGTGGTCGGGAAAGGGAGAGACGGATACTTCCTTTGCTCGGACGTTTCGGGCATTTTCGATCTTTGCGACGAATATTGTCCGCTCCGCAACGGCGAGATCGTGCGGCTGACGGCGGCGGGGGCGGAGCTGTTCGGCGCTGACGGCGTGCGGCGTCCCCTATGCTTCCTCGCCGAACGGGAAGATGCGTGCGAAAAAGGGGAGAAGGCAGGGGATCGGATGCTTGCGGAGATCCGTGAGATCCCCCGTTCCCTATGCCTCGGGTACGACGATTTTCCGAGAGAGGAGATCCGCTCGCTCTTGTCCGAGCCGTGGGAGGATCTGCTCCTCCTCGGGTGCGGCAGCGCCTATCACGCGGGACTTGTCTGCAAGGGAGCGCTTAGGGAGATCTGCGGCGTGGAGGCGCGTGCGGAGATCGCGAGTGAATTCCTGACCTCCGAACCGCTCGTCGGACCGAGGACCCTCGCGATCGTCCTTTCTCAGAGCGGGGAAACGGCGGACACCCTACGCGCCGCGGAGCGGGTGAAAAGCAGGGGAGGGCGTCTGCTCTCGATCTGCAACGTCAGATCCTCTTCGCTCGTGCGATCGTCCGATCACGTCATCGTGACGAGATGCGGCAGAGAGTGCGCCGTTGCCGCGACCAAATCCTATTGCGCGCAGGTGCAGGCTCTCTTGCTCTTTTGCTTGGAATATTCGGATATCAAGGGGAAAATGGCATCTGATAAAATCGCTTTTTTGCGACGCGAACTCGCCGCTCTCCCCGAGAAGGCGGCAGAGGTCGTCGCGGAGGAAGGACGATTCGTCCGACTCGCCGGCGAGCTCAAAGAGGCAAAGGCGGTCTTTTATCTCGGACGGGGGCTCGATTACGCCGCCGCGCGCGAAGGCAGCCTCAAATTGAAGGAGGTCAGCTACCTCTTTTCCGAAGCCTACCCGTCCGGAGAACTCAAGCACGGGACTCTCGCATTGATGGAACGGGGCGTATACGGCGTGATCGTGGCGACCAACCCCGCGCTCTATGAGAAAAATGCCGCCACCATCGCCGAGATCAGCTGTCGTGGCGCCACCCCGATCGTGATCGCGCCCCCGTCCCTCGTTTCGCGCTATTCCGTGGAACGCTCCTTGCCCTTGCCCGAGTGTCCTCCTCTTTTTTCACCCATTCTGTCCGCCATCACGATGCAGCTGCTTGCCTACCATACGGCGAAGGCGCGCGGATGCGATCCGGACCGCCCGCGCAACCTCGCGAAATCCGTCACGGTGGAATAACGCGTCGCTACGTTTCGATTAATGCGGAATGCGGAATGCGGAATGAGGAATTAGGAATTGCGGATGGAAAAAGCGATACGCAATATTCGGCGATTCTTCGACAAGCTCAGAATGACCATTTGATTTGTCATCCCGACCGTAGCGGAGGGATCGCCTCGTATTGAGGTGAAGCCCATCGCAGTGAAGTACGGCTAACGCCGTGTGAAGTTACTGCGTAGTGAAGTTTGTGCCACAAGGCACAAGTTGCGGATCGCGACGTCGCGCCCCAAAAAATCTGTTCGATTTTTCGGGGAACCCCAATGCGACGCTAACGCTCCGAATGATCCGCTTGCGAGCGAAGGGAACTCTCTCTACTGCGGAATTGCGGACAGCGTTCCGCAACGTCGAGCGTAGCGAGATACATCATGTTTGCGTAGCA
>JAFSZO010000090.1 GCA_017455605.1 Clostridia bacterium
CCTCTGCGCGGCATTGTCCCTCGCTGTTGCCGCGGCTCTGTCGAGTCGCTAACGCAACGATCCTCGGGACTGCCTTGCCTCGCTCGAAAACGAATGTTTTCTTCGCGTTTGATCGTAGCGTTCATAGGCTCGTTCGCGATGCACTTGCGCGCTACGTTTGCAAGTGCTATTCGCTCCGCAGCCCATTTCCGCTACGATAATTAGGATAGAGTAGAAGCTCGTTTGGAACGAAGTGACCCTTCGCTCCACTCTCCACTCTCCACACTCCACTCTCGCGGCGCGTAGCGACCCGCAATTCCGCATTCCGCATTAGAAAGACTCGTATCTCTCTCGCCTATGACGTGCGCAACTCCGCTCCCTCGGAGCGCTCCGTCGATTTGATTTGACGCTCTTCGTAATATATGATACAATGATGTATCTTTAATTTACGAGGGGAAGAAGATGGAAGCGATCAAAGAGTTTTTCGGAGTGGGCGGCTACCGGAGGACGCCGGAAGGGTTTCTCTCTTGGCAACATATCTTGTTCGTGACGTGTTTTATCGCGCTGATGATCGCGCTGGCGATCGTCATCGGGCTGAGGAACAGGCGCAGAAACGAGCATACGAAGAATAAGGTCGTCGCGTGGTCTGCCGTGATACTCCTCGTGTTGAAGGTCTCGGAAATGGTGGTCTGCTGTCTGCGTGAACATTCCTTCCATCCGCTCTTGCACCTGCTCCCGCTCTTCCTGTGCAGCATTATGATGATCGCCTTGCCTCTCGCGGCGTTCTCGCGCGGCAGGTTGAAGGAGGCGTCGTTGGATTTCGTCTTTATTTTCGGCATCCTCGCCGCCGTGATGGGCACCTACGGCGCGGGGCAGAACTTTGCCTGCTACCCGATCCTCTCCTTCGACAACGTCCTGTCCGTCATCACCCATGCGCTCAGCGGGTTCGCGTCGCTCTATATCGCGATCTCGGGGATGACGAGTATGCGCACGAAGAATATTTGGATCACCTTCGTGATCCTCTTGGGCTTCTGCGTGGCGGCGTATATCGCCGACATCCTGATCCCCTACAACTATATGTTCCTGATGCGCGGTGACGGCACTCCTTACGACATCTTTTACAACTTGGTGAACGGCAACAGGGTGCTGTATCCGATGATCGTCGTCTTGCTCTTCCTCTTGTATCTCTCCTGCTTCTATTGGGTGTATTACCTCGTTCGCAAGCGTAAGGCGAAGAAGTCGTCTGCCGCGAGCTGAATTTACCGTTCGAAAAGTCGGCTCGTCCGACTTTTTCCTTTTTCTCTCGCCGGGGCGGGAGCGCGCTCGATCCTCGGGAAAACGCGTGTGACGACGGGGGCGTTTCGTGTTATAATGAAGAGGTGGGTCGCCGGATCCGGCAAAGGAGATCGTGTATGCAATACGAAGTGATCGGTTGGACGAATTGTTTCGACGACAGATTCCCCATCTTCGAGGACGTGACGGAGGAGGATTTCAAAGCGGGATGGACCGCCGTCGTGGAAGAGGTGAGGCGCAAAGGCTATCGCTTCGGCGGCGATTCGCATCAAAACCGAGACTGCGGAACGCCGGTGCTGAACAGCGGGGAAGCCTTGCGCTGTTCGGAGCGCGAATGGGGATGGATCATGGCGGACGCTTGGCTGCCCGTATCCGACGAATTCCCCTACGGCGAGGACTTTCGGTATATGCTCTGGTATATGGATGATTTTTATGAGGAGTTGCGCCCCGAAGGCATGCGGGATATCGTGCTTCCGAAGCCCTTCGTGGATATGACTCGCATTGTGAAGAGGTGAGGGGCGAAGCGTGAGAGCCGTTTGGAATTTGGGAACGCATTTCACGAATACCTACCTGATCGAGCTCGCGGAGGGGTGGCTCCTCGTGGATACGGGGTATCCCTTCGACTACCGTCATTTTCTGAGGGCGGCGAAGAGGAAGGGGATCGAGCTCTCTTCCATCCGCTACGTCGCGCTGACGCACGTCCACGCCGACCACGCGGGCTACTTGAAACGCATCCTCTCGTACACGGGGGCGTCACTGATCTGCCTGCCTGCCGCGAGGGGCCGCCTTGCCTCGGGCGTGAACGAGAAAAACGTGTACGTTTCGCGCAGGATCCTCCTGCCGATCAATAGACTGTCCGCGGCGACTCCCCGATTTCAGACCTTTGAGCCGGTGGACGCCGCGGGGGCGATCGATCCCCTGACGCAACCGCTCGCGGGGGAGGGGATCACCTTCTTCGCGCTCGGCGGACACACCGACCAGGATCTCTGCCTCCGTGTGGACGATCGGCTCTTCGTCGGAGACCTCTGCATGAACGGGGCGGGGGCGACGGGCTACTCGCCGCTGTGGATCGAGGACAACGACGCGCTCGTGGAGAGTTGGCGTCGTCTCGTCCGGATGGAGGGAGAGACCCTTTACGTGGGACACGGCAAACCGTTTCCAAAAGGGAAACTGGCGGCGCGGATCGAGAAGCAAGCGAAGAGAAAACTTTGCAAACTCTGTCGGTAGTGTGCTACAATGAGATCGACGTTTAAAACGCTGCATTCATAGGAGGCGTGATATGAAATCTACCTACGACTACGAACGGGAATTGTTTCGGCAGGTCGTGCCGTCGATGCGCTACGACGGCGGCGACTTTTTCTCTTGGCAAAGAGCCGCGCGTGAAAAGCTTCGGGAGCTCCTCGGGCTGGACCGAATGATCCCCGCCGACCTCGACCTGCGAGTCGAGTGGAAGGAGCAACGGGAGGGGTACAGCGAGATGCGCTTCACCTATCAGCCCGAACCGGGGTATCGCGTGCCCGCGCATCTGCTCCTCCCGAACGGGGTAAAGAAGCCGCCGCTGATGATCTGCCTGCAAGGGCATTCTCCGGGGATGTACATTTCCCTCGGCATCGTGAAGCGGGAGAAAGACGAGCAGTCTATCAAAAACGGCGACCGAGACTTCTGCATTCGCGCGGTCAAAGAGGGCTTTGCCGCGATCTGTTTGGAACAGCGCTCGTTCGGGGAACTGAAAAATCCGAATAAGGAGCTCGACGCCTGCCTAGAGCCCGCGATGACCGCCCTGTTGATGGGGCGCACGACGATCGGCGAACGGGTGTGGGACGTCACCAAAATGATCGACCTCGTCGAGCGGCATTTCTCCGAGGAGGTCGACCTGACCGCCATCTGTCTGACGGGCAATTCGGGCGGCGGGACGGCGACGGCGTATACCGCCGCGCTGGAGGATCGCATTCGACTCGCGATGCCCTCCTGCGCCGTCTGCTCCTTCCGCGATTCTATCGGCGCGATGCACCATTGTTCCTGCAACTACGTGCCGCGCGTCGGCTTGTATTTCGATATGGGCGACCTCGTCGCGATGGCGTGCCCGAAGTACTACGTGCAGGTCAACGGCGCGGAGGATCCGATCTTCCCCATTGCGGGTGCGATGGAATGTTTCGAGCAGGGGAAACGTGCCTACGAGTCCCTACGTTGCGACGACCGTTTGATCCACGTCGTGGGGGCGGCGGGGCACCGTTTCTACGCGGACGAAGCCTGGCAGGTCGTGCATCGCTGTCTCTGCCGTTGATCCGAGGGCGCACGTCGGCGCCGAGCGAGGGGCGACCTGCGGCATTTCCGTGGTATGATCGGCAGGGTCTCCCCTGCGCCCGGTGGTGACCGCCTCCCTTTCATTGTGAATGCCGACCCCCGGATATCCACATTCAAAACGAAAGGAATACGACGATCATCGCCGGTAGCAACCACTACGGTATAGAGGAGCAGGCAAGGGCGAAGAGATCGCGCTCAACCTGTACGCCGGCGGGTTCGATCCCTTCAGCCCCTCGGGAGGCAAGGGCTCCTGCGACGTCGAGAGTAGCGGCACATGAAACCTCATCATTTTGGACGAAGAGGCGTAACGGGGATGCGGGCACGCCGCTACGGCTCGTACGAAAAAGGAACCGAGAAGACCTGTTTCTCGGTTCCTTTTTATGGGATGAACGTTTTCCGAAGAAGTCTTACTCTCCGCTGGCGCCGTAGTTTGATAGGACGCGGGCGGAGGGGTCGGTGACGTCGCAGCCCTTCCAGCTCTTGTTCGGCATCCAGAAGTCCTTGATCATTTGCCCTTGCCCGGGGTAATACTTCTCGAAGAGTTCGCGGTAGAGGAGCGACTCCTTGGTGAAGGGCGCGGCGTGGGTGTATTTCGCGCGCTTTTCCTCGTATTCCGCGTCGGTGTACGCTTTCTCGGCGTAGGCTTTGAGGTCGTCCACCATCGAGTGTCCGACCGCGTCGGAGAACGCCGCTTTTTCCCGATAGAGGATGTCGTGCGGGAGCCAGTCGCCCTCGAAAGCGTGACGGAGGAGATATTTGCCGATGCCGTAGGTGTTCAGTTTGAGGGCGGGGTCGATCGCCATCACGTACCGCACGAAGTCGAGGTCGCCGAAGGGAACGCGCGCTTCGAGCGAGTTCACGCTGATGCAACGGTCGGCACGCAGCACGTCGTACATATATAATTCATCCACACGCTTGACCGCCTCTTTTTGAAACGCCTCGGCGGAGGGAGCGAAATCGGTATATTTATAGCCGAACAGTTCGTCGCTGATCTCGCCGGTCAGCAGCACGCGCACGTCGGTCTGTTCGTGGATCGCCTTGCAGACGAGGTACATCCCGATGCTCGCGCGGATGGTCGTGATGTCGAAGGTGCCGAGCAGGTGCACGACCGGCTCAAGCGCCGCGAGCACGTCCTTTTCCGAGATGATGACCTCGGTGTGGTCGCTGCCGATATACTCCGCGACCTTTCTCGCATACTTGAGATCGATCGCGTCGACGTCCATACCGATGGAGAAGGTCTTGATGGGCTTATCCG
>JAFSZO010000091.1 GCA_017455605.1 Clostridia bacterium
CTATGAACGCTACGACAGAGCGCGAACGAAACAGTGTTTCGGAGCGAGGCAAGCGAGAAAGCGCAGAGAATTGCATTAGAAAAGCGCATCACGCTTTTCGGCAATGATGCGCTTTAACTCGCGCGCAGGGCGCGTACTCCTTGTACGTAACTGCTCCCTCTTGAAGTTGTAGCGAAGTATATGCGCCGCTATACGCGCTCGTCAGCAATCAAGGAGGATATCACACAACGCCCCATACACCGACCCCGCGCGATCCTGCCAATTCTTGTAGATATAGGTCGCCGTCTCCTGACTGTCCACCACCATCTTCAGCTCGACCAGGGTCCCTTCGCCGCCCGGCTTCATGATGCGCAGGTGGACGGTGTAGGTCTGATCGCTGTTGCGGTAGTAGTCGCTGAGGTATTCCTGCCTGTGGCGATACTTCATACGATCCTTTTTGACGGCGTTGTAGATCTCGTCACGGAGAGAGAAAGGGATGCGGGTATAGAAGTTGGCGAGACACATCCTGCCTTCGTGTGTGATGGAATAGATGACCTTGTTTTGCAGGTTCTTTTTGAGGATAAAGGAGACGTCTTCAAGGGCGGCGAGAGCGTCCTTGCAGTCCATATAGTTCATCCAATTGTTGTCGCCGGTGCAGAGATCGGTCAGGACGTCCTCTTCGAGGGCGACCTCCATCTTGTCCATTGCGTATAGGATGATGAGTTTGACCAGAGTGGAATCTGTCGCCATAGTCACCTCGTCAGATCAGGGCGTAGAGCGCGAGAAATTCCGTGATGTCGCTGAATTTGCGCGCCGCTTTTTTGTAGTCCGCGAGCAAGAGTTTCAGAGCGGTCCAGATGGTTTTTATGATGCGGATGTCCCCCTTCTCGAGGGCGTAGTACAGTCCGTCCGTCAGATAGATCAGGTCCTCCCGCTTCTTCGCCGAGAGTTTGTTGTCTCCGAGGAAGACGGTGCGCAGGGCGGCGAACATGGGCGCCGAGCCTTCGATGACTGCGTCTCCTATCTTCGCGCGCTCTTCTTCCGAGCCGCGCGCCGGTTCGTCGATGTCGTACAGGAAGGACTGACGGAAGGCGTCGCGATAGGGCTCCAGTACGTTCTCGCAAAAGAGGGCGTACTTCTCGTGATTGTCCTTGTCCGCAGGGTAGAAGTCGTGCAGGAAGGAGCTCATGGAGCGGGTGCCCATATCGAAGTCGCGGAGCATACCCGTCACGAGGGCGATGACGCGCTTGTTGCCCTTCGGCAATACGAAGGCGTACCCCGTTTCGGTCTCTTGAACGGCGGAGGTCAGTTCCGCCTCGTAGTCCACACCCTTTTTGCAGTCCGCGAGGAAGGCGTGCAACTGATCGTTGAAGACCAAGCAACGCAAAAGGTCCGTTATGGGCTTTTGCGTGACGATGAACTTGCTGTGGATCAGAGCCGTAACGGCTTCGTCAAACAGACGAAAAGCGTCTTCTTTGGTGTGGATCTTGACTCCGGACATGGAAGAAAGATTACTTCTTGGCAACGTTCAGAGCTTTGTTCAGAGAAGCGATCTTGCGGGAAGCGGTATTGATGTGATAGACGCCGTCGCTCTTCGCCTTGTTGATGACGGAGACGGTCTCGGGGAGCAGGGCTTCCGCAGCGGCGATATCGCCCGCGGCGAGGGTCTCGTTGAACTTCTTGACCGCGTGTTTGACCTTGGAACGGATCGCTTTGTTGCGAGTGTACTCTTCTTCGGTGATCAAGACGCGCTTCTTTTGGGATTTGATGTTAGGCATGATTTCTCCTTTTCGGTGCGGTGCACCTTTGTTATTATTTTGCGTAATTAATATTTTATCATAGCGCGCGCACCTTTGCAATTATTTTTTATAATATTCTTTTCCGCGGAGCACATTATAACGATATGAAAGACTTTTCGGAACTTGCCGTCGAGGCGGCGGAGAGCGCAGGAGAGCGGAGCGGGATCGAGGAACGGCGCTTGTCCCGCCGACTGCGATATCTGCTTTTTAAAGCGGGAGAGGGGACGGGCGCCCTCGGCGAAGCGAGGTATCATACCCTGCTCACCGATCACGACGCTATGGAGGGGGACGTTTCCTCGGAATTGTCGCAGACGCTCTCTCGCATCTTGGAGGAACTGTTGCCGAGGCGCGCGGATCGCATTCTTGCCGTCGGTCTCGGCAACCCGAGCACCGTCGTGGATTCTCTCGGGTGCGAAACAGTGAAACTGCTGTCCGCAGGGCGCCGTCGTCGAGGCGCTCTCGCCGCGCTGGTCCCCTCGGTGTACGGATTGACGGGGCTCGAGACCGCTTCGGTCGTGCGAGGCGTCGCGGGGGAGTACGCGCCCGATCTCGTCCTCACCGTCGACACTCTCTCGACGCGCAGGGCGGAACGCTTGTCCCGCGCCGTACAGATCGGAGAAGGGGGCGTCGTCCCGGGCGGTGGGGTGGACAACGCACGCGAGCCGCTTTCCGAGCGGACCGTCGGGGTCCCCGTCCTCTCACTCGGCGTCCCGCTCCTTGCTCGCGCCGAGGCTTGTTCCTCTCTGCCCGCGGGGCTGGTCGTCACGCCGAAAGAGATCGATCTGCTCGTCCCGATCTTTGCCCGCATTCTCGCGGCGGGGATCGAAGGCGCGCTATCCGATCAGCTCGGTTAGAATGCGGGCGTATCGTTCCGATTCCGACTTTCCCGTGAAGCGAAAGGCGACGGTGGGGTCCTTGCGCCCTCGGACGGGGAGCACCGCTCGGACGATCGCGGCAAGCGCGTCCACGCCGTCCGTGATCTTGGCGTCGGGGAGCAGCTCCGCGATGATTTTCTCTGCGTAGAGGTAATGTGAACACCCGAGGTAGACCGATTCGACCCCCTCGTAAGGGACTAACAAGGGACTCAGATACTCCTTGACTCTCCCCAATTGCGGGTAGTCGGCGTCGATCAGTGAGGCGAGTTTAGGGGGCGTCAGCGGCGAGACGTTCGGCTCGATCTTTGGCAGGTACTCCGCCGTTGTCGGCGTGGTCATCAGGACTGCTCTCCCGACGAGTAGTTCGGGGCGGGGGCGCAGTCCGAAGACGGGCGCTTTGATCCTCTTTCGCACGTAGTCGAGCGACGTGACCGACAGCGTGTTGCACCCGAATACGATCACGTTCGCGCCTTCCCGTTCCAGTCTCCTCGCATTCTCGAGGGCGATCTCTCTGAGCCGTTCGGGGCGCTTGTCCCCGTAGGGCAGGTTCGCTCCGTCCGCGAGGTAGAGGTAGTCGTCCCCGCACCGCCGTTTGATGAGAGCGGCGAGCACGGTTAGCCCGCCGATCCCGCTGTCCGTCACACCGATCGTCATACTATGATATATGCCGCTTTGCCGCGCTGTGTTCGTCGGGGAGCGATGGACCTACCCTTTAGGGGCGTCTCCTCTGCGCGCATTTTGTTTTTACGAAAAACGGAGCGCATTGAAAGTTACGCCCTTATTGAATGATAGAGAGAACCGATTTTGCGGATATGTAACAATGCAATAGCAAATGCGAATTGCGCGCTAATGCGGAATTCGGAATGCGGAATTGCGGACAGCGTTCCGCAATGTCGAGCGAAGCGAGATACATCATGTTTGCGAAGCAAATACATCATGTCGCCAAAGGCGATACGAAAGGAATTAAGGGTCGCACATCGCGCATAATGCGGCGATGATGCTCCGAAAAAAGAACGCTCGTTGTGGACTTCTTGTTTTTTCTTTAAGAACGCACCGGTTTTGTAAAATATGTGACTTTTGTCTTGTTTTTTCTTCGCGCGTATGGTATCATTATTCGGGCTGCGCGGTAAAGCGCACGGACGGGCTCGCCCCGTCAACATGGGAGAATCAATGAAAACGGATATTTTGATCATCGGAGCGGGTCCCGCGGGCATCTTCACAGCGATCGAACTCATCAGGAGAGGTTGCAAGGATAAGATCACCTTTATCGAGAAGGGGCTCGCAGTCGAAAAGCGCGTCTGCCCAAAGAGCAAGACCGGCGTCTGCGTGAACTGCAAGAATTGCGCGATCACGATGGGTTTTTCCGGCGCGGGCGCTTTTTCGGACGGCAAGCTGTCCCTCTCGGCGGACGTCGGCGGCGACCTCCCCGATCTCATCGGGTTTGAGACGGTGCAAAAGCTGTTCGATTACACCGACGGCATCTATCTCGAGTTCGGTGCGGATAAAAAGATCGAAGGGGTAGAGCACCCCGAGGAGATCAAGGAGATCCGCAAGAAGGCGATCCGCGCAGGTCTCAAACTCGTGGATTGCCCGATCCGCCACATGGGCACCGAGAAGGCGCAGAAGATCTATTACGACATCGAGCAATATCTGCTCGCGCACGGCGTCGAGATGTACTTTAACGCCGAATGCGTCGACCTCATCATCGAGGACGAGGTCTGCAAGGGCGCGGACGCCCTTATCGGCGGCAAGACCGAGCGCATCGACGCGAAAGAGGTCGTGGTCGCCACCGGTCGCCGCGGCGCGTTGTGGCTCGAGAAAATGTGCGCCCAGCACGGCATCCTGCATCAGCCCGGCACCGTCGACATCGGCGTGCGCGTCGAGTGCCGCAACGAGGTGATGGAGGAGATCAACAACGTGCTGTATGAGGCGAAGCTCATCGGTTACCCGAAGCCTTTCAAGAACAAGGTCCGCACCTTCTGCCAGAACCCCGGCGGCTTCGTCAGTCAGGAGAATTATGACGAGAACCTCGCCGTCGTCAACGGTCACTCCTACAAGGAACTGAAGTCCCCGAATACCAACCTCGCGATCCTCTGCTCGCACAACTTTACGCAACCTTTCAATCAACCCATCGAATACGCGAAGAAGGTCGGCGAACTCACGAATATGCTCGGTAACGGTAAGATGCTCGTCCAGCGTTACGGCGACATCTTGGACGGCAAGCGCACCTGGGCAAAGGAGCTGGAGCACAGCAACGTCCGTCCCACCTTGACCGACGCGGTCGCAGGCGACATCACCGCTGCGATGCCCTATCGCGCGATGCTCTCCATCATCAATTTCATCAAGAGCGTGGACGTCATCGTGCCCGGCTTTGCCTCGGACGAGACGCTGCTCTATTCTCCCGAGCTGAAGTTCTACTCCAACAAGATCAAGATGGACGAATCCCTCGCCACCTCGATCGGGCATCTGCATTGCCTCGGCGACAGCACGGGCTGGACGAGAGGGTTGATGATGGC
>JAFSZO010000092.1 GCA_017455605.1 Clostridia bacterium
AACTTCACACGGCGGTAGCCGTACTTCACTGCGAAGCAACTTCACCGTTTTGTATCGCCTTCGGCGACATGATGTATTTGCTGCGCAAACATGATGTATCTCGCTGCGCTCGACATTGCGGAACGCTGTCCGCAATTCCGCATTCCTCATTCCTAATTCCTAATTGGGATCACGCCTCTTGGCGTCCACAATTCCGCATTCCGCATTCCGAATTCCGCATTAACACGCGATTCGCTTTTTTGCGTTGTCACGCATTGCCCCGCGGACGCCGCGCGGCGATAGACCGCGTCTTTGGCGGGATAGAGGTTTTCGCGGATCAAGGTGCGGGTGCGTTTTCCATCCTGCTCGCACACGAGGTACAAGCGGCTCGTGATCCCCGGTCTGCCTTCCGAGAGCAGGATCGCGTCCGTCTCTCGGACCTCGCTGCCGTCTTCGTAGAGGGCGCGGAAGGGCGATTCTCGCACGACCTCGCTCTCGAGGGTGCGTCGTCCCGCCTTCTTTTCGCCGAAGAGGACGAAGGTCAGGGCACTCCCTTTGATCTCCGCGGCGAGGTAAACGGGATATTCCGTGTCGTTGCGAAAGAGGAAGTCCGTCGCCGAGGAGACCGTGCAATCCCGCGAGTAGGGGACGTAGGAAACGGGGCGGGTATGCGCCGCCGCACGCACGATCTCCAGCCCCGCGAGGAGCGCAGCGTTGTAGAGGGTCGTGCTGACTTGGCAGACGCCGCCTCCGATCCCCTTGACGAATTCGCCGTTCACGACGACGTTCGCCTCCCGAAATCCTCTCTCCGCCGTTCGCTCTCCGACCGTCCCGTTGAAGGAGAAGGTCTCGCCCGCCGCGATCTCCGTGCCCGAGATCGCCCTTGCCGCGAGGGCGAGGTTGTGTCGTCTGTTCTCTCCCGACGTCAGAAATTCCGTTCGGTATCGCCCCATCTCCCTCGTTCGCTCCTTTAGGTCTTTCACGGTCACGGCGGCGGGCACCTCGCGCGTACATAGGCGCGCGCGTGCGCTCCCCTCCTCATCCAGCGCGCGCGCGATCGCGCGACCCGCTTCCTCGAGGTTGATCTCTCGCCCCGCTCGCTCTTCGTAGTAGATGAAGGGAACGGAAAGGTCCTTCGTCCATTCGAGGGTCGCGTCCAATGGGTCGACGCGCCGCCTCTCGCACTCCGCGGACAGGTAATCCCCCAGCCCGATCGCGAGGTAATTCAGCGCGCCTTTCGCGTCGTAGCGCCTCGCCAATTCGTCATACAGGGCGAGGTAGCCGCCCATGCGTTCGGCTCGCATCAGATGGGAGACGGGGGTGCGTAGCGTCGCCCGCATCGGCTCTTCCTCCGCGAAGGCGATCTCGATCTCGGTCTTGCGGTAGGGCGGATAGCTCGCGGACAGCAAAAAGATCGCCCCGAGGACGAGGAGCAGGAGCGGGATCGCGCGTTTCATTTTTCCGCTTGGGGCGCGGGCGCCGTCGCCCACAGGAGCGCGCCGACGTAGCCGAGGATCGTTACACCGAGCAGAAAGTTCACCGCAAAGATCGCCGCGCGCTTGGAGTGTCGGCTCCTGACTGCGATCATGGTCGGGATAAAGTAGACGAAGAGCGCCGCGAGGGCGAAGATCGCCGTCAAAACGTAGGTCCAAACCTTCATATTCTTTTGCCTCCGCGGCATAGTATGGGCGCGCGGGGAGGGAAATATTTTTCGAAAATTTTTTTACGGGGCGGGAGATCCGCTTTTTTCCGATCGACCGTTTTCGAGCCAATTTCGGAAAATGCGGATA
The DNA here is from genome assembly GCA_017455605.1 of Clostridia bacterium. Classification (GTDB taxonomy): domain Bacteria; phylum Bacillota; class Clostridia; order Christensenellales; family CAG-1252; genus CAG-1252. The sequence continues at coordinate 1,770 of JAFSZO010000092.1, forward strand.
TACGGGGCAAAAGCGATTTTCGTTCAAAAAGCGTTGTGGTCAACCTTCGGATCGAACCACAATATATAGTGTTTTTGTAAAAAATAAAACGCAATATTTTGTAGATTTTCCTATTGACAAACCCATTCCGCCTTGCTATACTAAACAAGAACGACTAAAAAAACGCGGCGGAAAGCCGCCCAACGGAGGAAGCTATGTTAAACGTAAAGAAGAGAGACGGACAAATCGTACCATTCGATCTCGGCAAGATCAAGGTCGCCATTCAGAGAGCCTTTGACTCGGTCAATCGCGCTTACACCGACGATATGCTGGATATGATCGCGCTCAAGGTCTGCGCGGACTTCCAGAACAAGGTGAAAAACAACTGCGTGACCGTTGAGGACATTCAGGACAGCGTGGAAGTCGTCCTGATCCAGGCGAGTTTCGTGGACGTGTCCAAGAGCTACATTCTTTACAGAAAGCAACACGAAAAGGTGCGTAATATGAAGTCCACCCTCGTGGACTACAAGACCACCGTCGACAACTACCTCAAGATCAACGACTGGCGCGTAAAGGAGAACAGCACCGTGACCTATTCGGTCGGCGGTCTGATCCTCTCCAACAGCGGTGCGGTCACCGCGAACTACTGGCTCAGCGAGATCTACGATGACGAGATCGCGGACGCGCACCGCAACGCGGACATCCACATCCACGACCTGTCGATGCTGACGGGTTACTGCGCGGGCTGGAGCCTCAAGCAGCTGATCCAAGAGGGTCTCGGCGGCGTCCCCGGCAAGATCACGTCCGCTCCCGCAGGTCACCTCTCCACCCTTTGCAACCAGATGGTGAACTTCCTCGGCATTATGCAGAACGAGTGGGCGGGCGCGCAGGCGTTCTCTTCCTTCGATACCTATCTCGCCCCCTTCGTCAAGGTGGACAATCTCTCCTACAAGGAGACCAAACAGTGCATTCAGTCCTTCATCTACGGCGTGAATACCCCGTCTCGTTGGGGCACGCAGTCTCCCTTCACGAACATTACGCTCGACTGGGTCGTGCCGAACGATATGGCGGAACTC
>JAFSZO010000093.1 GCA_017455605.1 Clostridia bacterium
CGCGCGGCGCATAAAGATACGGGCGTAAAGAGCGCCTTCCCGAAGAACAAGGAGCGCGATTGGTACAGCGTGATCGTGGACGAGAGCTTTACGGAGCAGGGCGTTTACGATGAGCTGGATCGCGCGGCGATCAATATCATCGGCACGGAGATCGCGGCGACCGAGGTCGAGCCGATCCCCGAACCCGCTCCCGAAGAGCCCGAGGAGACGGTCTCGCTCAGCGAGTCCCTTGCGGCGACCAAGGAGAAAGGCGCAGTCGGTGTGGTGTCTAAGAAATCCATCATCGAGCATCTCGGCGCAAAGTTCGGCGACAAGGTCGAGCTGAACGGCAGAGCGAACAGGACGCCGAACGGCAAGCTCCTGATGTCCGATAATCATTTCGCGTTCGCCCCGGACGGCAAGCGCGTTTGCTTCACCTATATCTACGAGGACGACGACGGCAGGATCACCATCCTGCTCCGCACCACGGCGGCACACGCGAAAGACATTCGCGCGGCGCATAAAGATACGGGCGTAAAGAGCGCCTTCCCGAAGAATAAGGAGCGCGATTGGTACAGCGTGATCGTGGACGAGAGCTTTACCGAGCAGGGCGTTTACGACGAGTTGGATCGCGCGGCGATCAATATCATCGGCACGGAGATCGCGGCGGCCGAGGTCGAGCCGATCCCCGAACCCGAACCCGCTCCCGAAGAGCCGACGGAGGTCCTTCCCGAAGAGAAGAGCTTGAAGGAGAGCCTCGCGGATGCAAAGGTGATCGGTGCCGTAGGCATCGTTACGAAGAAGTCGATCTTCAACCATTTGGCGGATCGCTTCGGTGATAAAGTCGAGCTGAACGGCAGAGAGAACAGGACGCCGAACGGCAAACTCCTGCTGTCCGATAACCACTTTGCCTTTGCTCCGGATGGCAAGCGGGTCTGCTTCACCTACGTTTACGAGGACGACGACGGCAGGATCACCATCCTGCTCCGCACCAACGAAGAGCACGCGAAGATCATACGTTCCGTGCATCCCGCGACGGGGCTGCGCAGCGCCTTCCCGAAGAATAAGGAGAGGGATTGGTACAGCATGGTCGTGGACGATACCTTTACCGAAAAGGGCGTCTACGCCGAGTTGGATCGCGCCGCTTTGAACATCATCGAGTCCGAGCCCGAGCCCGCAGCGCAGGAAGAAGCCCCCTCCGAGGAAGTCTCGCTGAAGGAGTCCCTCGCCGCGGCGAAGACGGTCGGCGCGGTCGGCGTGGTCAGCAAAAAGAGCATCATCGACCATTTGACCGAAAAATACGGCGACAAGGTGGAGATCAACGCCAGAGAGAACAGGACGCCGAACGGCAAGTTGTTGCTCTCGGACAACCACTTCGCCCTCGCGGACGGCAAGCGCGTCTGCTTTACCTATATCTACGAAGACGACGGCAAGATCGTCGCCTTGGTCAGGTTGTCCGATCGGCAGGCGGCGGCGCTCCATGCGGCGCACAAGGCGACGGGCGTAAAGAGCGCTTTCCCGAAGAACAAGGACAAAGACTGGTACAGCGTGATCGTGGACGACACCTTTACGGACCTCGACGTCTACGCTGTGTTCGACGAGTCGATCGCCTACGCTCTGACAAAATAAGGATATTCGTTTCTTCGCGGCGGCGCCCGCCGACCCGCCGCGGAGATCCTCTTTTCGGCGCAGTTTCATAAGGGTCGCAACATGAAAAAGATCTTGATCGTAAGCTTCTCGGTTATACTTGCCGTCATTCTCGTTGCCTTGAGTTTTTCCGCGTGCCAAAAGGGACAACAAACCAGCCGGTACGTGTCTTTTAACGTGGAAATGAAAGGGGATACCTTCAAGATATTGCAGCTCACCGACGCGCACTTCATCAATTCCGAAAAGGGGAAAGGCGGTGAACCCTCGGCAGACTACACCCTTCGTGACGAATGGGCGATGACGGCGATGGCGGAGACCATCCGTACCGCCGATCCCGATCTCTTGGTCGTGACGGGCGATACGACCTTTACCCTCGATCTCGTAAAGCTCTTTACGGGTACGAACGACAACTACGCAGCCTTCACGAAATTCGCCGATTTCATCGACTCTTTCGACATCCCGTGGCTCTTCTGCTTCGGCAACCACGACGAAGAGGGCGAATTGTACGTGGATATGGGTGACGACGCGACCAAGACGAAGAAGGCGCTTGCCGCCTATCTGCGATCCGACGGCATCAAGAACTGCCTGTTCGCGGAGGGTCCCGACGAGATCAACGGGGTGGGCAATTACGTCGTGAACGTCCTCAACAAGGACGGATCGGTCAATACTTCCCTCGTGCTGTTCGACAGCGGCTCGTATCTGCGTTACTACGACGAAGAGCTGAAAAAGCCCTACGCCGATCAGCGCAAGTACGAGTGGGTGCACGACGATCAGCTCGACTGGTACGAAGCCGCCATTCGCGACATTGCCGCGATCGAGGGACGCACCGTCCCCTCCATCATTTTCCAGCATATTCCCTTCCCCGAGTATCAGACCGCGCTTGACGCTTACATAGACGCGCTGGAGGCGAACGGGGAGTCGTGGGAGGATACGATCAATGCCGATTGGACCTTCGGCACGCCGCGCACCGTGCAGACCGAGGTCGGGGAGATCACCTATTACGGCGGCATCGCGGGGGAGAAGGACCACGAGGTCTGCTGTTCCTTCGTCGGCGATTGGGAGTACCGCAAGGGGAAAAAGCTCACCTACACCGGCGGGCGTGAGTTTGAAAGGATCCTCTCGCTCGGCAGCACGAAATACGTCTTCTGCGGGCACGATCATCGCAATACCTTCTCGCTGGTCTATAAGGGCGTATGGCTCGGCTACGGCATGAGCATCGACTACAGCGCGAACGGCATCGTCCCGCCGCCTTTTGCCTACAATCAGGACATCTACGACGAGACGGAGCAACGCGGCGGTACCTTGATCACGCTGGACGCCGAGAGCGGCGTTTCGGTCTCGCAGGTGCCTTTCACGCGCAACCTCTATCAGGAAGCGGTCGAGCAAAGAGGGAACGGAACGAAATGAGCGAGCGGGTCGTCGTCGGACTGAGCGGCGGCGTGGACAGCGCGGTCGCGGCTCTTCTCTTAAAGGAGCAGGGCTACGAAGTCGTCGGGCTATTCCTCCGCAACTGGAAGGAAGAGGACGAATGCGGCAGATGCACGGCGGACGAGGATTACGCGGACGTTCGGCGCGTCGCGGACAAACTCGGCATCGATTACTACGCCGAGGACTTTTCGGAAGAGTACTATTCCCGCGTATTCGCAGGCTTCGTCGAGGAGTACAAGCGGGGGCGCACCCCCAATCCCGACGTCCTGTGCAATCGCGAGATCAAGTTCGAGGCGTTCGCCTCCTTCGCCAAGGGGTTGAACGCGGATTACGTCGCGACGGGGCACTATGCCGCCGTGTCGCACGGGGAACGACATCGCCTCCTGCGTGCGCGCGATGATAATAAGGATCAGACCTACTTTCTGAATCAGGTCACCGAGGCGCAGATCGCGCACGCGCTCTTTCCCTTGGGCGACCTCGAGAAGGGGGAGGTCAGGCGGATCGCCAAAGCGGCGGGGCTCCCCGTTTGGGAGAAGAAGGACAGCACGGGCATCTGCTTTATCGGCGAGCGCAATTTTCGCGCCTTCCTGTCGGGGTATATCCCGATGCAAGAGGGCGAGATCGTGACCACGGACGGCGTCGTCGTCGGCAAGCACGAAGGGGTCTTCTACTATACGATCGGGCAGCGCAAGGGGCTCGGCGTCGGTGGCGGCGGCAACGGGGAACCTTGGTTCGTCGTCGCGAAGGACGTTCGGGCGAATCGGCTCATCGTCACGCAGGGAGAGACGGAGCTGCTCTATTCCTCGGCGCTCACGGTGCCGACGTTTCACTTCATCGCGGACAGGCTGCCGCAGGGCAGGAGCGAGGTGCTCGCCTGCGTTCGCCATCGTCAACCCCTGCAACGGGCGACCGCCACGGTGGCGGGCGACGAAGTGACTGTGGAATTCGACAAACCGCAACGCGCGATCGCGGAAGGGCAGTATTGCGTGTTGTACGATGACAGAGTGTGTCTCGGAGGGGGCGTGATCGAGAGCAAGCGTCCCGTTCGAAAGGAGGAGTAATGGACAAAAACAGGTTGATGCGAAAGTCGTTTGATCTCGGATCGGCGTCCCTCGTCTTTTTGGTCGCGTTCGGAGCGCAACTGGTCTTTCAGCTGATCGTTATCGCTTTGGGCTTGTCCGACGCGGCGAAGACCTGGACGATCGTGATCGGCAATCAGCTCGTGCTCCTTGCGGTCACTTTGGCTTTTTGCTTCGGCAAGAAGGTCGATTTCCTCGAGATCACCGGACTGCGTCGTCCTCCTCGGTGGTACTATTTCCCCCTCTTTATCCTGATCGCCTTTGCGTGCGTCGCGACCTTTGCGCCGCTCGCGGGCGTCTTTTCGCATTTGCTCTCGAAGCTCGGCTACGACTACAATCCGACCTACTACATTCCGACCGAGAGTAAGGGTCTGTTCACCCTCGCTTTTCTGGCGCTCACCCTGCTTCCGCTCCTCGGAGAAGAGACGGCGGTGCGCGGCGTGGTGATGTCGGGCGGCAGGGAGCGTTCTCCCTTGTTCGCCATCCTCTACACCGCGTTGATCTTTGCCTTGATGCACGGCAATCTGCGCCAGATCGTCCATCAGTTCCTGCTCGGCGCGGTGATGGGGTATCTCGCTTATCTGACGGGCGGGATCTACGCGAGCGGTACCGTGCACCTCGTGAATAACGGCGTCGCCCTCCTCTTTGAGTACGGATTCAAGAACGGGGCGATCGACCCGCGCGCCTATTGGTACGTGGCGGGCGAGCTCGGCACGAAGAGCACCTTGATCGGTGTGGTCGTCGGCTTTTTCGCGCTGGCGATGTTGCTCGTGCTCATCACCTGTCTCATCCATCGCGACCGCTCTCGCACCGGGGATTATATCCCATCCGAAGAGGGAAAGTTCGGCTCGCGCGTAACTCGTTATTTGCGCTTCCTTTCCGCTTTCCCGGACGAAAAGGAGAGGGATCGGACGGACGGGAAAAAGGGAGAGATCACGGGAGGCGACGCGCGCCGCGATCGCAGCTACGGTACCGTGATGGCGATCCTTCTCGCGGCAGTGCTCGCCGCCATCGTGTTGTTGTCTTTGATCCCCGAGGCGTGAGATGAATCGTAGGGTAAGACACCTGATCGCCTACGCCGCGGCGATGCTCGGGCTGATGATCTGGCAGATCCTTTTCGCATCGGTGCCCGCGCTCAAGCGGCTGTCCGATTTCGACGCGGACGTCGTGTATTCTCTCGTTTCGCAGATCGTCTGTATGGGCGCTTTGCCCCTCTGCGTTTTGCTCGCGCTCGGCGGCTCCGAGCCCAAGAATACCTTTCGCCTGATGCGCTACAAGCCTCCCCGCGACGCACGCTCCTGCCTGCTGATCTGTTTGGGGCTGATCTTGCTCATCACCCCCTTTACGATGGCGTTCAACGCGCTCACCAATCTGCTGTTTGCGGTCTTCGGCTACAAGCGCTCCCATCCCGTCGGGACGATCTATCTCGGCGTGGGAGATTTCTTCGCGATGCTGGCGGTCACCGCCTTGCTGCCCGCCGTGTTTGAGGAATTCTCGCATCGCGGCGTGCTCCTGTCCGGACTCGAGTATCGCGGCTCCGAACGCACGGCGATCCTTTGGTCCGCCGTTCTGTTCGGGCTGATGCACACCAGTCCCTCGCAGATGATCTTCGCGACCTTCGGCGGCATCGTCTTCGCTTACGTCGCGATCAAGTGCGATTCGATCCTGCCCGCAATGTGCGCGCATTTCGCAAATAACGCGATCGCGGTGCTGCTGGACTACTCCTCGCAGACGCAGAACGCGCTCGGCGTTTGGTACGATAAGGTGAGCGGGACAGCCCTCTGGCAGGTCGCGTTGACCTTCGCGGTGCTTGCCCTCTCTCTGTTCGGAATGGTGCGGCTGATGCAGTTCGCCGCGCGCAAGGCGCCCAAGCCCGTCTCGGAAGGACGATTGCTCGGCGTCACGACCGTCGACGTGTATAATCCCGAGGGCAAGCCGACCCTCTCGGACAACGCCCTCCTGTGGGGCGTGACGATCTCGGAGTCGGTGTTGCTCGTCGGGCTCTTCCTGTGGGGGATACTGAAATGACGACGGACGAGCGGTTTATGCGCCTCGCGCTCGCGCAGGCTCGGAAGGGCGGGGCGGCGGACGAGGTCCCCGTCGGCGCGGTGGTGGTCAAGGACGGCAAGGTCATCGCGCGCGCACATAATGAAAAGGAAAAGAGAAACTGCGCCCTCTATCACGCCGAGGTCCTCGCGATCCGTCGCGCGGCGAAGAAGGTGGGGAATTGGTGGCTCGAGGGGTGCACCCTCTACGTCACTTTGGAACCGTGCGCGATGTGCGTCGGCGCCATCGTGAACAGCCGTTTGGACCGCGTCGTGTACGGCGCGGCGGATCCGAAATACGGATTTCTCGGCTCTGTCGCGGACCTCCCGCGCGACTATCCGACCAACCACGTTTTCGAGCGGACGACGGGTGTTCTCGCCGAGGAATGCGGGGCGCTTTTGACCGAATTTTTCCGCGCAAAACGCGAAAAACGCGCCAATATTAAGAAAATTTAGTTTTCCGAAATAGCTGAAAATCTCTCGGGAAAGAGAAAAAACGCAATATTCTTTGATTTTTTTTGAAAAACCTATTGACATATTGACATGGTCGGGTTATCATTGTAAATTGTCCTATTATGCGGAAAGTCGATTTTTCGCCCAAAAATGCCTATATCACCGTAGGTGAGGGGGAAAAGGAGAGCAAAGCGGATGGGACGACAACGAGTAAGGAGTGTTTTTTAATGGCTGTTCACAAGGTAAATTACGGCAATGTGGAACGAATGAGCTTCTCCAAAACCAAGGAGATCTTGGATCTCCCCTACTTGATCGAGCTGCAAAGAGGTTCGTACAAGAAGTTTTTGGAAGAAGGACTGCGTGAGATCTTCGACGAGTTCTCTCCGATCGTGCAAAAGGCGACGAACGGCGCAGAGCGTTTCGTTCTGGAATTCGGCGAGTACAAGGTCGAGGAACCGCATTTCAGCGCTCGCGCTTGTAAGAGCGAGAACCTCGTCACCTACAACGCGCCTCTTCGCGTGAAAGTCCGCCTGACCATTCGCGAGAAGGGCGACCTCATCAAAGAGGACGAGATCTTCATGGGCGACATCCCCCTGATGACCGATACCGGCTCCTTCATCATCAACGGTGCGGAGCGCGTCGTCGTCAGCCAGCTGGTCAGGAGCCCGGGCGTCTACTTTGAGAAAGAGGTGGACAAGGACGGCGAGATCACCTACAAGTGCACCGTCATCCCCAAGAACGGCGCTTGGATGGAGTTCGAGCAGAAGTCCGCCAAGGACGACGCGTCGGGCACCGTGCTGTACGTCAAGGTCGACCGCAAAAAGAAGGTCACCTCCTCCCTGATGCTCCGCGCGATCGGACTCGAAGAGGATCAGCAACTCCTCGACATTTTCGGCGACGACATGAAGGGCACCATCGGCAAGGACGGTGACGCCGAGCACGAGAACCCGAAGAAGGAGCTCTACAAGACCATCAAGAACGGTGAGATCATCACCGACGAAGGCGTCGCGGCGAACATCCCCGGCATCTTCTACGACAAGAAGCGCTACGACATCTCGCGCGTCGGCAGATACAAGTACAACAAGAAGCTCGCTCTCGCGACCCGTATCGCGGACAAGACCCTTGCGGAGGACGTCGTGGACGAATACGGCGAGGTCCTCGCGGAGAAGGGCACCGTCCTCTCTCTCGACCAAGCTTGGGCGATCCAGAACGCCGGCGTGAACTACGTCTACGTTCTCGGCAAGGACGGCGAAGCGGTCAAGATCATCGGTAACAACACCGTGAACCTCGCCGCCTACATCTCCCGCGATCCTAAGGAGCTCGGCGTCAAAGAGCTCGTGCACCGTCCGACCTTGATGCGCGTGCTCGAGGGGCTCACCACCGAGGAGGAGAAGGAGCAGGCGATCGTCGACAACCTGTCCGCTCTCGTCTCCCGTCAGATCTGCGAGGACGATATCGTCGCGATCGTGAACTACAACCTCGGATTGCCGCACGGCATCGGCGTCTACGACAACATCGACCACCTCGCGAATCGTCGCGTGCGTGCGGTCGGCGAACTCCTGCAGCACGAGATGCGCAAAGGCTTCCAGAACATGGAGCGTCAGATCATCGAGAAGATGAACACGACCAACGCGGACGAGGCGGAGATCAAGAAATTCATCAACGTGAAGCCCGTCACCGCCAAGATCAAGGAGTTCTTCAACAGCGCGCAGCTGTCCCAGTTCATGGATCAGGAGAATCCGATCGCCGAGCTCACCCACAAGAGGAAGCTGTCCGCCCTCGGCCCCGGCGGTCTGAACCGCGAAAGGGCAGGTATGGAGGTGCGCGACGTGCACCACTCCCACTACGGCAGGCTCTGCCCCGTGGAGACGCCCGAAGGACAGAACATCGGTTTGATCTCCTCCCTCTCCACCTATGCGAGAGTCAACGAGTACGGCTTCATCGAGACCCCGTACAGAAAGATCGACAAGGCGACCGGCATCGTGACCGACGAGGTCGTGTATATGACCGCGGACGAAGAGGACAACTGCGTCATCGGACAAGCCACCGAACCCATCGGACCGGACGGCAGACTGCTCAACAAGGTGGTCTCCTGTCGTGTGGCGGAATCCATCCGCAACGTGGACGCCAAGGACGTCGACTACCTCGACATCTCTCCGAAACAGCTGGTCTCGGTCGCAGCCTCTCTGATCCCCTTCCTCGAGAACGACGATACGAACCGCGCGCTGATGGGCAGTAACATGCAGCGTCAGGCGGTGCCTCTCATTCGCCCCGAAGCGCCGATCGTCGGCACGGGTATCGAGTACAAGATTGCGCACGACAGCGGCATCGTGATCCTCTCCGACTTCGACGGCGTCGTGACCTCGGTCAGCGGCGACAAGATCACCGTAATGGGCGAGGACGACGTGAAGACCTACGAGCTGCAGACCTTCCAACGTTCCAACCACGAGACCTGTATCAACCAAAAGCCCATCGTCAAGGTCGGGCAGAAGGTCAAGAAGGGC
>JAFSZO010000094.1 GCA_017455605.1 Clostridia bacterium
CGGACAACCCGCCACCGAACTGTCCGGCGGCGAGGCGCAGCGCGTCAAACTCGCGACCGAGCTCGCACGCCGCAGTACGGGCAAGACGGTCTACATTCTCGACGAACCGACGACGGGTCTACACAGCTACGACGTGGAAAAGCTGATCGCGATCCTGAACCGCCTGACCGAAGGGGGCAATACCGTGATCGTCATCGAGCACAACCTCGACGTCATTAAGGTCGCGGATCACATCATCGACCTCGGACCGGACGGCGGCGACGGCGGCGGCAGGATCGTCGCGCAAGGCTCGCCCGAAGAGGTGGCGAAGGTCGAGGGCAGTTATACGGCGGAGTTTCTTCGCAAGATGGGGATCGGCGAATAGATCGCCGTCACAAATCATTCCTTTCGTGCATTCGTGCGAAGGGTCGGTTGCCGTCCCGCTGCGGACGAGTAAAAAGTGAGGTGTCACATGAAAAAGAAAACGATAACGGTAGCGATCCTGATCCTGCTCTCCCTCTGCCTTTTCCTTTTTTGCGGATGCCGCGACAAGGAGGTGCCCGTGCAAAACGCTACGATAACGATCCGCGATCTCGCGGGGGGGAAGGCGACGCTGAACCCCACCTTTGAATGGACCATCGACGCAGAGGATACCGCCTATTTCGTCAGTTTGTCGGACGAAGAGGGGGAGGTCGAGACCGCGGAGGTCGAGACGACGAGCTACGCGGTTACGGACTATCTGCGAGGAGGCAAACGCTACTCCGTCTCGGTGAAGGGGCGCGAGAGCGGCGTGGAATGCTCGACGTCCTTCCTGACGATGGCGGTGGCGGAGGGCGACTCGCTCACGCCGACGTTGTCCCTATGCGATCCCTACGCTTCCCACATGGTGATCCAGCGGGACAGGGCGATCCCGCTCACGGGCAATACCAATCCCTGCGTGACGGTCACCGCCACCTTGAAGGGGCAGAACTATTACGCGACCTCCGACGAAACGGGGGCGTTCACGGTCACGTTGCCCGCGCAGGCGGCGAATAAGGTCCCCTCCGAGATCGAGGTGCGCGTCCTTCCTTCCGTGAAGGTCACGCTGACCGACGTCCTCTTCGGCGACGTCTTCCTCGCGAGCGGGCAGTCCAATATGTGGTGGAAGCTCCGCGACTCGGATTACGACGCCACGGTCGACGTGGATAACGCGATCGCCTCCGATCTGCGCTACTACTCGATGAAGATCACGAAGTCGATGACCCCGCGCGAGCGGATCAACGGCGGCAAATGGTCGGCGATCAAGCGCACGAGCACGGCTTATAAGGATTATTCCGCGATCGGCTTCATGACCGGTTCGATGCTCGCCGCGGCTCTCGAGGACGAGGGCGTGCCCATCGGCATCGTGCAGTCCGCGGAAGGGGATACGAACATCGCCAACTGGCTCTCCGCCGACTATTACGACGGCACCGTCGGCACGAAGAACATCAACTACAATGCGATGATCTATCCGCTCCGTCACGCCGAGATCAAGGGCGTGATCTGGTATCAGGGATGCAACAACTCGGCGAAGGGCAGCGAATACGAGGAGCTGCTCACAATGCTCTTTGCGAACTGGCGCGACCTCTTCCGCAACGAGACGCTCCCCTTCTACGTCGTGCAACTCCCCGTTTACGACGATTCGCTCGCGGCTGCCGAGGGGAAGGGCGCGGGCAATCCCTACGAGTTCTCCTACGTGCGCGAGTCGCAACTGCTCGCCTGCGAATCGGACAAGTATGCCTATCTGATCGCGACCAGCGACGGCGGCGACCCCTCCTACATCCATCCTGCCGAAAAGCGCTACATCGCCGAGCGGCTCTCCAAGTCCGTCCTTTCGACCCTCTACGGCGCGGACTACCTCCCGCAGGGGCCCGTCTACGAAAGCCTCACCGTCCAAGGGAACGAGGCGATCGTGACCGTCAAATACGGTGAAGGCTTGCGTGCGGAGGGGGAAATCGTCGGCTTTATGCTCGCGGGCGCGGACGGCAAGTATTACGATGCGTCGGCGACCCTTCGTGACGGCAAGGTTGTCGTGACCTCCGATAAGGTCGCCGCGCCGGTCTACGTGAAGTACGGCTTCTCGAAATGCCCATTCCTGAATATCTACAACAAGGACGGCTATTTGATGAGCCCCTTCCGCACCGACGATCACAACCTCGGCATCGACCTCCTCGAGTATCGCGGCGATCCCGAGGATGGCAAGGCGTACGCGCAGCATCCGGACGGCTCCGAGATGAGCTATGAGACGGTCACCGTGGGGGGCGAAACGGGCCTCCGGATCACCAAAGCGAACGACGGCAAAAGTTTCGGGTCCCTGCAGCTCGTGAAGCTCGGCGCGATCGCCTACAAAGAGCTCGATCTCGACCTCAGCATCACCGCCATCGGTACGGGCTCGGGGGCAAAGGTGGCGTTCCGCGTCGTGGAGGGCTCCTACGAGATCTGGTCCTATTCCTTCACCGACGACTTCACGGGCAAGCGTGCCTTCACGGTCTCTACGGCGGATATGAGTTGTGCCGGGAACTACGTGGACGGTACGATCGATTTCCAGGCGGTCAGACAGGTGGAGGTCACCGTCACCTGCGACGGCGGCGCGACGGTCACGATCCTCGGCGTGAAACTCGTACGGGCGACGCGCACCGCGCCCCGCGCCTTCGCGCTCCGTGAGGCTCGTAACGACGGACGCGAGGTGGTCGTGAAATACACGCGCGCAGGCTTTGCGACGGATTACCGCGTGACGGTCTCGGCGGATTCCAGGGAATATTCCTCTCCCGTCTACGACGAGGTCGTGACCGCTTCGCAGGTCGTTTTCGATCCTTCCCGCCTCGTCGAGGGTACTGCCTATTACGTCAGGGTCATCGCTCGGAACGAGCTCGGAGAGACCGTCGCCTCGGAGAGCGGCATGACCGTCGCCACCCTTGATCGCTTCGTCGTCGCGGAGATGGAGTTTGCGGATGCGTCGAGCTTTGAATCATTCGCCTCCTCCCGTTTGAAAGTGAAGCCATGCCTCACGGTCTCCGGCAGCGAGCAAGGGCTGAAGGTGAACGTCCGAGAAAAGGATAAGGACTCGTGGTCCTACTGCATTTTATCCTTCGAGGAGGGCGCGAACGTAGGCTACAACACGCTGAAGTTCTACGCCGATTTCACCGCCTTCGCGGGCGACTACGTGACCATTCAGTTCCAGAACGCAGCGGGGGACGCCTCCTACTCCTATACCCTCTACTACAAGTCGGCGGGCTTCGTCGAGATCCCCTTCGCCTCCTTTAAACGGAACGGCACCGCGATGGGTGACATCTCGATGGCGAAGATCGCCTTCAATCTTGTGGACTACTCGAGCGGCGGGGCGGAGGACAACCTCTACATCAAAGACGTTGAGTTCCTGAAGAAATAACCGCAAAGGGGCGCAAGTCGCCCCTTTTTGTTGCTGCGCAGTGAAGTACGGCTACCGCCGTGTGAAGTTACTACGTAGTGAAGTTTGTGCCAGACGGCACAAGTTGCGGGTCGCGCCGTCGCGCCCCAAAAAATCTGTTCGATTTTTCGGGGAACCCCAATGCGACGCTAACGCTCCGCGAGAGTGGAGTGTGGAGAGTGGAGTTGCGGACGGCGTTCCGCAATGTCGAGCGAAGCGAGATACATCATGTTTGCGTAGCAAATACATCATGTCGCCGTAGGCGATACAAAAAAGTGAAGTTGCTCCGCAGTGAAGTACGGCTGACGCCGTGTGAAGTTACTGC
>JAFSZO010000095.1 GCA_017455605.1 Clostridia bacterium
AGCTATGCGTGGACAGCATCGAGTTCCCCGTGCTATCGGGGGGCAAAGAAGACACGCTACTCGTTCGTACCTGCGCTTCTTTCGTGAAGAAAGCCACGCTCTCCGTGGCAGTCTCCGATACGGCGGGCATCGCGGTCGCGGCGGACGCGCTCTCGGGCGCGAAGAACGCGGCGCTACGCGTGGAGGTCAGCCTCTCTCCCGTCGGTATGGAGTACACCCATCATAAGAAAGCGCCCAAGATGCTCGAGTACATCACGTCTGTCGTCACCGCGGCGAAAGCGGCTGTGAAGACCGTGGAATTCTGCGCGCTCGACGCGACCCGTGCCGAGAAGGATCTCCTTGGTCAGGCGATGCAGGCGGCGGAAGATGCAGGCGCGTCCATCGCGTACGTGTCGGACGATGCGGGCGAGATGCTCCCCGATGAATTCGCGCTTTTTGCGGAAGAATGCGCATCTTTCGTGAAGATCCCCGTGGGTGTCGCCTGCTCGGATAAGAGCGGTTTCGCCCTGTCTTCCGCGGTGCTCTCCGCGGTGAAAGGCATCAAGGCGGTGCGCGCGGTGCTCGTCGGCGACGGCGTGGATCTCGAGGCGCTCAGCGAGTGCATCAAAAACAGCGGTGCGCGTAACGGCATTTCGACGGGCATCACCTATACCGAGCTCCATCGCACGGTGAAACAGATCAAGCGCATCATCACCGAGACGGCGGACAGCCCCATCGCGGCGGCTCCGTCCCTCGATCAGACCAAGATCAGCCTTGACGACAAGGACGATATGGATGCGGTCATCGATGCCACCAAGAAGATAGGTTACGATCTCTCGGACGAGGATAAGGTGAAAGTGTATGAGGAATTTCTCCGCGTCGCGTCGAAAAAGAGAGTCGGCGCCAAAGAGCTCGACGCCATCGTTGCGAGCGTGGCGCTCCAAGTGCCCGCCACCTATAAGCTGGTCAGCTACGTGGTGAATAACGGCAACGTCATTCGCGCGTCGGCGCAGATCACCCTCACGAAAAACGGCGAGACCCTGACGGGCATCATGATGGGCGACGGTCCCATCGACGCCGCGTTCCTTTGCTTGGAGCAGATCATCGGCACGCACTTCGAGCTCGACGACTTCGAGATACAGTCTGTCACGGAAGGGAAGGAGGCTATGGGCTCCGCTCTCGTGAAACTCCGCAAGGACGGCAAACTCTTCTCGGGCAAGGGCATCAGTACCGATATCATCGGCGCCTCCATTCGCGCCTATCTCAGCGCGGTGAATAAGATCGCCTACGAGGAGGAATGATATGAAGCTGTCCTTCTCCACGAAAGGGTGGCACGACTCCACCTTCGACGAGTTTTGTTCCTTGGCAGTGGATCTCGGCTTCAACGGGATCGAGCTGCACAATATCCACAACCGTCTTTTTACCGATAAAGACGGCGCGTTCCACGACTATGCCGCCGCGGCTACGCTCCGTAACCTCTACAATAAGAAATTAACGATCCCCTGCATCGACGCCATCGGGGACATCGCTTCCGCCGAAGAGAGGGCGGACGTCGTCCGAGAGATAGGTAAGTGTATCGAGATCGCTCGCAATTTGCATATCCCCAATATCCGCGTGCGCGCAGAAGCACATGAGGACGAGGAGACCGCGAAAGAGAATGTCAAGGCGCTCGTTGGCGAAGTGTTGCCCCTTGCCGAAGCGGCGAAGGTGACTGTTTTGGTGGAGACGGCGGGGCTTTATACCAGCACTGCCGCGCTTCGTGACCTCTTGCAGAGTTTCGCCTGCGATTCTCTCGCCGCGCTGTGGAATGCGTCCGCGGCGTATTTCGGCTCGGGCGAACGTCCCGAGAAGGTTATCGAGAACCTCGGCGCTTACGTCAAGCACGTGCATTTGAATGATGCCAAGAAGGTGGGCGACTCCAAAGAGTATTGTCTGCTCGGCGAAGGCGAACTGCCCGTCAGAGACATCATGCTCGCGCTCTCGTCCGTGAATTACGACGGCTTCATTTCCCTCGTTTGGGCGCCCGAATGGTGCGCGGAGCTCGCGGATATCGAGATCATTTTCTCTCAGTTCGTCAGTTTCATGAAGCAATTCGGCGACGTCTCCAAAGCGGAGCGTTCGCTCTATTGGAACCGTGCGCATACCGGACGTTTCGTCTGGAAGAAGGAAGTTTTGATCGACGAGACATTCCCCGCCGTCCTCGACCGTATGTGTGAGGAATTCCCCGATCAATACGCTTTCAAGTATACCACCCTCGATTACACCCGCACCTACACCGAGTTCCGCGCGGACGTGGACGAATTCGCCCGCACCTTGATCGCGCTCGGCGTCAAGGCAGGCACCCACGTCGCCGTCTGGGCGTCCAACGTGCCGCAATGGTACATCGCATTCTGGGCGACGGTGAAGATCGGTGCGGTGCTCGTGACGGTGAATACCGCCTATAAGGTGCACGAGCTCGAATACCTCTTGAAACAGTCCGACACCCACACCCTCGTGATGACGGAGGGGGGCAAGGACTCTCGTTACGGCGATATCGTCGCCACTCTCTGTCCCGAGCTGGCGGACAAAAAGCCTTCGGATCCCCTCCACGCGAAGAGGCTCCCGTTCCTTCGGAACGTCATCACGGTCGGTTACTCACAGAAAGGGTGTCTGACCTGGCAGGAAGCCATCAAACTTGCGGAAAAAGTCCCGCAGGAAGAGGTGCTCCGTATGGCGGCGGCGGTGGGTAAGCACGACGTATGCAATATGCAGTACACGTCCGGCACGACGGGCTTCCCGAAAGGCGTCATGCTGACCCATTACAACATCGTGAATAACGGCAAATCCATCGGCGACAGGATGGACCTCTCCACCGCAGACAGAATGATGGTGCAGGTGCCGATGTTTCATTGCTTCGGCATGGTGCTCGCGATGACCGCGACGATGACGCACGGCGGCACCCTCTTGCCGCTTCCTTATTTCTCGCCCAAGCCGGCGCTCGCCTGCATCCACAACGAACACATCACCGCCTTCCACGGCGTGCCGACGATGTTCATCGCGATGCTCGAGCATCCCGACTTCCCCAAGACCGACTTCTCCTATATGCGTACGGGCATCATGGCGGGTTCTCCCTGCCCGATCTCCGCGATGAAGGACGTCGTCCAGAAGATGCACATGACCGAGATCACCATCGTGTACGGTCAGACCGAGGCGTCCCCGGGCTGTACGATGAGCTCCACCGATGACCCCGTCGAGGTGCGCGTCGCGACGGTCGGCAGACCGCTCCCCGAGATCGAGTGCCGCATCGTGAATCCCGAGACGGGGGAGGACTGTCCCGACGAAGTGCCGGGTGAGTTCCTCGCGCGCGGGTATAATATAATGAAAGGCTACTACAAGATGCCCAAGGCGACCGAAGCCGCCATCGACAAGGACGGCTGGCTGCACACGGGCGACCTCGCCGCTCGCACCAAGGAAGGCAACTTCCGCATTACGGGCAGGCTGAAGGATATGATCATTCGCGGCGGTGAGAACATCTACCCCAAGGAGATCGAGGAGTTCATCTACACCCATCCGAAGGTCTCCGACGTGCAGGTCATCGGCGTGCCCGACGAGCAGTACGGTGAGGAGATCATGACGTGCGTGATCCTGAAGGAAGGCGAGAGTATGACCACCGACGAGATGAAGGCGTACGTCGCGGCGAATATGGCGCGTCACAAGGTGCCTCGCTACGTCGAGTTCGTTTCGGAGTTCCCGATGAACGCGGCGGGCAAGATCCTGAAGTACAAGATGCGCGAGGATGCGATCAAGAAGTTGGGATTGCAGAAAGCCGCTAAGATCGTCACCGCTTGATTTGGCGGCGTATAGCGGCACTGATACTTCGCTGCCAACACCCCAAAGAATTTATAATTCTTCGGGGACCCCAACGGCAGCTTTCGCTAACTACCTCGATCGTCGGGCATCACGTACGAGGAGTACGCTCAGACCCGCCTCCTCGGAGAGCGCTCGTCTCCGTACCACTCTCCGCCGCCAAATGTGAGGAACGGGCTCATGAGGTCGTGGAAAGGAAATGGGATGGCGTGACTTCGCATCACTATAGGTAGTCAAATGCGTACTCCGATTTGGACTTAGACAGTTAGGGTCGCTTCGCTCCGAACAAGGTCAAAGGATTTGGACGAAGCGACTTTTCTGTAGAAAACATTCTCGGGAACCAGGGAAGGGCCTTAGAAAGAGACCACGGAGAGTGGCGCAAAGACAAACGCTCCTCGAGCGAGCGGAAAGGCGCGTACTCCTTGTACGTAACTGACGGGAGCGACGAGGTAGAGCGGTATTTGCACCGCAATGCGTGGTCGAAAAGCAGCGCGATGCCCGACGACCAAGTGTAGCGAAGTATATGCAGGGCTATCCATTGTCGCATATAATAAAGAGATGATCGATCTGACGCAAGGAAAATCGCATAGAGTGCTTTTGAGGTATATCCTGCCTCTCTTTTTGAGCGTGGTTTTTCAGCAGATCTACACCATCGCAGACAGCATCGTAGCGGGGCGGTTCATCGGCGAGGAGGCGCTCGCGGCGGTGGGCAACAGCTACGAGATCACCCTCGTACTGCTCGCCTTTGCCTTCGGGTGCAATATGGGCGCTTCGATCGTCACGGCGAAGAATTTCGGCGCGAAAACCTACGTCGAGATGAAGGGCGCGATCAACACATCCTATCTCGCCACCCTCGCGGTCGTCGTCGTGCTCACGGCTGTGGGCTTCGGCGTGGCTAGGCCTCTGCTCTCGCTGCTCCATACACCCTCGGAGATCCTCCCTGACAGTCTCGCCTACCTCTATATCTATCTCGGCGGACTGATCTTTCTTTTCGTCTACAACGTCTCCACCGGCATCTTCGCCGCCCTCGGCGATTCGGTGCGTCCCTTCCTCTTCCTCGTGATCTCGTCGGTCGCGAACGTCCTGCTGGATATTCTCTTCGTCGCCGTCTTCGAGATGGGGGTGAGAGGCGTCGCTTGGGCGACCTTCCTGTGCCAGGGCGTCAGCGCCGTCGCTGCGTTCACCGCGCTCAGGTTGCAGCTGCGCAAGATACGGACGGAGGAGAAACCGCGCCTCTTCTCCAAGGGGGCTCTTAGGGACTTTCTCCTCGTCGGTGTGCCGAGCACGTTGCAACAGAGTTTCATTTCGGTCGGCAACATCGCCTTGCAGGGACTGATCAACACTTTCGGCACCTCCACGATCGCGGGGTATGCCGCGGCGGTGAAGTTCAACAACTTCGCCGTGACGAGTATGCATCAGGTCGGGAGCGGTGTGACTAACTACACCGCGCAGAACCTCGCGGCGGGCAAAGAGCACCGCGTGCGGGAAGGGTTCCGCTGGGGGCTGGTGATCGCCGGGACCCTCGGGATCCTGTTCTTCGGCGTATACTTCTTTTTCAATCGGCAGATCATGCTCCTCTTTCTGAAGGCGGAGAGCGTGGCGGCGATCGAGGTCGGACACGACTTTTTGACCATCGTCTCACCTTTCTACGCGGTGATCGCGGTGAAGCTCGTCGCAGACGGCGTCCTTCGCGGTTCGGAGAGGATGGGGCTCTTCTTGATCGCCACTTTCGCGGACCTCGCCTTGCGCGTCGGACTCGCCTTCGCTCTGTCGGGGACCGCCCTCGGCTCCAAGGGCATTTGGTGGGCGTGGCCCATCGGCTGGGGCGTAGCGGTCGTGCTGTCCATGGCGTTCTACTTCGTCGTGACCCGCAAAAAGCCCACACGCGTGTAAGAGTGCATTTCAACGGTTTTCGTGACAAAGAAGTGGAAATTTGAGTGATCGGATTTAAAGGAGATTCTTTGTTTTTGGTTTGAAATGCCGTTTCGAAGAGTTATCCCGGGGCACTTGCAACGGCAAAAAAGTGACGACTATCCATGGGTGGTCCTTTACGAGGCGTGGGTCCATAGAAGAGTTGGTCATTTCGGAGAATATAAACACCATTGATTCAGGCGCCTTTCAAGAGTGTTGTTTCTCTTCCGTCACATTGCCGATCAGTTTAAAAACTATAGAAAGTTCTGCATTCCGCTACAACGCTCGTTTGAAAACCATTAATTTAATGGAACGAAAAAGCAGTGGAACGAGATATAAAATAAGTCTTGGATCGATAGTGACATTTATTATATAGTTCATTGTGTGGATGGAGATATTGAAAACGGATAGTATTGCCCCATTCGCGATAAGCATAAAAAACTCTTGCGACGTACGCAAGAGTTTTTTGTGTTGGATCGGTTTTTGTTTGAGAACTTACTTGACCAAGCCCTTCTCCAAAAGGAGCTGCGCGATCTGGACGGCGTTGGTCGCCGCGCCCTTGCGGATGTTGTCCGCAACGACGAAGAGGTTGCAACCGCTCTCCACGCTGTAGTCGAGGCGGATGCGTCCGACGTAGACTTCGTCGTGGTTCTCGGCGTAGATGGGCATCGGGTACTTGGCGTTCTTGTCGTCGTCCACGAGGACCACGTTGGGGAAGGAGGCGAGCGCCTCGCGGATGCCTTCGAGGGTGCAGGGCTTCTCGAACTCGACGTTCACGCTCTCGCTGTGACCGTGGAAGACGGGCACGCGCACCGTGGTCGCGGTGACGCGGAGGTCGGGACGCCCAAGGATCTTGCGGGTCTCGTTGATCATCTTTTCCTCTTCCTTGGTGTAGCCGTTGTCGAGGAAGACGTCGATCTGCGGGATCACGTTGGCGAAGATGGGGTAGGGGAACTTCTTGGGAGCGACGCCTTCCGCGCCGTCCTTGAGGTCGTTGTAGCCCTGCACGCCCGCGCCGCTGACCGCCTGATAGGTGGAGTAGACCACGCGCTTGATCGTGTACTTGTCGTCAAGGGGCTTCAAGGCGAGCATCGCCTGAATGGTCGAGCAGTTGGGGTTCGCGATGATGCCGTGGTTCCAGTCCACGTCGTTCGGGTTGACCTCGGGCACGACGAGGGGAACGTCTTTATTCATACGCCATTGGCTGCTGTTGTCCACCACGATGGCGCCTTGCGCCGCGAAGATGGGCGCGAAGACCTTGCTGACCGAGCCGCCCGCGCTGAACAGGGCGATATCCACCTTGACCTTTTTAACGTTCTCTTCGGTGAGCTCGATCACGGTGTGGGGCTTGCCCATAAAGTCGATGACCTTGCCCGCGCTCTTTGCGCTGGCGAAGAGATAATAATTCTCCACGGGGAGTTTGCGCTCCGTGAGGACTTCCAAAAACTTGTTGCCGACCATTCCGGTCGCGCCGACGACGGCGAGATTGATTTTTCTCATTTTTGCCTCCGATAGTTTAGCGTTATCCGCTATATTCGTATTAAATGCTATCAAAAAATGCGGCGAATGTCAAAGAATTGACTTATATTTACTTTGATATTTCGTAAAATTAGTGTAAAATAGGGGCAGGAGTGACTATGAGCAGAGTAGATTTATTGATGAAATTGACCGTGGACAGGGACCGCCGCACGAATACGGGTGAGGTCGAGCAGCATTCCGTCAAGCACGCTTTCGGCGTCTTTTCGGATAATCTTCGCAGGTTGCTCGCGATGAACCTCGTGTATGCGTTCATCTTCGCGCTCCCCTTCCTTTTCTGCGTTTTCGTTTGGCCCATGCTCGCGAAGAACTACTTCTTCGGCAACGGCAACTACAACTTCATCGGGCAGGTCGGCATCGGCTACCCCGGCGTGGTGAATACGATGTCGGAAGGGTACAAGGTGCTCTTTGAGCATTATTTCCACGTTTACATTCCCGTTTTGTCTGCGTCCATCGTGCCGATGGTGTTCGGTCTGTCGGGGGTCTTCCATTGTATGCGCGGCTATATGTGGGGTGAGAACGTTCGCCCGATCAGGAGTTTCTTCCGCGGGATCAAGCGCCTTTGGCTCCCCTTCCTCGTGACCGCTCTCGTGTTCGGCGCCTTTATGTGCGGCGTGTTGTACGGCGGCTACTGGCATATCTCCCTCCTCAAGGCGGGCGCGGCGACGGCGGGCTCTTGGGTGCTCTTTATCTTCCTGATCCTGCTCACCTGGTTCGCGGTGGCGATCCTCTTCTATCTGCTCCCGACCTTCGCGTGCTATCGCTTCAAGATGCGTGACGCATTGAAAAACAGCGTGCTCTTGGTGCTCGTCTGTTGGTTCTCGGCACTCTTTACCGCCGCGATCTCGATCGGCATTTTCCTGCTCGGGCAGGTCGGTAGCATTCTGAATTATCTGATCGCGCTCTTCTTCCTCGCGCTCGGCTTTGCCTTCCTCGCGGGGATCTGGATGAGCTCGGCGCAAAAGGCGTTCGGCAACTACATCAAGCCGCAGTTCGAGGGCGCCGTCCCCGGCGGAGCGAAGGCTGCTCCCGCGCGCAAGGGCGTGAACCCCTATCGTGAGGCGAAGGCGCGCAACAAGGCGCAGGAGAATACGGCGATCGGGATGGCGACCCGCAAACGCGCCGAAGAGAACGGTGCGAAGGTAGAAGCGGCGCCGCAAAAGAGGAAGGCTCCCGCTCCCACCAAGAAAGCAAATTACAAGAGGAAAAAGTAATGGACGGCATCGCTAAGGCTCTCGTTTTCGACGGCTTGGTCAAGGTCGTCGCTTTCAAAACCACCGATCTTGTGAACGAAGCGATCCGTTTGCACGGACTCT
This sequence comes from Clostridia bacterium, assembly GCA_017455605.1. GTDB lineage: Bacteria > Bacillota > Clostridia > Christensenellales > CAG-1252 > CAG-1252. Next base: position 8,589 of record JAFSZO010000095.1, read on the forward strand.
CCCCCCTCGCGGCGGAGGCGCTCGGCAAGGTGCTCTCCGTTGCGGCGTATATGTCGAACGAGCTCAAAGGGGACAAGGAGAAGCTCAGCGTGCAGGTCACGAACAAGGGCGAGCTCGGCTCCATCATCGTGGCGGCGGACGCCGGTGCGAAGGTTAGAGGCTACGTCGAGCACAAGGACGCTACTCTCCCGCCCCTCGGTAACGGCAAGCAGGACCTCTTCAAGGGGGTCGGCAGCGAGGGCTTCATCACGGTCATCAAGGACCTCGGGCTGAAGGATCCTTACGTCGGCAGGACCGAGCTGGTCCGCGGCAACCTCGAGGAGGATTTCGCCTGGTATTTCACCCGCAGCGAAGGCGCTCCGACCGCGCTCGCTCTCGAGGTCGTGATCGGTGAGGACGGTACCTGCTCCTCTGCGGGCGGGGTGCTCGTGCAGCCGATGCCCGGCTGTCCCGAACACGTGCTCGTGATCGTGGAGGACATCGTTTCTCAGTTTGCCCACGTCGGCGACATCCTGAAGGAGAAGGATCCTTCCGACGTGTTGCAGGACTATTTCGGACATTTCAAGATCGAATATTTCCCCGTCGTGACTCCCGTCTACCGTTGCAAGTGCAGTCGGGAGCAGATGAGTAACGCCGTGATCTCCCTCGGCAGGGCGGATTCGGTGAACCTCTTGATGGAACGCGGCGAGATCGAGGTGCTCTGCCATTTTTGCGGCAGGAAGTATGTCTTCACCAAACAGGACGTCATCGACATCTGGAGAAAATATGATCATAAAGTTTGACCGTACGCCCGAGGAGTATCATCGCCTTTCGCGCGCGGCGTTCGAGGCGGGGGAGCTTGATCGGGCGCTTTCGTACGGCGAAAAGGCTCTTCGCGGGAAGGGATCGACCGAGTATAAGGTCTCCCTTGCCGAGATTTTTTTGTCTATGGGGCGTAGCGCGGACGCGATGGACCTCGCGCTCGACGCTCTTTGCCACGGAAAGGGGATGCGCGTCGAGATCTACGACGTACTGATCCGTGCGACGAACGACCTCGGCAGACTGTACGAATCGGTCTATTACATCGCGCGAAAGGCGCGTCTCGAAGGGGACGAAGAGGCGCTCGACGCGATGGACGAGATGATGCAGGATTTTATCTCGGACGAGTCCGAAGAAGAGGAGAACGAACTCTTCGTCGTCGGGAAGGGGCGGGAGAATCGCTCCGTTGACCTCGCGCAGGCGGCGTATCGGATGCACCGCGGGGAGTACGAGGAGGCGATCTCCGTCTTGCGTGAAGTGGGGGCGGACTCCGAGGAATACGCCGAGGCGAGTCGGATGTTGCTCCGTGCCCTCGTGAGATCGGGCGACGAGAGAGCCGCCGTAGCGACGGCGGAGGAGATCGTCCGAAAGGACCCTCGCTGCGCGTACGCCCTGTATATCTTGATCGCCAAGGGAGGGCGCAAGGAGTTTCTCGATCTTCTCGAGGGGGTCGAGGAGGACAGACAGGACCTCTATTATGCGGTCGCGGCGGCGGACGCGGCGGGCGCTTATGCGTTGTCGGAGTCCCTTGCGGATCGCTTGATCCTCGCGGAACCCTATCTGCCCGAGGCGCATTTCGTACGAGCCGCAGCGCTGCTCAATGCAGGGCAAAAGGCGAAGAGTCTCGACGCGCTGAAACGCCTCTTTTCGCTGCAATCCGATTATCCGTCCGAAGTTATTTTGAAAGGATGGTCCAGACTGAAGAAGTGCGACGTTCTGTTTTCCGATACGATGCCGATCGAGATCGTGCGCATCATGCGGCGTTACGTTCGCAAGGGGGCGGAAGACTCCGAGCGCTTCGTTCAGTCGATGCTGACCGACGAGGCGTTTCGTTCGGCGATCCGCCGTTTGCTGGAATACTGTGACGGAGAGGTCTGTGAGAACGTCCTGTATTTCCTCGGGATCGAGGACAACCGACAGGTCACGGCGTATTTCTCGCGCCTTCTCCTCCTGACCCGCATCGATCCTTTGCTCAAGAAGGCGATCGTCGCCCAACTGCTCACGCATAAACACAAGGGCAAGCTGTGGGTCGCGCCCGCGGGGGTGCCCATCGCCGTGTCCTGCGAGAAGCCTGCGCATTTCGACGGCTATCCCGAGAGTTTGCGCGCCGCCTATCTGAACCTCTATTCCTTCCTCTCTTGTCTCAGCGACGAAGCCGCCGCAGAGCGCGTCAAGGAGTTTTCCGAGACCTTGTACGCCTACGTCGGCGTGGGGCGCGCGCGGTCGGAAAACCTCGCCGCCGCGATGGTGCTCAAGCTCTTTGCGGAGGGGGAACTTGCTCCCTTCGTCGAACGGGCAGACCCCGAGCACGCTTGCGAGGCGTTGATGGAGGAGATCTTTTCGGTGGAAAAGATACGGCTGTCCGAAGTCCGCAGGTGGATGGCAGTATTGAGTTAGAGGGGCGTTTATTGAAAAAGGTCGACGAGCAGGTCGATGACGACGGTGCGCATCGCGCCGTAGTCGATGAAGTCGTGACGGTCGTAGATCAGTTCGTGCGTATAAGATTGGATGAGGTTCATCGCGAGATGGACCTTTTCATTTAAGTGGTCCGAGCCGAAGCCGAGCTCCTTGAATCGCTGCGTCGCACTCTCGGTGATGTGCTTTTCGAGGCTCAGGAACTCCGCGTTGATCCCCTCGTCCACGACGGCGATCGAATGCAGGATGTTGTGCAAATTGGCGTTTTTCTTGTGGATCGACTCCGCCAGAGAGACGATGCTGTCCATCATTTCCGGCAACGTGACGCCCTTTTGGAGGGAAGTGACGTACTCCATTACGGGAGACGCCGTGTCGCGGATGTAGTTCTTCAGGACATAGAAAAGGATGTCGCGCTTGTCGGAAAAATAGCCGTACACGATACCGGTGGAGACGCCTGCGCGCTTCGCGATGTCGGAGGTCACCGTGCCGTAATAGCCTTTCTCGGAGAAGAGCTCGTACGCGGCGCGGATGATCCGCTCCTTTTTCTCGATAGACCGTTGTTGTTTCGGTTGCCTGATCCCTTTATCCATATATAGAGTATAGCTTTTTTTCGGTAAAAAGGCAAGACGTTGAAAGAATTTTTACAAATGTGAATAATTATTCATATTTTCGCTTGACACGCACGTATCCATATATTATACTGTTTGCGAATGTGAAGGATTATTCATATTCAGAACGCAAAGCACGGTTCGGATCCGTGCGAAGGAGGAAGGTATGCCGATCGTTATAGCGCCGTCTGGACGCAGTCTCAGGATCGTTCGCATCGCCGCCGACGAGAAGACCAAGAAGCATCTTGAGAACCTCGGGATCACGGTGAACGGTGAGATCACGGTCCTCAGCGCCTCGGGCGGGAGCGTCGTGTGCAAGGTCAAAGATGGGAGGATCGCCCTCGACAGGGACGTCTCCACCAAAATATTCGTTGCTTAACAATAAGGAGGACAAGATATGACGAAAACGTTGGATCAATTTGCCATCGGAGAGAAAGGCGTCGTGAAGTCCGTGACTGCCGAGGGCGCCATCAAGAGGCGTCTGTTCGACATGGGCGTGACGCCGGGTGCGGAAGTGTTTATGCGTAAAAGGGCGCCTCTCGGCGACCCGATCGAGATCACTCTCCGCGGCTACGAGCTCACTCTGCGTAAGAGCGAAGCCGTATGCGTGACGATGGAGGTGAAGGCTTGATGAAAAAGTTTGCACTCGCCGGCAACCCGAATTCCGGCAAAACCACTCTGTTCAACAGCTTGACGGGCGCGACCGCCCACGTCGGCAACTGGCCCGGCGTCACGGTGGACAAGCGCGACGGCGTCTACAAAAAGACGCCCGAACCCGTCGCGATCATCGACCTCCCGGGCATCTATTCCCTCTCGCCCTACACGCCGGAAGAGGTCATCTCGAGAAACTACGTCTTGGACGAGAAGCCCGACTGCGTCGTCAACATCGTGGATGCGACCAACCTCGAGCGCAACCTCTATCTCACGACTCAGCTGCTGGAGATCGACGTGCCCGTCGTGGTCGCCCTCAATATGATCGACGCGGTCGAGAAGGCGGGGGACAAGATCGACGTCGCCGTCCTCGAAAAGAAGCTCGGCGTGCCGGTCGTCGCGATCTCCGCTCTCAAGGAGACGGGACTCAAAGAGCTGATGGACAAGGCGTACAAGGCGAGTCTCGAGAAACGCGAAGGGGCGACAGTGCTTGCGGATTCCTCCCTCGCGCATCTGATCGGCGATGTGAAGATCGCCCTCAAGGGGCAGGGCGTCGAGAATCCGCTCTTCCACGCGGTCAAGTTGGTGGAGAACGACTCCATCGAGACCGAGATGCACAAGGAGCTCTCCCCCATGGTCGAGGAGTTCAAGGCGACCTTTGAGGACGACGTCTTCGGCGACGACTTCGAGGCGATCATCGCGGACGGGCGATACAAATACATTTCCGCGAACTTCGCGCAGACCGTCGCCCGCAAGGAAAAGGATCGTCAAAAGATGACCCCGTCCGACAAGGCGGACAAGGTGATGACGCACAAGATCTGGGGCATCCCCATCTTCCTCGCCATCCTTTTCGCGATCTTTCATCTGACCTTCTCCGAGGACTTTTTGTACCTCGGCGCGATCTTCAAGTTGCCCTCCCTCGAGGACCTCGGGCTCTTGACTGCGGAGGGCGAACCGCTGAACTACGGCGTGCGCTGGCTCGCGTGCGTTTACGACGGCGCGCTGTTCTCTCCGGGCGTGATCCTGAATAATATCTGGAACGATATGCTCGTCGGCGAGCTCTTCGGCTGGTTGGGCGGCCTCGTGGAAGAGAGCACGATGTCCGCGTGGGCGATCGGGCTGATCAACAACGGTATCTTCGACGGTATCTCGGCTGTGCTCTCCTTCCTGCCCCCGATCCTGACCCTCTTCCTCTTCTTCTCCATCCTCGAAGACAGCGGCTACATGGCGCGTATCGCCTTCATCCTCGACAGGATGTTCCGCCGCTTCGGCTTGTCCGGCAGAGCGTTCATGCCGATGATCATGGGCTTTGGTTGCTCGGTGCCCGCGATGATCAACACGAGGACGCTCGCGGATGAGAAGGAGAAGACCGCGACCATCCGCGTGATCCCCTTCTTCTCCTGCGGGGCGAAGCTGCCGATCCTCACCGCTGTGGCGGGCGCCATCGTGGCGTACTTCGGCGTCGGCAACGCGGACGCGATCACCTTCGGAATGTACGTGCTCGGCATCGTGGCGGCGATCGTCTCGGTCCTCTTGATGCGCAATACCTCGCTGAAAGGCGAAACGCCTCCCTTCATCATGGAGCTCCCCGCCTATCACGCGCCGCAGTTCAAGAACCTGATGGCGCACCTGTGGGACAAGACCAAGCACTTCGTGAAGAAAGCGTTTACGATCATCCTCGCTTCCACCATCGTGATCTGGGCGCTGTCGCACTTCGCGTTCGATTGGCGTTTCCTCGAGGACGAGCAGATCAATGAAAGCATCTTGGCGAACCTCTCCAAGCTCGTGCAGCCGCTCTTCACGCCGCTTGGCTTCGGCAGTCAGCTCGGACAATACGGCTGGGTGTTCGTCGTCGCCGTGGTCGCCGGTCTCATCGCGAAGGAGAACGTCATCGCCACCTTCGCCACGTTGGCGGCTTGCCTGATGGCGGTCGTGGGTATGGACTTCGGCGAGCTCGCGATCGACGCGGAGGATGGCATCGACGCCGTGCAGGCGATGGTGATGGCTACGGGCATCACGATCCCCGCGCTGATCTCTTTCATCGCCTTCAATATGACCACCATTCCCTGCTTCGCGGCGGTCGGCACGGCGAAGGGTGAGCTGGACAGCAAGAAACGCTACGTCGGCACGCTCCTCTTCTGGCTCGCCTCCTCCTACTGCGTCGGCGCGATGGTCTACACGATCGGTTCGTGGTGGTGGACCTGCTTCATCTGGATCGCGGTCGTCGCGCTCACGGTCACCGGCATCGTCCTCGTAAACAAGTACGGCAAGAATGGGAGGAAACTGCTATGGGCGCGTGGGAAATAGCCTTGATCGTCCTATGCTCCGCGATCGTGGTCGGCGTGATCGTCTCCCGTATCGTGAAGCGAGTGAAGGGCAAGCCCACCTGCGACTGCGGCTGTGACTGCGCCCATTGCTCCGGATGCGGCGCGAAAGAAAAGCCGCTCCCCTCGGACAAGAAATAACAACGAAAGAAAAGGTCGGTTCGCCGACCTTTTTCGTTAATTAGGAATTATGAATTAGGAATTAGGAATTGCGGGTCGCGCCGTCGCGCCCCAAAAAATCTGTTCGATTTTTCGGGGAACCCCAATGCGACGCTAACGCTCCGCGAGAGTGGAGAGTGGAGTGTGGAGTTTAGGGTCACTCCGTTCCGAATGATCTTCTACTCTATCCTAATTATCGTAGCGGAAATGGGCTGCGGAGCGAATAGCGCTTGCAAGCGTAGCGCGCAAGGGCAACGCGAACGAGCCTATGAACGCTACGATAAAACGCGAACGAAACGATTAGTTTCGGAGCGAGGCAAGCGAGGGGACGAAAACCGTCGCATAAGAAATGCTTTTTCGAGCGTTTCGGCGACAATGAGTCCCAACTCGCGCGCAGG